>NZ_JADOTX010000001.1:925600-1234133 GCF_015751765.1 Micromonospora ureilytica
GGTGAACGTGCCCGTGATCAAGGTCCTTCCGGGTGTCGGTCGGTGTTCATCCGCGAACCTCAGTTGATCCCTAGGGTCTTGCGCCGGCACGCCTTTCGCTGTCTGCGACACCCGGGAGCCCTTCATGAGTCAGGCCATTGGCATCCGCACATCACCGGTGGGGGAGGGTCCACTGTGGCGGGCGATCGTCGCGCGGGCCCACCGCCGGCCCGCGGCTACGGCGGTGGTTGACGGCGCGGGAGACCTGACCTACGCGGAGCTGGTTGCCCGCGTCGAGGAGCGGGTAGCGGAGTTGACGGTGGCCGGGGTGTCGGACGGCGACCTGGTGGGGCTGCGCATGCCGCGTAGCCGGGACGCGATCGTGGCGATGCTGGCGGTCCTGCGGGTGGGCGCGGGCTACGTGCCCATCGACCCGGCCTATCCCGCGGAACGCCAGGAGCTCATCCTCGCCGACGCGAGGCCCCGCGCGGTCATCAGCCCGGACGGCGTCGCCGCGACGGACACCCCGGTCGGAGCAGAAGCGCACGCGGCGGCTGGCACGGGAGCGGCGTACGTCGTGTACACGTCGGGGTCGACCGGGCGGCCCAAGGGCGTGGTCGTGCCGACGTCCGCGCTCGCCGCGTTCTGCGCCGCCGCCCGGCAGCGCTACGAGCTCACCGCCGCCGACCGCGTCCTGCAGTTCGCGTCGCTGAGCTTCGACGCCAGCGTCGAGGAGATCTTCCCGGCGCTGACCTGCGGGGCAGCCGTCGTGCTGCGCGATGATGACATGATCAGTCGCCCCGACCTGTTCCTGGACGGCTGCGCGGGACTCGGCATCACCGTGCTGGACCTGCCGACCGCGTACTGGCACGACCTGGTCGCCGCCCTGGACCGTGGCGAGGCGACCCTGCCCGCCACGATCCGGCTGGCGATCATCGGGGGCGAGGCCGCGCGGCCCGACGCGGTGCGCCGGTGGCAGCGTGCCGCCGGTCCCGGGGTACGACTGCTCAACACCTACGGGCCGACCGAGACCACAGTCGTCGCCACCGTCGCCGACCTGACCGACTGGGCCGGCGACGCCGTGCCGATCGGGCACCCATTGCCCGGCCTCACCTGTCGAGTACTCGCCGCGGACGGCGCCGAGGCCCCCGACGGTGAAGCCGGGGAGTTGGCGATCGGCGGAGCCCAGGTCGCCACCGGGTACCTGCGCCGGCCGGACCTGACCACCGAGCGTTTCCGGCCGGGGCCTAACGGCCGTGAGTACCGCACTGGGGACCGGGTGCGCCGCGCCGCGGACGGGTCGCTGGAGTTCCTGGGGCGCCTCGACGAGCAGATGAAGATCCGTGGCTTCCGGGTGGAGCCGGGGGAGATTGAGGCGGCCCTGCGGACCGCGCCGGGCATCGAGGACGCCGTTGTGTTGCTCGGTGAGCGGGGCGGCCAGGCGCGGCTGACCGGACACGTGGTGGCCGACCGCGGGATCGACCTGATCGCGGTTCGCGCCGCCCTGGCCGAAGTGCTCCCCGCGTACCTGGTCCCGGCTGCTCTGGTGCGCCACGACCGCCTGCCGATCACCGTGCAGGGCAAGGTCGATCGACGGGCCCTGGCCGCGGTTGTCCCGGACGGCCCGGTCGTGGACACCGACCTCACCCCAGCGCAGCGCGCGGTGGCCCGGATCTGGACGGCGGTGCTCGGTATCCCGCAGGTACGCCAGAACGACGACTTCCTCGCACTCGGCGGCGACTCGCTCGACGCCATACGCATGATCAGCGCCCTGCGGCACGAGCACGGCGTGCAGCTGACGCTGAGCCGGCTGTACGCGGCGCCCACCCTGGCGGAGGTGGCGAATCTGGTCACGAGCGTCGGAACCGGCGGGGCGACCGAGACGGTCGCCGTGGCCGAGGGCGTCCCGGTGGCGCTGAGCTCACTGCAGCGGGACTTCTGGATCGCCGAGCAGGTCTGCGCCGCCCTGCCCGCGCACACCCTGGGCATCCGCTACCGCTTCGCCGAGCGGGTCGACCCCGCCGCGCTGGCCCGAGCCCTCACTGCGCTGGCTCGTCGGCACCCACTGCTGCGCGCCCGGTTTCCCGACGACGGTGCAGAGCCGCGGATGGTGATCGGCTCCGACGCCCTGCTCGAGCTGGCGCAGGGGGAGCCGGTCAAGGCGAAGTTCGACCTCGCCGCCGGGCCGCTCGCGCGGGCGTACCTGGGCGCCGACGGCACGGAGCTGGTTCTTCTCGTGCATCATCTGGTGTTCGACGGCTGGTCCGCCACTGTCGTCGGGGAGGAGTTGGCCGCGCTGTACCGCGCCGCCCGAACCGGTGCGGAGCCCGACCTGGCCCCTGCCGTCGCGCTGCCCGATCTGGCGGCGCGGAACACGGCCGCCCGCTCCGACGCGGACCTGCGGGAGTACTGGCGGCAGCGGTTCGTCGACGCGGACCTCGACCTGGAACTGCCCGCCGACCGGCCGCGCCCGGTAGCCCGGTCCTTCGCCGCCGCGCGGCTGACCCGTCACGTCGACCCCATGCTATTGGAGCGGCTGCGCACCTACGGCCGAGGCGAGCGCGCGAGCCTGTTCATGGTGGTGCTCGCCGGGCTGCAGACGGTCCTCGCCCGCTACACCGGCCGAACCGACGTGACCGTGCTGACGCCGGTCGCCGGGCGCACCGGACCGGGCGAGGCCGCCCTGGTCGGGCCGCTGCTCAACATCCTGCCCATGCGAGGCGACGTGACCGGCGCACCGACGTTCGCCCAGCTGGTCGCACGAGTCCGCGACGCCGTCCTGGCCGACCTCGACCACCAGACACTCGCCCTTCCCGATCTGGTCGACGCGTTGGCGCGGCCCGGCAGCGGCAACCGGAACCGGGTCAGCCCGGTCATGCTCACCGTGCACAACACGCCGGCGCCGAACGACACCGCCATCCGGTACGCCGGAGAACTCCCGCCCGCCGCCACCATGGTGGACCTCGCCGTCGGCTTGGACTTCCCGACCGACGGACCGCTGCTCACCATCGACTACGCCACCGAACTGTTCGACGAGCCACGGATGGCGGCGCTGGCCGACCACCTGCTCACCCTGCTGGCCGCCGCCGCGAGCGACCCGGATACCGACGTACTACGCCTGCCGCTGCTGACCGCCGAGGAGCGGCACCGGATCCTGCGCGACTGGAACGACGTCGCGGCACCCGTTCCGGACGCGACGACGGTCCACGAGCTGTTCGAGCGGCACGCCGCAGCCACACCCGACGCGCCGGCGCTGACGTTTCGCGGCGACACGATGAGCTACGGCGACGTGAACATGCGGGCCAACCGCATCGCCCGGCGGTTACGGGCCGCAGGTGTCCAACCCGGCGACCGCGTGGCGATCTGCCTCGACCGGGGCCTCGACCTGTTCGTCGCGATGTGGGGCGTACTCAAGGCGGGAGCTGCCTACGTGCCGCTCGACCCTGCCTACCCGCGCGAACGGCTCGACTACATGCTCGCCGACAGCGGTGCCACCGTGTCGATTGACGCCGCGTACCTGCGGGACCCGCTACCAGGCGACGGCAGCGACCTGCCGCCGGCCGCCGCCGCGGACGACCCGGCATACGTCATCTACACATCCGGCTCCACTGGCATGGCCAAGGGCGTCGTCGTGACACACCGCAACCTGGTACACGCCGCCGACATGTGGCAGCGCGCCTACGATCTCCGTCCGGAGTGGACGTACCAGCAGGCGGCCAGCTTCTCCTTCGACATGTTCGTCGGGGAGACGCTGCGGGCGCACACCACCGGCGGGCGGCTGGTCGTCGTGCCCCGGGAGACGCTGCTCGACCCGGCCGACCTGTACGAGCTGATGCGCACCGAACGGGTCGAGTGCACCGAACTGGTCCCGGCCGTGCTGCGCGGGCTGCTCGCGCACGCTGACCGAACCGGCGCGGGTCTTTCCTGGCTGCGGATGCTCATCGGCGGCGGCGAGAAGTGGCACGTGCACGAGTACGAGCTGGCCCGCCGCCTGGTCGGGCCGCACGGCCGGGTGGTCAACGCGTACGGCGTGACCGAGGTGACAGTCGACAACGTATGGTTCGACGGCTCCGCGGCGCACCTGCCCTCCGAGGCGCCGCTGCCGATCGGGCGCCCGTTTCCCCGCAACCGCGTGTACGTGCTGGACGCCCACGGCGAGCCGGTACCCGCAGGTGTCGTCGGCGAGCTGTACCTGGGTGGAGCCGGTGTCGCCCCCGGATACCACCAGCGACCCGAGCTGACCGCCGAACGTTTCATCGACGACCCTTACGCCCCGGAAGCCGGGGCCCGCATGTACCGCTCCGGCGACGCCGCCCGCTTTCACGCCGACGGCACAGTCGACTTCCTCGGCCGCCTCGACGACCAGGTCAAGGTCAACGGCTACCGGATCGAACTGGGTGAGGTGGAAGCCGCGCTGGGCGCCCTGCCGGGCATCTCGTCCTGCGCGGTCGCCGTGCACACCCCGACCTCGGGTATCGCCCGGCTGATCGGATACGTGGTCACGGCGACAGGCGAGGAGGCCGACGAGGCCGTGCTCCGCGACGCGTTGGGCCGCGCCCTGCCCGTGCACATGGTCCCCGCCCGCGTGCTGACCCTGAGCGCGCTGCCGTTGACACCCAACGGCAAGCTCGACAGGCGCCGTCTGCCCGCACCGCCGCAGACCGCTGCCACACTGGCCGGCCCCGCGCCGGAGACACCACGGGAGAAGGCGATCGCCGAGGCATGGTCTGCAGTGCTCGGTGTCGCCGACATCGGTCTTGACGACAGCTTCTTCGCCCTCGGCGGGGACTCGTTCGCGGCGCTGAAGGTGGTCCGGCAGATCACGCCGGCGCCCACGCTGCTCGACCTCTACCAGCAACCGACCGTACGCCGACTCGCGGCACTGCTGGACAGCCGCGTGGAGAACCCGCCCGCCGAGCGGCGGATGCTGCACCGGCTCACCCCGCACGACGCGGACCTCGCCGCCGGTGGCGTGACCGTCGTCGGCGTCCCGTACTCGGGCGGCAGCGCGGTCGCCTACCAGCCGCTGGCGGACGCGCTGCCATCCACCTGGGCGCTACTGGCCGTCGAGCTGCCCGGACACGACTACGCCCGCCCCGACGAGCCGCTGCTGCCCTCGGCCGAGGTCGCCGAGCGGGTGCTCGCCGAGCTGCGGGAGGTCAGCGGACCGGTGCTGCTGTACGGCCACTGCCTCGGCGTCGCCGTCACCATGCAAATCGCACGGCGCGCCGAGGAGGCGGGCATCGAGCTCGCGGGTGTGGCGCTCGGCGCGGGCTTCCCGACGGCCCGGCTGCCGGGACGAGTCTTCGACTGGTTCTACCGGTTCGTGCCGACCGACGCGCTCACCTCGGACCGCGAGTACCTGGCCTACCTGCGGGGCCGCGGCGGCTTCACCGACGTGGACGACCCGCAGCAGCAGGCGTTCGTCCTACGCAACGTCCGCCACGACGCCCGCGACGCCGAGGAGTTCTTCACCACCGCCTACGGGGGGCAGACCGCCAGACTGAAGGCTCCCGTACTGGCCGTCGTGGGCTCACGCGACCGGGTGACCGAGCACTACCAGGAGCGCTTCCACGAGTGGGAGCACTTCGCCGAGGGCGGTGTGCGCCTCGCGGTCCTGCCCAAGGCCGGGCACTTCTTCGTCAAGTCGCACGCGCAGCCGCTGGCTGCCGAGCTCGTGGCGTTCGCGGGCGGCGCGACGACCGAACCGTTGCCACAGGATCAGCAGGCGGGGCCGGCGCCGAGTCTCGCGCGCTTCGCGACCGTCGCTGCCGGTCAGTTCCTCTCGATGATCGGCAGTGGGCTCAGCGCTCTCGTACTCAGCATCTGGGTCTTCCAACGCACCGGATCCCTCACCGACTTCGCCGTCGTCAACGCGATAGGTCTGCTGCCCGGCATTCTCGTCGGGCCGATCGCCGGCGCGGTCGCCGACCGTTGGGACCGGCGACGGGTGATGCTCGCCAGCGACACGGTCGCGGGCCTGTCCATGGTGACGCTGGCCGTTGCGGTGTTCGCCGGTGGCGGCCTGCAGCTCTGGCAGATCTACCTGGCGGTGTCGGTCACCTCGATGGCTGGCGCGTTCCAACGGCCCGCCTACCTCGCGGCCGTCGCCCAACTGGTGCCCAAACGGTTCCTCGGGCACGCCAACGGCATCAGCCAGCTCGGTGTCTCGGTCGGCACCGTGTTCGCCCCGCTGCTCGGCGCCGGCCTGATCGCCACCGTCGGTGTTCCCGGCGTGCTGCTCATCGACACCGCCACCTTCATCGCCGGGGTGCTGTCCCTCCTGCTCGTGCGGTTCCCGAACCTGATGTTCCATCGCCGGGAAGAGGCGTTCCGCACCGAGATCGCCAACGGCTGGCGCTACATCATCCGCCGCCCTGGCCTACGGGCCGCGTTGCGGTTCTTCATCGTCGACCATGCCTTTTACACGCTCGGCTTCGCCGTCATCACCCCGATGCTGCTCATCGAGCAGAGCCCCGCGGTGCTCGGTCTGGCCCTGGGCGCCGGGGGCGTCGGAGGGCTCGCCGGCAGTGTCGTCATGGGCGTCTGGGGCGGAACCGTCCGCCGCGCCCACGGCCTCATCCTCTTCATGGGCCTGGCGAGCATCGCGATGACCGTCGTCGGGCTCGGCGCCAGCCCGGTGTGGGTGATCGTGGGCATGTTCCTGCTGACCTTCGGCGAGTCGCTCGCCGAGGGGCACTGGATCGCCGTCGTGCAGACGAAGGTCGGCTTCGAGTTGCAGGGCCGCGTCCTGTCGATCTTCATCTCGCTGATGATGCTCACCATGCCGATCGGCTACCTGGTGGTCGGCCCACTCGCCGAACGGTACGTCCAACCACTGCTCGAACCCGGCGGCCCTCTCGCCGGCACCGTCGGCGAGGTGCTCGGCACCGGACCCGGACGCGGACTCGCGCTGCTGGTGACCGTCAGCGGCCTGCTGCAACTCGCGTGGGCCGTTCGGGGCTGGCTCGACCGCCGGCTGCGCCTGCTCGAGGACGACCTACCCGACGCCCTCCCACCCGCCGAGATCGGCTCCCGCGACGACCTGCAGCGCGCGGCCGACGCAGCCCTGTCCACCCCCCGCTGACACCCACCATCGCGAAAGGCCATCACATGTCCGTCGACACCCACCTCGAGCACCCCATCGACGCGTACGGGACCCCCCTGATCGACGCGCGGGACCTCGTACCCGGTGCCCGGATCCTCGTCAAGGACGAGACCCGGTACGCGTCCGGAAGCCACAAGGAACCGGCCGCGCGCCAGGTCGTCGCCCGGGCGATCGCCGAAGGTCGACGGCGCATCGTCATCGCCACCTGCGGTAACTACGGACGCGCGATGGCCATGGCCTGCGGCGCCATCGGCATGCCCTGCACCGTCGTGCTGCCCACCGGCTGGAGCGACGGCGGTGCCTTCATGCGCTCGGCCGGCGCGGACGTGCACCTGATCGACGGCAGCTATGAGGACGCGGTCGACGAGTCCAGGCGACTGGCCACCCTCGACGGCGCGATCGACGGCAACGTCGACGGACCCTACGTCGAGGCGGTGTTCACCGGCCACGGCACCGTCGCCCACGCCCTGCACGCCGAGCTGGACGAACCGCCGGCGGCGCTGTGGATCCCGGTCGGCAACGGCACCACAGTCATCGCCGTACACAGGGCGCTGGGTCAGCTCGGGTGGGACGTGCCGCTGCACGGCGTCGGCTCGGCCGGCAACAACCCGCTGGTGACGAGCTGGCCAGGACCGTACCGGATGCTCCACCCGGACGGCGTCACCACCACCGACCACAACCAGCCGCTTGTCAACTGGCACGCACTGCAGGGCCCCGAGGCCATCGACGCGATCAGGGCCAGCGGCGGTGCCGTGCACGCGGCCACCGACGACGAACTGCTCACCGCGCGGCACCTGCTCGCCGAGTACGGAGCCCAACCCACCGCCGCCGGCTCCGTCGCCCTGGCCGGGCTACTCGCTTACGCCCGTAGCACCGAATTGACCGGAACCCACGTCGTCCTGCTCAGCGGCCGCTGACCCCACCCACACCCGCCTCCGAGGAAACAACCATGACGCTCACCGCCGCGCCCGCGTCCATCCCTACCCCCGCGCCCACCCTGCTGTTCGCCCGCGCCCGTACCACCGGAGCCGACGAGCGCGTCTTCCTCGGCAAGCTCGGTGTCCTGGCCCTGATCACTGCGGCCGGGGTCACCCTCGCCCTGCGTCCGGAGCCGGTCGCGGTCGTCGCGGGCGTACTGCTGCTGGCCGCCATGTACACCCACGCGGTCGAGCTCCAACACCAGGTACTGCACCACTCCGCGTTTCGCAGGGCCTGGCCTCACCGCCTGGTCGGGGTGCCACTCGGCCTCCCACTGTTCGTCGTCTACAGCCACTACCGGGTACGGCACCTGCAGCACCACCGCTTTCTGGGCACCCCGCACGACACCGAGTTCTTCGGATTCGACACGCGCCAATCGCTGACGCTCGCCACGCTGCTGCGAGGATCGTTCGACTACTACCGCGTCCTGGTCGTGCTACGGGACGTCGTCCGCAGCGCGGCCGGTCGGTGGAACTACGAGTTCGGTGACATCAGCCCGAAAATGCGGCGTCACGTCGTGCAGGAGCACCTGGTTCAGGGCGCCGCAGTTCTCACCGCCACCGGTCTGACCTTCGCCGGTCTCGGTGAGTACGTGTTGCTGCTCTGGGTGCTGCCGGTCGTCGCCGCCGTGCCGATGCACTTTCTCGTGGAGCTGCCCGAGCACATTCTGTGCGACACCGAGACCACAGACGTGCTCCACAACACCCGTTCGATCCGTGGTAGCTGGTTGAGTACCTGGTACACCAACGGCAACAACCTGCACATCGAGCATCACGCCGCGATGAGTGTGCCCATCAACCAACTCCCCGCCCGGCACGAGGAAACGAGGCGGCTCGCCAGACACGTCGAGCGGACGTACATCGACTTCTACCGCACGTTATGGCAGGCGCTGCGCGCCCCGAAGTAGCTGCCGGTACACCGCGGAGAACCTCGAAGCCATGATGGGCTCACGTGTGGGGTCGCCGCGGGTTGTCGGCGAAGTCATCGGCGAGGCGGCCCGGCCACCCAAGGTGTGGATGCAGATGAGCACCGCGACGATCTATGCGCACCGCTTTGACGCGGCCAACGATGAGTACGGCGGTCTGATCGGCGGTGGAGAGCGCGGTGTGCCCGGGTACTGGGCGTACAGCGTCAAGATCGCTCAGAATTGGGAACTTGCGCAGGAGCAGGCGGCCACTCCAGATACCCGCAAGGTGGCGCTATGGTCGGCCATGGTGATGAGCCCCGACCCCGGCGGCGTGTTCGACGTGCTGAGCTGGCCGGCGCGGCTCGGACTCGGCGGACCGGTCGCGGGCCTGCCGGCCACCAGAGCGATGGCTGAGGTCGGCGCGTTCGCGATGCGCTCGGACACCGAACTGCTGCTGAAGAGCCGGCGGGTCACCCCGGGTCGGCTCTCTGACGCGGGATTCACATTCGGTCATCGCGGTGGCAGACCGCAGCCGTAGACCTGGCGTCACGGCGTCGCCGAGGCTAGCGGCTACGCGCCAAAGCCAAAGTTCCGTTGGTCTGAGCCTTGGGACATGCGGGCGTAGGCTTTTCGGGATGTGGATCGGCGAGCTGTCCAAGCGCACGGGCGTGAGTCCGCGCTCCCTGCGGTACTACGAGGAGCAGGGCCTGCTGACCAGTTCACGCTCCGACGCCGGGCAGCGCCACTATTCCGATGCCGAGGTCCAGCGGGTGTCGCTGATCCAGCAGCTGTTCGACGCGGGTATGTCCAGCCGGGTGATCGCGACTGTGCTGCCGTGTGTGGAGACCCCGAGCGACCCGGCCGTCATAGAGTCGGCGTTCGTGACGATGACGCGCGAGCGTGACCGGATCGACGCCGACATCGCGCACCTGATCGAGGCCCGGGATGCGCTCGACGTGCTGATCAGGATCAACCGCCAGCACTCGGCGGAGCTGTCCACGGCCCCGGAACCGGTGACGCGGTCGACTTGATGCTGTGACCCGCGCCTCAGGCAGTTGCCCCTCACATCGGTGTGAGAGGTGAGGATGGCTGCAGAGCCCGGAACCACCGGGTCGGTCACACGGGAGGCGACAGAGGATGGGACAGGCGTGGGGTTTCAGCAGGTATGGCGGGCCCGAGGTGCAGGAGCTCTTCGATCGTCCTGATCCAGTCCCCGGTCGCGGCGAGGTGCTGATCCGAGTCGACGTCGCAGGCGTGAATCCTCTCGACTACCTTCTGCGCCTGGGTCTGGTCCCCGGGCTCGACGGCGGGCGTCCGTTTCCGCTTGTGCTGGGCATGGAGGCAGCGGGAACCGTTCTCGCCCTGGGCGAGGGCGTCGACGGACTCGAGGTGGGTGACGCGGTCTTCGGCTTCGCACTCACCGGTGGCGGCACCTATGCCGAGACGACGGTGCTGTCCGCACCGAACACCGCGCGCGTCCCGGTGGGCCTGTCCGCGGCCGTGGCGGCAACGCTGCCAGTGGCTGGGACGACCGCGGTGGACGTGCTCGACCAACTCGGTCTCCCGGCCGGTGCCACGGTCCTGGTCAACGGGGTCGGGGGCGGGGTCGGCCTCCTCGTCGCCCGGCTGGCCGTCGAGCGCGAGTTGCGGGTGATCGGCATCGGGAGTACCACCAAGCGCGAGGCCGCCGAGGCCATCGGGGTGCGGTTCGTCGACTACACAGCCGGGGACGTCGTCGCCACGGCACGCGAGCTGGTACCGGACGGCTTCGACGGGATCGTCGACCTGGTCGGAGGCATCTCGCTGCGGACGGTCGCTCCACTGGCCAAGGATCCCCGCAACGTCATCTCCGTTGGTGACATGTCTGTGACCGAGATAGGTGGGCGCTCCGTCGAGCGTCGCCTCGACCGCGAGAACCTGGAGCGGTCCGCCCGGCTGGCCCTCGACGGAGTCCTCACACCCGTGATCACTGCGGTCCATCCACTGTCCGACGCTCCGGCCGCCCTCGCCACCGTCGAGAACGGTCACACTTCGGGCAAGGTTGTCATCAAGGTGGCATGACAAGTGCGTGGCCGACCGACGCCGGAGACCAGATGGCCTCAGCCATTTACTGAAACGGCAGTTGGTCAGACTCCGGCCGTTGTCCGTTGGGGACGGTCGCCGACAACGCCGGCGCAGTGGTCAGCGACCCACCGCCGACGATCGTGTTGACCATCCCGGCGACGAGCCCACCCTGAGCAGCGCGCCTGCCTCGCAGGGGGTCAGTCCTGGTCGTCCTTCTTGTCGCGGTCCATGGCCAGGTCGAGCGCGAGGACGCTGCCGATGATGAGCAGCGGGTCGACGTCGGCGGTGACCTGCACCGCGTAGGTGTCCCGGATCGTCAGCCACCGTTTGGAGACCGCGGCCACCTCGACCCCGTCGCGCTCGATCACGTACTCGTGGTCGAGCAGGTCACCCTTCATCTCCAGGTCGTCGGACCCCGGCACATCGATGGTGAACTTCTCCCGGAACGGCGTGAGGAGCTTCTTGCGGACCTCTGCGGCCTTCTCGCCGCCGATCCGGACCTCGTAGGTGGGACGCAGCGCCACCAGGTGCCGGTGCAGAGTGGCGACCTCATGCCCGGAAGCGTCCTCGATGACGACCTTGTTGCGAACGCTGAACACCTTGCCATCGACGTGGAAAACCTTGGTGCCGTGCTCGTCGAGCACGTCGAAGTCGTCGCCGATCGAGAAGAACCGCTCCCTGATGACAAACATGCTTCGATTCTCCCTCACCGTGCGTGGGAGCGCCCGGCCGGCCGCTCTGGACCCGGTCCTCGCCGGCTGACCCAAAGGGGCTCGCACACTCCACCCTCTACGACGACGATCAGGTCATCCGCAACATCCTGTCCGCTGTCCGAGCGTCATTTCGTAGCTGATCATCGTGGGTGCTATCGAGCAGCTAGATCGTGCCGGCGGCTGTGTGGGTGGTGGGGCGCCTGGTGGTCGACGTTGCCGGTCATGGCGTTGAGGATCGCGGGTAGTTCGGCCACGGTCTGAGCGGGCAGGCCGGTCACGGTTTCCTCTGCCAGGGCGTGCCACAGCAGCTTGACCTGGTCGGCGAGTGCCCTCCCGCTCTCGGTGAGTTCCACGATGCTGGCGCGCTTGTCGAAGGGGCCGGGTTCGCGGCGGACGTGCCCGGAGGCTCCGAGCTTGCGGGTCATGAGCGTGACGCTGGCTGCCGGGATCGGCCTAGCTATCGGCATAGTCAACCTGCTACTACCGCAACATCGGCGCGGCTGACCGACGTCCGCTCTAAGTAGCCGAATTGAGGTACATGTTGGACCACATGCGGCGACTGCGCCGGATCGTCGTCAGTGCCGGTGCCGAGTGTGGTCAGCGCCGCACGTGGCGCCGGAGGTGATCACCGGTGTCCGTTTCCAGGTGCGGCAGTCGCGCTCGGGTGATCAGTCTGCACGGTCCAGCGTGACCGTGCTGCGCTGGGGGGTGCTCGCCCACAGTGCTTGCAGAGTGGGGTAGTGCTGTAGTTCCCACTCCGCTTCACCGATCGCGTGGTCGCGGTCGGGGCCGGGTGGACTGAAGTCGAACCCGGTGTTTCCGACACTGAGTTGGTCGAGATCGGCGAGCGCGGGCGCGTCGGGGAATACCAGATCCAGGCTCACCTGCCAGTATTCTGGCTGGTACCAGTCGGTCTCGGTCCAGGTGTCCCGCACGTTGACGGCGAACTGTCGGGTGAAGCTCAGGCTTGGGAGCTGGTCGTGCCAGCTGTGCCGGCCCCACTGAACAATGAAGCCGTCGGCGTCGCTGTCCGGTCCTGGCTCTAGGCCATCGACCGGCTGGGCAAGAAACTCGCGGAACGCCTTCCACGCGGCCTCGACGTTGTCCACCCGGTCCGGAGTCAGACCGTGTCGGCGTAGTAGTCCGGCCAGTTCCTCCGGCGAATCACGCCACGCGATACCCACCGTTCGCCCTCCCCGCTCGGGACCCGACCGTCCGCTCGATCAGGTCGACATGCACACGCGCATGACCGCCGCGGCATGAAGCGTCATCCTCCCGCCGAGGGCGGGCCCGGTCCAGCCGGGTACTGAGACGAGGTTGGATTAACTGGATGTCCGGTCGAGGCAGGTTGCTTGCCCCAATCAGCACCGATGCCCAAGCCGGCCGTGAGAGTGCGGCGTCAGCGCCGTCCCGAGTCGGTGGGGCCGCTCGCCGCGATGGACGGCCGCCGTGGCCGCTTCTTCGCGCGCCGCTCAGACGTATCCGGATCTGCCGCTCCGGGAGGGCTGGCGTTCATCGTTGGTGGTGACGCACGGTGATGTATGGCTACCTCTCCTGCTTCGGCTTCCAGTGTCATACCTGCCGATCAACTTGTCGTGCGCGCCGCGGTGTCCGCCTTCTTGGGCCGCTACCGTGGGCAGGCTCGCGTGCATACCGAGTCCGACCTGCGGGTCTTCCTTCGTTGGTGCAGGGGCATGCTGGGTACCGTGAGCGATGGGTACATCCGTTTGATCCCGACCGACCGGGGGTGGCAGCCCACGCCCGAGGGCGCCGCCGCAGCAACAGCCTACGTAGCTCGGCTCTTCTCCGGCCCCGAGGACGACGTCGAGGAGGTCGAGTATGAGTTCTACGACCGGGTCACCCTGATCGATGCCGGCGAGAACACCACCCGAATCTCTTGCTCGAACTGCAACGGGGACCTCGACGTGGAGTGGCTCAACGATCTGATCGAAGAGAACGGCGAAAGCTTCGACAGCATGGACGTCTCGGTGCCCTGCTGCGGCGCGGTCGTTTCCCTGGATTCGCTACGCTACGACTGGCCGGTCGGGTTCGCCCGGTTCGAGGTGAGCGCCATGAACCCGACTCGCGCCAAATACGAACTCGACGCCGAGGAACTCGCCGACGTGACCGCACTTCTCGGTCATCCTGTCGCCCAGATACTCGCTCATTACTGATGGCCGGGCCCATGGCCAGCGCCTGTTACTAAAAGACGTGTGCCAAGCCGAACGCCACCAAGATCGGGTGCACGCATCTGCCGCCGACCGTGTGGTCGCCTTGTATGCATCCGCGGATGCCCGACGCGCCCGACCGCGAGTGTCATTGCCTCCTCTGCGAGGGCGACGGCACGCCGCGGGTTCGATGGCGGCGGGCAGAGAAGTCCTGGCCGGAGCGCGAGCGCCGCAATGCCCGGCTGGTTCGCGAGTACGGTTGGGGCGTCACCGGCGTCCTTGGCTTGACTACGCCCGACTGGGCCTACTCGATTGGTCTGTGGCACAGCTACGGCAGCGTCGAGGTGTGCGTGCTCGGCATCCCGCAGCAGCGGGCCATGGAGATCGTCAACACGGTAGGCCGCCTGATCCGCGACGGGCAGCCGCTGACTCCCGGCCGCAGGCTGACAGGCGTCATCGACGGGCACGAGCTCGCGCTCGCTCCGGTGCACGGCAGTTGGTACGGACAACTGTTCGGCGCGGCCATCGATTGTTATCAGCGTCCGCCGTTTCCGGTCGTGCAACTGCTGTGGTCGGACAAGGCCGACCGCTACCCGGGTGGCCCCGAGTTCGAAGACGGCGCGCATGAGATCCAGCCGTCGCTGTGGCTGCCGATGGACGAGCACCCGCGCAGTATGTGGACCGAACCGACGCCGCCATGGATGTACCCGAATCTTGATCCTTGCCAGGTCGTGTTCACGCTCAAGCGCATCATGGACGGAGGCCGCCCGGTCAACCGTGTGGTCCACGATCACGACGGGAGCTGGCAGTTCCTCGACGGAGACGCGATGGAACAGCCGGACGTGACCACCGCGCATCTGGTCCACCTCGTCGCCCACCACGACGTCGGCCAGTTGCTGGACCTGCCGGCGGGTTGGCGCGCTTGGCGGCAGCGGGACGGCAGCTGGCTACGCTGGACCGTCGAGCCGCAGTAAGCCTGCCAGTCCCACTGCGGGACCGGGTCCAGCAGCGAGGACGTGACCAATGAACGCCTGGTTCCAGGTCGAGCTTCCCGCAACCGACGGAGTCGGAGCAACTGCTCGCCGGTCTGTAAGGAGGGGACGCGGCATTCGATCTGACGCTGCCACATTGTCTGGAACGCTCACCGCTGCACGCTTCTGCCGCGAGGCGCGCGCTACGCAGTGTCCCGCCGAGCTGGCCTGAGTGCCGTCCGGATGTGCCGATGAGCGTTCGCTCGATCATCAAGCAACCGTGAACGGATATCTCTCCGATCACGGTCTCGATCTTGGGACAGCGGAGCGACCCGCCCAGCCGCTAGCATCGCGCTGATTCCCACTCCCCATTACGGAGACCTCCATGCGCAAACTTGCCGCCGCTGCCCTCGTGGGCATGGTCGTGGCCGTCCTCCCGGCAACGGGCGCCCTGGCCGCCGACCCCAAGCCGGATATCGCGGTGAGCTCCGCCGCCGACAAGGCCAACTACGCCGAGGGCGAGACCTTCACCATCACGGTCACGGTGAAGAACAAGAGCTCCGTCGACGCTAAGCGCGTGCACTACACCGGCGGGGACAGCGAGGGCGTCGAGGATGTCGCCTACGGTGTGCTGTCGACCGGCTTCGATCTTGCCGCCGGCGCCACCAAGACCGTTCAGCTCACCGGCAAGACCAACCGCATGGCGTGGCAGGCCGGCTACGGATTCGTCGCCTTCTCGCTTGCCGCCGACAACGGTGAGGCCAACGACGCCGACAACGTCACCAGCGTGCGGCTGCTGGTGGGGGGCGCCTTCGACGATCTCGGCGGCTACGTCTTCCAGGGTGAGTCCTCTGGCGCCGAGTGGACACCCCGGACACCTGGCGTCCCGGGTGTCAAGGTCGTCGCCACCAGTGCCGACGGCAAGACGAAGTACGCCGAGGCCATCACGGACGCCAAGGGCCTGTTCCGTTTCGCCCGCCTCCCCGTCGGCGACGTCCTGCTGACCTTCACCGCACCGGCGGGCTGGAAGATCCTGGCCGGCGAGAACGGCGAGGAGAACCACACGCTGGCGCAGGTCCGCGTCGACGACAGCGACGAGCCGCAGATCTTCGTGCCGGCGAAGAAGGTCGCCGTGAGCTCGCCGAGCACCTCGCCATCAGCGTCGCCGTCGGCATCAGCGTCGCCGTCGGCATCAGCGTCGGCGTTGCCGTCAGCGTCAGCGAGCGCCGGCCCGGGCCTGCCGGTCACCGGCGACAACACCATGCTGCTCGTCGGCGCGGCTACCGCCGCCGTCGCGGTCGGCCTCGCGCTGGTGCTCGTCGCACGGCGCCGCCGCCTACACCTGCGGGCCTGATCGACCAAGGTCGCCCCAGCGGCCGAACACCCGCAGGCTGCAGCGCCCCCTAGTCGTGCAAGGCGAAGGGCGCCGAGGCCCCAGCACCCCGCTGGAGCCTCGGCGCCGCGACTCCGGCCGCGGCAACGTCCTCAACGCGCGCTCCTCTGGTGTTCACGTTCATGGCCGTCGTCGGCCACTCGAACACCCCCGGCCTCGGGATCTTCCTGTGGGGTCTGTACGCGTTGATCAGGTTTACGCTCATGCCGCGATCCGCGCGCTACGCAGGTATACCCGACCGCTCGCGGCTCGCGGTGCGGATCTGTCGTTGTGAGTGCGTCCGGACATTCTGGGTGCCGGTGACGTGCGATCGGGCCGCAAGCAGTGACGAACCGCAACGCGGACGGACTGCGGGCCGACACCCAGCAGTCAACCCACCGAGAGCACCTCCGGAGGCATGCCTTCAGGGGAGCAGGTAGGCGGTCAGCCGGTCGGCGAGTTGCTTCGGGTGGCTGAGCGCCACCGAGTGTCCGCCGTCTGTCTCGTCGGGGGCGGTGCCGAGTCGGTCGGCGGCTACCCGGCGCTGGAAGTCTGCCGGGAAGAACTGGTCCTCGCGGGCGATGAGCACCGTCGTCGGCACGTCTGGCCAGGCGTCCAGGGGCCACGGATCGTTCCCTTCCGTGCTGACCTGGTCCCGGTTGTGTGCCGCTGCCTCCGCGACGATGTCGGCCGGCACGCCGTTGTAGAACTGCTGCTCCTCGCTGAGCCCTTCCGTGCCGTGGTAGCCGGTGTTGGCCCACCAGTCACCGGGTCTCTCACCGGGCTTGGGGACCATCGGTGTGAGCAGGACGAGCAGCCGCACCGGCCGCTTGTCGGCAATGAGCGGCGCGGTGAACGCACCGTACGAGTGCCCGACGACCACGAGGTCGCTCCGGTCGCCGATCGCGTCGAGGACCGTCTGGCAGAACTCGGCGAACCCCGCGGAGCTGTCCTCGATCGGCAGCTCCGGTACTACCACGTCGTGGCCGCGGCTGATCAGCTCGGGGACGAGGAGATGCCAGTCCCAGGCGCTGCCCCCGCCGCCGTGGATCAGAACGAAAGTCGCCATACCCCGAAGCCTCACACACCGGTACGACAGCCACCGCTCGCGGTATCGGAGGAGCCAGGGTCAGGTACGGGAGCAGCACGGCAGCGATAGGAGCCTTCACGGCGAAACGTCGGCATTGGCGCGTGGTGAACGACGGGTATCCCCGAGGGGGATCCTGCGTCGATCATTGCCCGGAGATAGATGCGAGTCACTCTCACCTCCGGGTGGAACGTCCGGGCACGGAGGGCGAGACATCGGCACCGGAAGCCGGGCGTACCGAACGCCCGACTCCGCGTCCCCGGAGGATCGCCATGCCCCGTCCCGCTCTCCGTAACCGGCTCGCGGCGTTCACCGCCGCCGTCCTGACCGCGAGCGTCCTGACGGTGACCCCGCCGTCACCCGCGCTGGCCGCCAGCACGTTCGCCACCAACGACTACTGCCTCGGCCAGTGCGCCGACATCCTGCCCCCCGGGCAGAACGGCAACGCCACGCTTGTCGCGATCCTGGCGCACCAGGCGCTCGGCACCCGCCCGGCGCACTCCAGCGACCAGCTCGACGAGTACGCGAACCTGGTCTACAACTACGCCGGGCTGACCGACGAGCAGATCGCCCACTTCTACAACGACGCCTCGTTCGGCGTCCCGGCCGCGCAGGTCGAGAGCACCGTCTCGCCGCGCGCGGACGTCACGATCGTGCGTGACAAGGCCACCGGCGTCCCGCACGTCACCGGCACCACCCGCGCCGGCACCATGTTCGGCGCCGGCTACGCCGGGGCCCAGGACCGGCTCTGGGTGATGGACCTGCTGCGGCACGTCGGCCGCGGCAACGTCACCTCGTTCGCCGGCGGCGCCCCCGGCAACCGGGAGCTGGAGCAGAGCGTCTGGGCCAACTCGCCGTACACCGAGGCGGACCTCCAGGCCCAGGTGGACGCGCTGCGCACCAAGGGCGTCCGGGGCCAGCAGCTCTACACCGACGTGGTCGACTACATCGCCGGGATCAACGCCTACATCGACAGGTCGATCGCCGAGGACAACTACCCGGGTGAGTACGTTCTCGCCGGCGCCGGTAAGCCGAAACACTTCACCATGACCGACCTGATCGCCACCGCCGGCGTGATCGGCGGGCTCTTCGGCGGGGGCGGCGGCAGCGAGATCCAGTCCGCCCTGGTCCGGGTGGCCGCCCGCGCCAAGTACGGCGCCACCGAGGGCGACCGCGTGTGGGCGGCGTTCCGCTCCCAGAACGACCCGGAGACCGTCCTCACCCTGCACGACGGGCAGAGCTTCCCGTACGGGGGGACGCCGCCCGGCGCGACCAGCGCGGTGCTCCCCGACGCCGGCTCGGTGGTCGCCGAGCCCCTCGCCTACGACGCCACCGGCGGGGCCGCCACCCGCGCCGGCGCCAGTACCGCCACCAAGGAACTGCTCGGCGGCCTGACCAACCTGCGCGCCCACGGCATGTCCAACGCGGTAGTGGTCTCCGGCCGGCACACCACCACCGGCAACCCGGTGGCCGTGTTCGGGCCGCAGACCGGCTACTTCGCGCCGCAGTTGCTGATGCTCCAGGAGTTGCAGGGGCCGGGCATCAGCGCTCGCGGTGCCGCGTTCGCCGGGCTCAACCTCTACGTGCTGCTCGGCCGAGGTCAGGACTACGCGTGGAGCGCGACCTCCGCCGCACAGGACCTCACCGACACGTACGCGGTGCCGCTGTGCACCACCGACGGCAGTGCCCCGACGCTGCGCACCAACCGCTACCTCTACCACGGGCAGTGCCTCGCCATGGAGGCGCTGGAGCAGCGCAACTCCTGGTCCCCGACGCTTGCCGACTCCACCCCGGCCGGCTCGTACACGTTGCGCGCGTTGCGCACGAAGTACGGGCTGGTGGCCCACCGGGGCCTGGTGAACGGGCAGCCGACCGCGTTCACCAAACTGCGCTCGACCTACCGGCACGAGGCGGACTCGGCGATCGGCTTCCAGGCATTCAACGACCCGTCCGCGATGGGCAGCGCGGCGGCCTTCCAGGCGTCCGCGGCCGACGTCGGGTACGCGTTCAACTGGTTCTACGTCAACTCGACCGAGGCGGCGTACGTCAACTCCGGCTCGAATCCGGTCCGTCCGGCCACCGCCGACCCGAATCTGCCCACCAAGGCCGAACCGGCGTACGAGTGGGCCGGCTGGAACCCGGACACCAACGACGCCACCTACACCCCGGCGTCGGCGCATCCGCAGTCGGTCAATCAGGACTACTACGTCAGCTGGAACAACAAGCAGGCGCGGGACTTCGGGGCCGCGGACGGCAACTTCAGCTTCGGCTCCGTACACCGGGCTCAGTTGCTCGACGGCCCGGTGCGCGCCGCGATCGCCCAGCGCAAGCTTGGTCGCGCCGACGTCGTCACGATCATGGCGGATGCGGCGGTAACCGACCTGCGCGGCCAGCAGGTTCTCGGTGACCTGCTGCGGGTGCTGGACAGCACGCCGGTCACGGATCCGGCGCTGGCCGACGCGGTCGGCAAGCTGCGCGCCTGGCAGCAGGCCGGAGCACGTCGGGTGGAGACGTCCCCCGGCTCCAAGGTCTACCAGCACGCCGACGCCATCCGGATCTTCGACGCCTGGTGGCCGCTGCTGGCCTCGGCGCAGTTCCGTCCCGGCCTCGGGCCGGACCTCTACGCCGCGCTGGTCGACGCCATCGAGGTGAACGAGGCGCCGTCGGGCGGCCAGAACGGGGGACGCGACGGCGCCGCGAGCTGGGCGTCGCAGGGGCAGGCGCACAAGGGCTCGTCGTTCCAGTACGGCTGGTGGGGCTACGTCGACAAGGACCTGCGCGCCGTCCTCGGCGACCCGGTGGCCGGTGGGCTGGGTCGCGCGTACTGCGGCAACGGCAACCTCGGCGCGTGCCGGCAGGTCCTGCTCGACACGCTCGGCCAGGCCGCCGCGGTGCCGACCACCACTGTCTACCCCGGAGACAAGTCCTGCGGGGCCGGTGATCAGTGGTGTGCCGACTCGATCGCCCAGTCCGGGCTCGGCGGCATCACCCACCCGGTGATCGCCTGGCAGAACCGCCCCACCTACCAGCAGGTCGTGTCATTCCCGGCGCGCCGGGGCGACGATGTCACCAACCTGGCGCAGGGTCGTCCGACCACCGCGTCGAGCACCCAGTTCCTGACCGGCCACACCCCGGCCAAGGCGGTCGACGGCAGCCTCGGCAGCCGGTGGGCCAGCAGCTACAACGACAACCAGTGGCTCCGGGTCGACCTCGGCGCGGCCCGCCGCGTCAGCCGGGCGGTGCTGCGCTGGGAGGCCGCCTACGGCACCTCGTACCGGATCGAGGTCTCCGGCGACGGCACCTCCTGGGCGCCGGTGTTCGCCACCACCACCGGCAACGGCGGCGTCGACAACGCCACCTTCGCCCCGGTCACCGCCCGCTACGTTTGGGTGTACGGGGTCAAGCGGGCCACCTCGTACGGGTTCTCGCTCCACGAGTTCGAGCTGTACGGACAGTGATCTCACCCGGAGGGGGCGGCGGGAACCACTCGCCGACCCCTCCGGACGTGCGCAGCGCCGGGTGGCACCTCACACGGCAGGCGCCGCCGTGGGCATGGCACCCTCGGCGAGCTTGAGTCGCGTCCAAATGTTCATGTTGATGACAACAGCGACGATCTCCAGGATCTCGTCCTCCGTGAAGTGCGCAGCCATCCTGTCGTGTGCCGCCTGGAGCCGCGTGTTGACGGTGACGTCGGCGGCCCGGGTCAACGCCTCGGCATAGGCCAGGGCGGCTTGTTCCTCTTCGGTGAACAGGTGCGTCTCCCACCACGCGCTGAGGGTCTCGACCTTGGGCGGCGGGATGTCGGCGACGCGGGCGGCGGCGTGGTGCACCAGAAGGCAGTAGCTGCAATTGTTGATCTGGGCGACGCGTAGTCGCAGGAGCTGAGCCAGGGCCTGGTCCACCTGGAGTGTGGCGGTATGGCCGAAAGCTGCGGCACCGGCGTTTGCCAGAGCCATGAGTCGTTCGTTTGTGACGTTCAGTCGGACGTTCTGAATCCTGGTATCCAAGGGGACCTCCTGCAGGTCACAACGACAGACCAGTGGTGGGGACGTCACTTTGTGCGCAGCCCCCAACATCGGGAGAAGTCCTCTGACCTCGTGTCGAGTCGCTGCGCGCGGCTCTGCCGCTCCAGAACTGGGGGGTCGGGGCGGCTCGCTCTCGCGACCTCGCTCTCATCGACCCCCGGGCTGCTCGTACCCCGCCGTGAGCAGCCTCAGCACCACTAATTGGCCCCCAGTTAAGGGGTCGGCTCAGCGGACGGTTGCACGAGGAACGATTTGATGTGTTCCAGTGCCATGTCCAGCGCGACTCCCATGGGTGCGACGTCGTGCGCGGCGTTCGCCAGCAGGTAGCCGCCCTGCAATGCGGCCATCAACCCCGTGGCCAACTTCTCCGGATCGGCGTCCTGGCGCAGTAGACCGCTGTCCCGCATGCGGTGCAGGCCGTCACTGATCAGCTTTTCCCATGCCGCAAACGTCTCCGACAGCGACGATCGAGCCTGCTCATCTTGATCGGACAGCTCAAGAGCCATCGACCCGAGGCCGCACCCGTATTTGCCGTTGTTCAGCGAGTTGGCCTGGACCAGCGCGTTACGCCACCGGACCAGCCCTGAGAATGATCGCAGTCGTTCGAGCCCTGCACGCTCACGCTGAAGCACAAGCGCGCCTCGATATTTGACCAAGGCGCGCACGAGTTCCTGCTTGTCGGCGAAGTGGTGGTAGAGCTGAGACTTGCTCGTCTGGCTTGCCTCGCGGATGTCGTCAAGGGTCGTCGCGTTCACTCCGCGCACGAGCATCAGCCGGTTCGCGGCCTCGAGGATTCGATCTCGGGTCGCGATGCCCCGTTGACTGATCCTCCGCCTATTCGTCGGCGCAGCCACCTGCTCGTCGCTCATCTGTCAAGTGTATCCAGCGCATCAGATGATCTAGCGAAAATGGGACCTTGAAGTCCATTATTGTCCCGTCGCATTCACGTGATGGTGAGCGACGGACGTCCGTGCTGTCAGTTCGATCGGCCCCGACCGGCGCGCGGACCCAGGTCCGCGCGCCGGTGGTGTCAGGCCGTCGCCCGCTTCGGAAGCTTCCACCCCGGGCGGGGGAAGTGGCAGGTGTATCCGTTGGGGTAGGTCTGCAGGTAGTTCTGGTGCTCAGGCTCGGCCTCCCAGAAGTCACTTGCTGCGGTGACCTCGGTGACGACCTTGCCAGGCCACAGGCCCGAGGCGTCGACGTCGGCGATCGTGTCCTCGGCGACCCGCTTCTGCTCGTCGCTGGTGTAGAAGATCGCCGAGCGGTAGCTCATGCCGATGTCGTTACCCTGGCGGTTCTTCGTCGACGGGTCGTGGATCTGGAAGAAGAACTCGAGCAGCGCCCGGAAGTCGGTCTGGTCGGTGTCGTAGACGACCTCGATGGACTCCGCGTGGGTGCCGTGGTTGCGGTAGGTGGCGTTCGGGACGTCGCCCCCGCTGTACCCGACACGCGTGGAAACGACGCCGGGCTGACGACGGAACAACTCCTCCATGCCCCAGAAGCAGCCGCCGGCCAGAATCGCCTTTTCGGTGTTCACATCGTCTCCTTGCCTGTCATCGTGCTGGTATTGGTGTCACTCGTGAACAGGGTGCGGTATTCGCCGTACCCTGCGTTCGCCAGGTCGTCGAGGTGGATGAACCGCAGCGACGCCGAGTTGATGCAGTAGCGCAGTCCGCCCTTCTCGGGGGGACCGTCGTTGAAGACGTGGCCGAGGTGGCTGTTCCCGTTCAACGAGCGGGCCTCAGTCCGGATCATTCCGTGGCTGGAGTCTTCGCGCTCGACGACGTTCGTCCTGGCGATCGGCTTGGTGAAGCTCGGCCAGCCGGAGTTGCTGTCGTACTTGTCGACAGATGCGAACAATGGCTCGCCGGACACGACGTCGACGTAGATGCCGGGCTCATGGTTGTCCCAGTAGGCGTTGGCGAACGGTCGCTCGGTGCCGTCCTGCTGGGTCACGCGGTACTGCTCCGGGTTGAGCCGCGAAACGGCTTCCGGGTTCTTGCGGTACTGGGTGTGCTGGTGCACAGCTCTCCCTTCATGGCCTTGCGACGCAAAGCTGCTGAGCCAGGCGGAGCGCACCTGGACACGCAGGTACAGACAATCCCCGGGTCAGCCATATTCCCGCAGCCGCTGCCTTGTATGGACTTAGAAGTCCAGGACAACGTCTGTGACCGGGGCGAACGAGGGCTCTTCTGCCGGTCTGAACTGGGATTTATGCTAATCCTGGCAGTGACCGCCTGGCCCAGTAGTGGACTTGACAGACCAGTTTTGCCGCAACTAGGTTCGGATGTCCGACGGGATGCCTCCGGTAGCGACGCGCTGCCCGACCTGCCCGCCGGTTTCGAGTTCGCAGACGTCCCCGCCACTCGGCGACATCCTCATCCTCGCGTCGCAGCCGCCACCGGTCAGCGTGGTGTGGCACGGCGCCGAGGCTTGGCGCCGCCAATGCTGGGAACGGAGTTGTGCTCCTCGTGGCAGTGCGGCGAGGACTGGATGCAGGGAGGTACTTGATGAAGGCGATCGTGGTGACGGACGAGGCTGCGGGAACGGCCGGGATGACGCTGGTGGAGCGGCCTGAGCCGGAACCGGCCATCAACGACGTCGTTGTCCAGGTTCATGCGTCGGGGTTCGTCCCGACCGAGATGGCATGGCCCTCGACCTGGACCGATCGCCTCGGCCGTGACCGGACTCCGTCGATACCCGGGCACGAGCTGGCCGGAGTGGTAAGCGCACTCGGGTATGGCACGACGGGACTGTCGGTGGGGCAGCGGGTCTTCGGCCTCACGGACTGGACCCGCGACGGCACCCTGGCGGAGTATGTGGCTGTCGAGGCGCGCAACCTCGCACCGCTGCCCGGCGACGTCGACTTCACGGTGGGCGCGAGCCTGCCGATCTCTGGTCTGACCGCTTGGCAGGGACTGTTCGAGCACGGCCGCCTTCGGGCGGGGCAGAGCGTCCTCGTGCACGGCGCGGCCGGTGCAGTCGGTTCGATGGTGACGCAGCTCGCACGCGAGTTCGGCGCCTATGTCATCGGCACCGGGCGCGCCGCCGACCGGCAGAAGGCGTTCGAATTCGGTGCGCAGGAGTTCGTCGACCTCGAGAACGACGTCCTCGAAGACGTCGGTGGAACTGATCTGGTTTTCGACGTCATCGGCGGCGACATCGGGAAACGGTCGGCAGGCCTGATTCGAGCCGGAGGAAGCCTCGTGTCCGTCGTCGGGCCGCCCGAGGTGCGGCCCGCGGACGCCCTGACCATCGATTTCGTCGTGACGTCTGACCGCGGCCAACTATGTGAAATCGTCCAACGGGTACGGGACGGGCGACTGCGGACGAACATCGGCAACGTCGCGGGCCTCGACGACGCCGTCGCCGCTCTCAACCCGACCGAGCGGAGCACCGGAAAGACGATCATCCGCGCTCGCTCGTAAGGATTCGGGGGCAGCAACCGGCCCCCGCTGTCCTTGCGGATCACCGCAGCCACCGGGGAAGCCGGCAGCGACGAGGCGTGTTCAATGCCCCCGCTCGGTTGGGTGCGACCGAGGGAACGCCGGGTCCAGCACGTCGGCAAACTCCAGATGAGCACTGACGAATGCCGCCGCGAACGGACACGTCGCACGCGCCATCGACATCAGGGGCGCCACGCCGGATCCGCCGCCGATCAGCAACGCCGGGCGCGGGTCGGCGCGGGTCGCGGCGACGGTCGCCGGCTGCCAGGTCAGTCTTCCAGGTACCGCTGCTCGCGCCATGGGTCACCGTCGTTGTGGTAGCCGGCCGTCTCCCAGAACCCGGGCTCGTCGTCGAGACGCAGCTCCAGAGCGCGCAGCCATTTCGCGCTCTTCCAGAAGTACAGGTGAGGAACGAGGAGACGAGCTGGGCCGCCGTGCACAGGAGCCAGCGGCTCGCCGTCAAACTCGTACGCCACCCAGGCCTGGCCGTCGAGAAGGCCCTCGAGCGGGATGTTCGTGGTGTAGCCGCCGTAGGAGTGGGCGACCACGTACTCGGCAGCAGTCTCGACGTCGGCCAGCAACGTGTCCACGGAGACGCCTCGCCAGCTCGTGCCGAACTTCGACCAGCGCGTGACGCAATGGATGTCCACGGTCGGTTCGTCGGCAGGAAGGGCGGTGAACTCCGCCCATGACCACGTGCTCCGCTCACCGGTCTCGGTGACGACGGCGAGCTCCCACTCGTCGAGGTCGATGCGTGGTGTCGGTCCCGCCGACAGCACCGGGAAGTCGTCCGTGCGGTACTGGCCGGGTGGGAGATCGGTGTCGTCGCGTCTGCGGCCACCGAAGCCGCGGTTGATCACTGCCATGCGTCGCGCCCCGAGTTGTGGCTGCACGGCCGCACTCTGGCGTAAGGTAACTGGACCATAACGTCCAGACTAAGCTGACGCGGTGGCTGTCGGCAACCTCGCTGGCCATCAGTAGGGGCGTCCAAGGAATCACAGCAACCTTGGGTGGTCGTGGTCAGAGCCTCCCCGGCGATCCTTTCCGGGGAGGCTCTGACAACTGCTCGCGAACTGGCTGGCTAGCTCAGAGGCGCGGGTCCTGCTGGACCTTCAGGGCGTTGAGGATCGGGTCGCTCTCGCCGTTGTCGCGGCGAAGCTCGACCTTCAGATCGCCACCGGCGTGCTCGACGGTGACGGTGTTCACGTCCGCGGTCAGCGCACCCACCTTCGCCTGCACGTCGTGGTCGTAGAGCACGACCTTGCCGCCGACCAGCACATCGAAGGTACGTTTGCCGGCCTTGACCTTCTCGATCTCCGCGAAGTCGAGGGCGATCCGGTACGTCCCGGCGGGAGCGTTCTTGAACACGTAGCTGAACGTCTTACCGGTCCGCTGGGTGCGGAACAGCGCGTCGTCCTCGGTACCGGCGATGTTGGCCTTGGTGACATGAGCCTTGCCGCCGACGTAGCCCCACTGCCGCGAGCCGAGCGCCTGGTCGGGCGCCCAGAAGAAGCCGTCGGCATCGACGTACCCCGACCCGCCCACGTCGACGCCCTTCCAGTACGCGGACGTCGCCAGGCGTACCGGCTTGAGCTGGGTCTCGCCCTTGCCGGCGTTCGACGACACGAGCACGTCTCCGACGAGCACGCCGGGCTCGATGCCGGCGTTGTCGGCCGTCACCGTCACCGTGGTGGACGTGCCGGCCGCGAGCGTGACCGTGCCGGTTGCGGCCGCACCCGCGAGGGCCAGCCAGGAAAGGTCGGCGGCCTCGTGCCCACCGTCGCTGGTGCGCCTCTGCTCGCTGACCCGCACGTCGAGCGGGGCGGAACCGGTGTTGGTGACCGTCACGTCGGCCGTCGCCTTCTGGCCCTTGTCGAGGAGCCAGTCGAGGTCACCTGCGGCGACGGTGGCGATGCCCGTGGTCAACGCCGTGTCGACGGTCTCGGCCTGATCCTTCTTGGCGATCGTCACGGGGTGGCTGGCGGTGGCGTAGTTCGGCGTGTCGACCTGCACGGTGTTCTCGCCGACCAGCGCCTGGGACTTCCACCGGCCCTTCGCGTCGGTCGTGATGACCCGCTCACCGGCCGGCCCCTTGAGCGTGACGATCGCGCCCTCGATCGGCTTGCCGTCGTTCGCGTCGGTGACCGTCCCCTCGATCGTGCCCGCGGCCGGGAGGGTGTACTCCAGTCCCAGACCGGCCTTGAGGACGGGCTGGTTGAAGGAGTACTGGCTCGCGGGGTTGCGGTCCAGGCTCTCCAGGCCCACCGTCGCCGACGACCCTCGGGTGAGGGGGTTGTCGCCGCCGACGCCGTCGCCGTACCCGATCTGGACCCGTCCGTCCGCGATCAGGGTGACCGAGAAGCTCACCCGAGCCGTCCGGTCGCTGTAGAACGCGACGCTGCGCCACTCGACCACCTGCGCCGCCAGCCCGTCGACCTCGGTCGTGCCGAAGTAGATGCCCGCCTCGTCGTCGACGATGAGGTCGTCCCAGAGCGGATAGATCGCGTCGATCGGGTACGACGACGGCAGTGCCGTGTTGTTCCCCGACGTGCTGGCGCGGTCGAAGGTCAGCGTGCCGTTCGTGGTGACGCACACCCCGTCCCAGGCCGTGTCGTAGAACGGTTGCAGGAAGCTGGAGTCGAACCACAGCGGGCCGCACAGGTCATCGCCGTGCCACCCGGACTCCTGCGTGCCCTGTCGGTAGAGCCCGTCGGTCACCTTCATCGAGTACGAGCGACCGGCGGGGGCCACCGGCACGGGTCCCGGCTCCGGCTGCTCGGGCTCCGGCTCCGGCTCCGCGGTGTCTGCGCGTGGGTCGAGCGTCACCCGCAGCGCGGCAATGCTCGGGGCCTTCAGTCCCTTCGAGCCCCGCAGTTCCACGGTCAGCGGACCGCCCTCGTGCTTCACGACGGCGGTACGCCAGTCGGCGGCGTTCGGCCCCGCGACCGCGGCCGGGTCGTACGCGTACTCCGCCAGCGAACCGTCCACGACGACGTCGAACACCCGCTTACCCTTTGCCACGTTCTCGATCTCGGCGAACCCGAGATCGATCGCGTAGGTGCCCTTGGGCGCGTCCGGGAAGCGGTAGAACAGCTGCTTGTCCGGCGTTGTGCGCTGCGACTGGAACAGGGTGTCGTCAGTCGTACCGGCGATCGCGGCTGTCGTGGCGGTGACCTTCGTCTTCCCCTCGTAGCCCCACGCCTTCTTGCCGGCGGCCTGGTCGGCGAGCCAGGTGAAGCCGGAGCCGTCGGTGAACTTCGCGCCGCCGGCGTTGACGCCGACCTGGTACTTCGTGGTCGTGAGCGTCACCGGGACGTAGCTCTTGGACTGACGTCCGGAGTCGGACCGCACCACGATGTTCGCGCCGAGGACTCCGGGCTTGGCGCCCTTCGAGGAGACCGAGACCTTCACGGTCGTCGACTGACCCGGGGCGAGGGTGCCACCGTTCGAGGAGAGCGACAGCCACGGCAGGTCGGTGAGCAGGTCATCCTCGACGTCGACAAGCACGACGTCGTCGGCGACCTGGTCCACAGCCCACAGCCCACCGGTCGAGTCGGTCTCCAGACCGCCGCCCTGGCCCGCCTTCTGACCCGGGAACCACCACGCGTTCACCAACGAGCAGTCGTCGGGGTCGACCTGCAGCAGGCGGGTGGGCCGGTTCGAGGTGAGGTCGGTGTACCAGATGGTGTCGGACGCCTGGTTGTAGGCCAGGCCCATCACCTCGGGCAGCGGCGGGGCGCAGAAGGACAGCAGCGCACCCGGGTTGTCGTGCGACGTCCCGGCGACGGTGCCGATCATGCCGTTCCGCCGGCCGCCGACGTAGAACACGTCCTCGGTCGGGTTGTAGGCGAGTCCGGTCAGCTGCAGCGTGGACCAGTCACCCTTGATCTGCCGGGTCTCCTTCCCGGTCTGCCGGTCGAAGCAGTGGATGAAGCTGGCGGGGCTGTCCTCCATCTGGCACATGTCACCGGTCTTGGTGTCGAGCGCCATGTCGAACGCCCGGTACGCGGGGTTCCACGACGCGTCGAAAACCTTCCCGGTCGGCTTGCCCGTCACTGTGTAGGCGGTGTTGGTCCGCGCGTTGTAGTCGTGGACCCAGACGTCACCGTCGTACCCGACGCCGGAGGGCTCCTTGTCCTCGATCTTACCGGGGATGGCGATCCGGGTGATGACGTCACCGCCGGAGGTGGCGCCGACCTTGCCGGCCGCCTGTGCCTCCGCTGCTGTCGCCGTCGCGGTCCTGCCGTCGACGTTCGACGGCTTCATGCCGCTCGCACCGTTCTTCCACGCGGTGAGATCGATCGAGCTGGCCGCGCCCTTCGCGGTGCGCCCGGTGGTGCCGGCGGCGTCGAGTTCGGGGTGCCGCGCGGCCTCGCCCAGGTTGTACGTGAGTGGGGCGGAACCGTTGTTGGTAAGCGTCAGCGAGCCCACGCCGTTCTGGTCGGTCCCCAACAGCGCCTGAAGGCCGTCGGCCTTGAGGTCGGCGACACCCGTGGTCAGGCGTGCGTCGATCTTCGCCTGCGCGTAGAGCTTGTCGAGGGAGAACGGGTACGACACGGTCGTGTAGTTCGGCGCGTCGACAGTCATCGTGTAGTCGCCCACCGGAAGCTGGCGATGAACGACGCCTGTCCCGTTGGTGGTGACCGTCTCGACCAGCCCGTTCTTGTTGCTGAAGGAGACCTTGGCCCCGGCGACCGGCAGCCCGTCGTTCTGGTCGACGACTGTCGCGTCGAGGTACCCGAAGTCAGGCATGTCGTAGGTGACGATCATCCCGTCGCGCAGCACCGGGGCGTGGTCGGAGAACCGGATGCCGTCGACGCCGGCCCAGCCCTGGATGCCGGTAACGGCGTGCGCGCCGGCGGTCACCGGGTCGTCGGTCCCGACGCCGTCGCCGTACCCGAAGATCATCGTGCCCGAGCGGGTGAGCGTGGCCGAGAAGTTGACCGGCTCCGTGTACTCCGTCCGGGTTGGATACGCCCAGAGCTTGGCGTTGCGGTACTCGACGACGAAGGCGTCCTCACCGTTGACCTTGGTGGCCGCCGTGAAGATGCCGCCACCGGGAGCGAACTCGACGGGGGTCTCGACGTAGAGCGGGAAGATGCCCGCACCGCCATAGCCGGGTCCGGTGGAGCCGTCCGGGGCGATCACGCCGCGCAGGCCGACGCCGAGGGTGTCGTGGCTGCCGTTGTAGAGCGCGATCGGGAACGGCAGTTTGACAGTCGCCCACACGCCACTGCCGAACGTGACCGGGTCGGTGCCGCGCAGGTATTCGCCCTCGGAGACGGCGCAGCTGTAGCCGCCCTTGTCGACGACGAGCCCGACGGGGATCTCACGTGACTCGTTCTGCGCGCCGACGGTCAGCGCGACGGTCGTGGGCGAGAAGCAGGCGTTGGGCTTGACGTTCAGCGTGTACCCGCCCTCGGGTACGGCGCTGATCGTGAACGCGCCGTTGGCATCGGTGCGTACCGGCTTCAGCGGCGTGTCCTTGACGGAGACGTCGGCGTTCGGGACGGGGCGCTTCTTGTCATCGACGACCCTGCCACTGATGTCGTGCCGCGCGGCGGCCGTGAGCGGCAGCTTGACGGAGGTGTCCTGGCCGAGGGAGATCGTCACGTTGGCGGTCGCGGTCAGGTAGCCGAAGACCTTGGTGCTGAGCTGGTAGTCGCCGACTGGGAGGTTCGTGGTGAACTTGCCGTCCTTGTCGGTTCCGATCGACCGGCTGAACGGTCCGCTGATCGTCACCTCGGCAGCGGGGACCGGGGCGCCGTCGGCGGTGACGACACCGGTGAGGGTGCCGCCCTCGCGGGGCGCGAGCTCGAGCAGCCGGAGGAGGTCGAGCCGACCCTCGCCGTACTTGTTGTTGACCTCGGCGGTGCCGCCGCACTCGGTGTCGTCGACGTCGACGGCCGACTCGGCGAGCAGGCGGCGGGTTTCGTCGACCTGCCCGATGAGAGTCGGGTCGTAGCTCCACAGTGCCGCGACCGCGCCGGCGACGTGGGGTGCGGCCATCGAGGTGCCGGACATCTCGACGTAGCTGTTGCCCGGGTACGACGAACGGACGCCGTCGCCCGGAGCGGAGATCTCGGGCTTGATCCGGCCACCTTCACCCTCGCCCTTGCGGGAGAACAACGAGAGCGTGCCGTCCGGCCGGTAGGCGCCGACGGAGTAGGCACTCTCGGCGGAGCCGGGCGAGGAGACGGTGTCGCAGGCGGCGTACGGAGTGGTGTTGCCCGATGACCAGACGCTGAAGATGCCCGCGGCGCTCCAGGCCTCGTCGATGGCCTGGAAGAAGTCGTCGAAGCTGTGCTCGATGGTCTGGCCCCATGAGTTGTTGACCACCTGGGGGCGCTTGGACGGGTCAGGGTTGTTCCCCTGGACGTCGGTCGGGGCGAGCAGCCACCAGCCGGACCGGAGCAGCGACTCGACGCCGGTGCTGTCGCAGCAGCCGTTCGTCGCGATCCACTGCGCGTCCGGGGCGACGCCGACGTGGTCGGTGCCGTCCTCGCCGACCATGGTGCCCATGGTGTGCGTGCCGTGTCCGTTGTCGTCGCACGGTGCGCCCGTGCACGTGCCCCGGGTGGCCATCCAGTTGTAGTTGTGGTCGATGGTGCCGTCGGGCTTCACGCCGCGATACTGGTGAATCAGGGCGGGGTGGTCGAACTGGACGCCCGAGTCGAGGTTGGACACCGTGATGCCCGCACCGGTGGCGCCCATGGCCCAGGCCTCGGGAGCGTGGATGGCGTCCAGACCCCACGTGGAGGTGCCTGCCTCGGCGGTGGCCTTCGGGGCAGTGGGGCGGGCAGCCTGGTCGGTGGGGATCTTCTCGTCCACAGGATCGACCAGCGCGACCTGCGGCGTCGCGTGGATCTCGGCAACCTGCACCCTCGACGCCACATTGAGGGCGAGCTTCTCGGTGCCACCCTTGACGAGCACGGCGTTGGCGATCGGGTAGGAGGTGTATTTGACGCCCGCCCGGTCGAGGTCGGTGGAGACGGATGCCAGGGAATCCTTCGCCGCCGCGGTCAGCGCGTCGTAGACGAAATGACCACGAGCGGTCCAATCGGCGAGCTTCTTCGCCGGCCCGAGGTCGGCAGTGGTCTCGAACGTGATCCAGAAGTCGGAAGCCGGAGACGTGCGGAAGCGGTCCTTCAGGCTCGACGCGATCTTGTTGGCGGGGGTGCCGGGATCCGGCTCAGCGGCAGACGCTGGTGGAGCCTGGATCATGCTCAGGCCGACCGCTGCGGCGAGCGAAGCCGCGAGGGCTTTGAGTCTCATGAGAATCCTTCGACCTACAGGGGTTGGTAGGGGTCGTGGTTCTTGTGGTCGTCGCCACCGTCAACGTCATGGGCGTCGGGGGCGCTGACGCGCGGCTCACGGGGCAGCTCGGGTGGTGGCGGGCGCTCGATGGCGGCGTCATCACCCGCGACTTCTCGCTCAGGCATGCATTGCCCAACGGCTATGAATCATGGAGTCATGCTCGGCGGGACGAGTGACAGTCGCTATCCAGCGGATACGTCAATCTTCACGACGCGTCGTGCAGGGAGTCCTCTTCGGCGAACACTCCGGCCTCCACTGCCTTGACCGCGAGCGCGGTCCGGGAGCTCACCTTCAACTTGCGCATCGCGGCACGCAACTGCTGATCCACTGTGGCCGGCGACTTGGCCAGGATCCGGCTGATCTCCCGGTTCGTCTTGCCGGCGACAACCAGTTGGACCACGTCGAGCTCGCGAGGTGAGAGCTGGTCGCCGTACCCGCGTCGGCCGCCGCGCCACAGTCGCGGAACCTCGGCGCCGTGTTCGCGAAGCCGATGTGCGACGCGGTCCGCATCGCCACGGGCTCCAAGCCTGAACAGCTGCTCGTACTGTGCCGCCAGCAGCTCTCGGCCCCGTTCGATCTGGCCCTGCGCGATGAGCGCCTCGGCTTGATGCTCGCGGGCGAGCATGGCGTCGTAGGGGCGCGGCAACGCGCTCCAGGCGCGCGCCGCCCGATCGTATGCCGTCGCCGCGCGGGCGTGGTCTCCGGCTGCGGCGAGCAGCAGGGCACGGCACACGGTGAGCGCGGCGCGAGGCGCAGGCGCCGTACGGCCACGCAGTCCTCTGGCGAACTGGTCGCCCAGGCGTGTCGCGGTCAACAGATCGCCCGCGGCGAGGTGCGCCTCGATCCGGGCGGGGACGAGGTCCGTCGCCCAGATCCAGATGCCTTTTCTCCGGACGGTGTCCATCGGCTCGTTAGTGATCTGCAGCGCCCGGCCGCTGTTTCCGTCCGTCAGCCACAGTCGGGCCAGCGCAGCGGCTGCCTCCATCGTGTCGTCGGCCGCGCCGAGACGGGCAGACTCCTCGAGGACCAGCCGGAACTGTTCCTCCGCGGCGCGCCGCCGTCCGGCTGCGGCTGCCAGCCGGGCAGCGAGGCGAATGCTGCCGAGGTAGTGCGCCGGCCGGTCCCGGTCGGCATCGGCGAGTGCCGCGCTCCGCTCCGCGAGACCCTCCCACCGGCCGGTGAGCCATGCCAGGTTGGCCTGTTCGAGTCGCACGTTGTGGTGCAACCGGGACGCCTGCTCGGCCTCGGCGAGGCGCATGGCCACGGCGAGGTGTTCCTCCGCGTCGGCGTACCGACCCCAGATCAGTGCGCCGGTCCCGACGTTTGCGTGGATGCGGGCCACGTCGAGACGCTCTGCCGCGGTCGCGCCGTCGATGGGCAGGTCGGCGACGACGTCCCAGGCCTCCTCTTCGCCGAGCATGAGCAACGCCGCGGCTCGGTTGCCGGCCAGGTTCAGCCGCTCCGCGGGAGATTCGAATTCGGCGGTGAGTTCGGCGGCGCGATCCAGCCAACGCCGATGGGTCGACGCCGGCCACGGTCCCGCATAGGCCCAGCCAAGGTAGGTCATTGCCCGAGCCGCCTCGACCGGGTCATGGTCGAGGCTGGCAACCGCCTGCTCCAGCTCGGTGAGTGCTGCCTGCGCCTCACCACCGGTGATCAGGAGTCGACCCAGGGGATTGCGGATATCGGCCTGCTGGCGGGCGGAGAGACCGGGGGTCTCCAGCACCGAGCGCAGGGTACGGATCACGCGGTGGTAGACCTCGTCGACCTGTTCACGACGGCCCAGTGCGGCAACTCCGGCGATCCGCGCGACCCGTGCCCGATCCACCGGCGCCAGCACGGCCCACGTCAACAGATCGACAAGCAGATCGACGGCCTTGGTGTGGTCGCCCGAGGCCATGGCCAGCTCGGCACTCTGCTCGGCGTACCGCGCCCAGGACTGCGTTTCGCCCGCCTCACGGAAGTGGTGGGCAAGGCGTGCCACGGGCGGCGGTTGGATGGGCTCCAAGGCCCGGCCGGCCAACAGGTGGAAGTGTCTGCGGTCGGTCAACGGGATCGCTTCGTAGACGGCCGTGGCGGCCAGCACATGTCGGAATCGCCACCGGCTGCGGTCGTCTCCGTCCAGGACACCGGCGGCGGCTGCCTCCGCGACAGCGCCTCGGCACGCGGCTGGTGACAGACCGGCGGCCATCGCGATCGTGGCCACCGATGACGGCTCAGCCAACGTAGCCGCGGCTCGTAACACCTGCTGCGCCGTCGGCGAAAGACGGCCCACCCGCTCCCGGGTGGAGTCACGCACCGTTGGCGGTACCTGTAGTTCGCGCAGTTTCAGCCGGACCCACTGCCCGTCGCGGAAGACGAGGTCGGCACGGTCGCACAGGAGGCGTACCGACTCCTCCACGGCCAGCGGAACCCCACCGGTCCGCTCGTGCATGAACGTCGTGAACTCCTGTGATATCGGGTTGCCGTCCAGCATCGAGGACACCAGCGCTGCCGTGTCGTCGGGTCGCATGGGCGCCAGCGCGATCCTCAGCTGGGTCACTCCAGCAGGCAACCGGGACGTCAGCCGCAGCAACAGCGATCCGTCGTCGACCTCCTCCGGCCGATAGGAGATCACGAGGCTGGGCCCGTGCGACTGCTGTCGGGAGGTGACGAACAGCAGGAACTCCAAGGTCACCTCGTCGGCCCAGTGAGCGTCCTCGAGCACGAGAACGTCGACACGCAGAGCCCGCAGCAGCTCGTCCAGGGCGCGGAACAGGCGATGCCGTGCCGCCTTCGCATCGTCCAGGGGCGGCAGTGCGGGCGGCAGGTCCGAGGTCCATTCCGGGAACAGGGGCCGTAACGCGCCCGCAAGCTCGGTGAGCTGCAATCGCGACACCGGACGGTCGATCCCACGGAAGGCGTCGACGATCGGCCCCAACGTCAGCGACTCGCGAAGCGGTGGGCACACGGACACCAGGGCAGTGCGCTGGTCCGGCGCGGCCAGCCACTCTCGCAGCAGTCGGCTCTTCCCGATCCCCGCTTCGCCCTCTATCAGCACGATCGCCGGTGGCCGGGCCAAGGCGCCCCGAAGCGCCGCCATCTCCCGATCACGGCCAACGAAGTGCGGCGTAGAAACGGTCGGTGAAGTCCCGTCGTCCTCGGGTGAGGGGTCGAGCATGCGTGATGATCTCGCTTTTCGCTGCTCGGGCACAAGTGCCAGCGCGGCGGGTATCAAGGGTTGTTTGCAGATCTCCTGGCCGAAGAGGTCGCCACTTGGTACCTGGGTACCACCGGCAGTCCGGAAGTGTCGACTGCGGTACCACGATCCCGGCGCTGCCCGAAATTAGCGTCGTGGGCATGATTCAAGTACGCGAAGTTACCAAGCGATACGGTGCGAAAACGGTCGTCGACCGTCTGTCGTTCACCGCGAAGCCCGGACAGGTCACCGGCTTCCTCGGCCCCAACGGCGCCGGCAAGTCGACGACCATGCGGATGATCGTCGGCCTCGACGCGCCAACCTCGGGCGACGTGCTGGTCAACGGCAAGCCGTACGCGTCGTCGAAGGCGCCACTGCGCGAGATCGGCGTGCTGCTCGAGGCCAAGGCCGCGCACCCCGGCCGGACGGCGGTCAGCCACCTACTGACCCTGGCCCGTACGCATGGCATCCCGCGTTCGCGCGTCGATGAGGTGCTCGGCCTGGCCGGCCTCTCGGCCGTCGCCCACAAGCGGGTCGGCGCGTTCTCTCTCGGCATGGGCCAACGGCTCGGCATCGCCGCCGCGCTGCTCGGTGACCCGGCCGTGGTGATGCTCGACGAGCCGGTCAACGGCCTCGACCCCGAGGGGGTCCTCTGGGTGCGCAAGCTGCTCACCGGCCTGGCCGCCGAGGGCCGCACCGTGATGTTGTCCTCGCACCTGATGAGCGAGGTCTCGCTGATCGCGGACCACCTGGTCATCGTGGGCCGGGGCAGGCTGCTGGCCGATACCACCGTGGCCGACTTCGTGACCGCCGAGGGCGTCCGGGTCGTCACTCCCGCCCCCGACGCGCTGCGCACGACGATTGCCGGCCCGGGTATCACGGTCACCTCGACCGGTGCCGAGGAACTGCTCGTCGCCGGCACCTCCGCCCGCGTGATCGGGCTGGCCGCGGCCGCTCGCGGCATTCCACTGTTCGAGCTCACCCCGCAGAACGCCTCGCTCGAAGAGGCGTTCATGGACCTGACCCGCGACGCTGTCGAATACGAGGCCTCCCGATGAAGATCACCGCTGGTGGCGTCGTTGCCGCCGAATGGACCAAGTTCTCCTCGCTGCGCTCCACCTGGATCACGACCGGCATCTCCGTCTTCCTCCTGGTCGCCTTCGGCATGATCGCCTCGGCCTCCTTCTCGGGTGAGGGCCTGACCTCGGTCGATCTGGCCCTGTCCGGCAGCGTCCTGGCCGCCCTGTCCGTGGGCGTGCTCGGCGCGCTGTTGGGTGCCGGCGAATACACCACAGGCATGATCCGGGCGACTCTCGCCGCGGTGCCGCGCCGGTTGCCGGTGCTGTGGTCGAAGAGCCTTGTGGCGGGGTCGGCCGCCTTCGTCACGATGACCGCCGGCGCGTTCGCCGCTTTCGCGGCGGGGTCGGCCGTGCTCAACGACAAGCTCGGTGCTGTGGGCCTCGGCGACGACGGTGTGTTGCGGGCCCTGCTCGGCGCCGGCCTCTATCTCGGTCTGGTAGCGGTGCTCGGCGTCGCACTCGGCATCCTCGTCCGCTCCAGCGCCGGCGCCATCGCGATCCTGGCCGCCCTGCTGCTGATCGTGCCCGGTCTGGCCGCGCTGCTGCCGGAGTCGATCTCCGAGGCCATCACCCCGTACCTGCCCAGCAACGCCGGCGGCGCCGTGATGATGCTGACTCCGGCGGACGGCGCCCTGGCGCCATGGGCCGGCCTCGCGGTCTTCGCCGGGTACGTGATCGCGACGCTCGCCGCGGCGGCGTACCGGCTCAAGACGAGCGACGCGTAGGCGCGTAAGGGGAGAATCGGCTGATGAGCACGCAGGGGTGGTTGGTGGACCGGCAGGCGCGGTTGCGTGCCTTCGACCGGCGCCACCCGTGGGTCATGGACACCCTGGTGGCCGTTCCGATCGTGCTCTTCAGCATCCCCAACATCATCGAGAAGCCACTGTCGGCGACCATCGCGACCCTGGCCCTGCTACCGCCGCTCTACTGGCGGCGGCGGTACCCGTTCCTTGCGTTCCTGGTCACCGCGACCATCGAGTTGATCGAGGGACTGCTGGACGTCGGCGTCGGCGCCGGGGTGATCCTGCTCGTGATGCTGTTCGGGGTGGCCTCCCGAGGTTCGTGGCGGGCGCTGGCCTGGTCCGCCGGGATCACCATCGCGCTGCTTGTTGCCGAGATCTACGTGCTCAACCCGGTGATCGAGAATCGCATCATCACGCTGTTTCTGGTGATCGGCACGTCGGGGGCCGCAGTCGCGTCCGGCGTCGCGGTGCGCACCCGCCGGGCGTACCTCATCGCCCTCGAGGACCGCGCCGCCCGCCTGGAAGTCGAGCGGGATCAGCGGGCTCGCCTCGCCGTCGCCGAGGAGCGAGCCCGGGTGGCCCGCGAAATGCACGACATCGTCGGCCATCACGTCTCGGTGATCGTGGGCCTGGCCGACGGCGGCGCCGCGCTTGCGACCTCGCGGGCCGAGCAGACCGCCGAACCGCTGCGGTTGATCGGTGACACCGGCCGGCAGGCGCTGTCCGAGCTGCGCCGGGTGCTGGGCGTGCTGCGCGAGGAGGCCACCGATCCGCAGCTGAGCCCCCAGCCCGGCATCGACGATCTCGACCGGCTGCTGCCGAGCGTACGGGCGGCCGGGCTGCCGGTCACCTACTCCACCTCGGGCGAGCTGCACACCCTCGGCAAGGGCGTGCAGCTCGCGGTCTACCGCATCGTTCAGGAAGCGCTCACCAACACCCTCAAACACGCGGGAGGCGGCGCGGCCGCGGACGTCACTCTCGCTGTCGCCGAAGGTGTGGTACGGGTACAGGTACGCGACAACGGCCTCGGCGGACCGGCGGCCCCGAGCCACGGCCTGCTCGGTATGCAGGAACGCGCTTCCATGTACGGCGGGGTGGCGACCGCCGGCCCGGCCGAGCGGGGCTGGCTCGTCGACGTCATCCTCAAGGAGCCCTCATGACCACCGTGCTGCTCGTGGACGACCAGCAGTTGCAACGCATGGGTTTCAAGATGCTGCTCGATGGCACCCCCGAGATGACAGTGGTTGGTGAAGCCTCGGGCGGCGCTGAGGCGGTGCGGATGGTGGAACAGACCCGCCCCGACGTGGTGTTGATGGACGTGCGCATGCCCGGCATGGACGGCATAGAGGCCACCCGCCGGATCACCGCGGCCGGCTCGCGCAGCCGCGTACTCATGCTGACCACCTTCGATCTGGACGAATACGTCTACGCCGGACTGCGAGCCGGAGCGAGCGGCTTCCTGCTCAAAGACGCCCGGCCCGAGGAGTTGATCGCCGGCATCCGCGCCGTCGCGAGCGGAGACTCGGTGGTGGCCCCCAGCCTGACCCGCAACCTGATGAACGCCTACCTGCAACATCCGACGCCGACCACACATGCCGATCCCCGCCTGAGCGTCCTGAGCGAGCGGGAGCGAGAGGTTCTCGAAGCAATCGGCCAGGGAGCCACCAACACCGAGATCGCCGAGCGCTTCACCCTCACCGAATCCACAGTGAAGAAGCATGTCGGGCGTGTCCTCGCCAAGATCGGAGCGCGAGACCGAATCCAGGCCGTGATCTTCGCGTACGACAACGGCCTGGTCCAACCACGGGCCTGAGCACCCACTGTCACAGCTCGGCGTCAGGTCGGATCCGGCTCCTTCCCACCGGCGCCTGCCCGCGCCGCTTGCTCAGCGGAGGCGGCCGGCGAGGTCACGCACCGTCTCGTCGAACGCCCGATCGGCTTCGCAAGGGCTGTGTCCTTTGATCGGTGGTGGAAAGATGTCGCCGGCCGGAGCTGTGACGCCGTTCGGGTCGCGAAGCCGTCGGTCCACCGTCGCCTGTTGGTCGGGTGCGGCGGGTGCCCCGTCGGGTCGTTGCGGCGGAAATACGCGGCCGCCGATGGGGTCGGTGTCTCGCCACAGGTTCACCCACCGCCAGTCGACCCGGTCGGCGATCTCGTGAATCACCTCGTCGTTGACGTAGGCGGGAAAGAGTCGGGCGTACAACCGTCGAAGGGGCGAGCCGTGGGTCAGCAACGCGACCCGTTCGGCGACCCGTGGCGGCAGTTGGAGCACCGTCGCGGCGAGCAGGACGGAGCCGTGGCTGTGCCCGGTGAGCACCACCGTGTTGCCGGAGTCGACGAGGTGGGTGATCCGGCAGGTCAGTTCGGGAACGGCCCGTTCGGCGTAGCAGGGTGGCGCGAACGGGTGCGCGGCTCTGGGCCAGAACGTGCCCAGGTCCCACAGCACGCCCACGTACCGGCGAAATCCAGGGGTGCGGTAGGCGAAGATCCCGCCGATGACGAGGCCGACGATGATGGCGGCGATCAGGTAGCTGCCGACACCGATGCCGAAGTCGACGAAGCTGGCCGGCAGCCCCACGTACCGCTGGATCAGTTCGCCCGGTGGCGTCGGCAGCAGGCCGAGCGCGACCATCGTCATGCCGATTCCGGCAAGGCAGGCGTAGAGCACCGCGAGCGGCACCAGTCTCTCGGTGAACCGGGCGTGGGCGATGGCCTTGCGCACCTGCCGCAGCCGTGGCGTGGCATCGGCCGGCGCGTCCGGGAAGTCACGAGCAAGGATTGCCGACGCGGCACGGATCCGTCCCGGTCGTGACGCCAGCGAATCGATGCCAGCGACGACAAGTGTCACCAGCACCGCCAGCGTGAAGCCGAGGATCACCCAGATGCAGGCGCGCGGAGGGCTGGTGATCAGCGCCTCCGCGGTCGGTGCGCCCCGGTTCAGGACGTCGGACACCCGGTAGGCCAGTTCGGCGGAGAACGTCAGTGCCAGACTGATCGCCGCGACGGAGGCCGCCAGGGCGCCGAACCCGAGCGAGGGCGCGGCGTCCGACTGTCGGTCCCGGTGCCAGAACAACACCGCACCCAGGGCAGCCAGCAGCACCGCCTGACCGATGAACAGACCGACGACTGTCAGGTTGTAGCCGGGCAGCCCGTTGCGCTCCGGCCAGGAGGCGGAACTGGTCAGAACGTGGATCCAGACCAGCACGGTCAGGCCGAGGGTGACCGCGCGCAGCGCGCTGACCAACCGGTCGAGCCGTCCTTCGGTGGGCGCGGTCAGGGGTGGAGTGCAGAGCAGAACCGCACAGGTGACCAGCAGAAGTCCGGCAACTGTCGTCAGCGCTACGGTGCCGATCGACAAGCCCTGTGCGGCCCGAGCACCGAGCAGGCTGAGGTCCAGCGTGGCGAACGCCGCCGCGACGTGAATCGAGCGCATTCGACCGACCAGCGGCTCGTTGTCCCACCGGCCGACGGCGGTGAGCCGGTGCGCCGCAAGAGGCTGGTCGGCCGCGCGGAACACGTGGAAGGGGAGTGCCGGCCGCGCGCTGAGCCCCCACACCAGGCTGATGGCCGCAACTGGCGCAAGCGCGAGCACCGCCAGGCGCAGTCCGGCCGGACGGCCCCCGAGCCAGGAGAGCCAACTGCGTCCGGCCAGGCACTCGGGCGAGGACATGCACTTCCACGCGATCACATCCAGCGCGATGCCCACCATGCTCAGCACGTACATCCCGGTCAGGGTGAGCGCCAACAACCGGCACAGGGCCTTGATCACCGGGTCGGAGCCGGCTCCGGCCGGACGCATCCAGATGGCGAGGTTGATCAGCATGAACGGCAACAGGATCACCATCGCCAGCGTTCGCAGCGCGTTGCCCGCGGGCAGGTTGTTCCAGCGGTAGGCCTCCAGCGTCACTCCATCGGTCTCGCCGCCCTCGTGGTTTCCCGGCCGGACTCGGTAGAAGCCGCCCCGGTGGTCACCTGCCACCTGCTGCACATCCGGCCGATCCAGCAGGTCCTCCGGCCCAATGGCGGACACCCCGTGCACCCGCAACTGCACGACGCCGTCAGGCCCAGCGCGCCCGGCCGCCTCTCGCTGATCCATCCGGTACCGGCCCCCCGGCGTGTACGCGGCTCACACCGACCCGCTCGGCTGATCCGACGGCGCCAGCGTGGCGCAGCGGGCGTACCCCAAGAAGGGAGAAACAACCGTGAGCTGCGGGTGGTGGGTGGGCCCGCGAAGGTTGTCTGGTCCGGGGGCATTCTTCGGGTATCGACTCGACGATCTGCCCGGCGTGGTACCAATACCCGGATAGGCGAAGCCGGCAGAGATGGGCAGCCCATGTCGACAAGGGCAGCAGCGCTACTTCGAAAGCCGGGGCAACCGCAGCGACCCAGCCTTCTGGAACTCTTCTTCGACCTGGTGTTCGTCTTTGCTCTCAATCGGGTCTCACAGCGGCTGGTCGAGGAGCTCACCGAGCGGCGGATCGTTTTCGTCGAGGCGGGGGAGACGCTGCTGTTGCTGCTGGCCTTCATGGTGCTGTGGTTCGTCACGGCGTGGGTCACCGACCTCTACGATCCGCAGAGGCCCCAACTGCAGTTGCTGGTCTACACGGCCATGCTCGGCGCGCTGGTGATGGCGGTCGCCGTGCCGCAAGCATTCGGTGACAGAGGTCTGGCCTTTGCCGGCGCGTACGTCGCCGTCCACATCATTCGTGGGCTGATCATCGTGCCGATCCTGCGCGGCCACGAAGCGCAGCGCCGAGCGGCTGGGGTGTTCTTCTGGTTCAGCTTGTCAGCCGTGCCGTGGATCGCCGGAGCGGTCGTGACGGATCTGGCCCGCGGGCTGTTGTGGACGCTCGCGATCGCCATCGACTGCGCGGCACTGCTGCTGTTCTATCCCGCGCCGTGGTCCCGCCCCACCCAACAGCAGTGGCCCGTTCTGGCCGAATATCTGTCCGAGCGCTACCGACAATTCTTCATCATCGCCCTCGGTGAACTGATTCTGACGACCGGCTCGGCCTACAGCGACACTTCCTTTCGGCACGTTGGCCCCGCGACTGCCTTCGCTGTCGCATTCGTCACCACGGTGCTGCTGTTTCGCGTCTACCTCTTCCGGGCGGGCCAACTGTTGCCCGAGGCGATCAGAGCCGCTGCTGAGCCCCCGCACCTCATCCGGGAGGCTTTCCTCGCGCACGTACTCATGGTCGTGGGGATCGTCGCCGTCGCCGTCGGGTACGAAATCGTGATCGTACATCCGTTCGGGCACACCAACACGGCGTGGATTGTCGTCGTCCTCGGCGGACCAATGCTGTTCCTGATCGGGCGGGCCCTGGTGGAACATGCCGTATTCGACCGGGTGTCCCACTCTCGGGTCATCGGCGCTCTGACGCTCGCCGGCGCCTCGCCGTTCATGATCCTTCTGCCGCCGCTGGCCGTGGCCGTCACCGCCGTCGTGGTCCTCGGCGGCATCGCCGCTTCCGACGCCGTCCATGCCAGGGGAAAACCGCCCGAACGGCCGCACCCGCCCAATTCCTAGCTTCGAGGAAGCACGGTGATGGCCACGATGGCGCTGTTGACGACGGTGGCCGTCACGGTGCGGGTCACGGCTGCCGCCGCGGCGTCGGCACCCCAGTCGCCCCGTTCGAGTTCCTTGGCTCGCTTGATCACCTCTGACGTCCACGGGATCTCGTTGTGGAACTGCGGGAGCGTCCCGCTCGCCGAGAGCAGCGCCGCGAGCGCGGCGACACGGGCTTGTGGCTCCGCGCCGTCCACGAGGACCCGCCGAACGTCGGCGAGCAGGCGGGACCGTCGTTCGGTTCTGCCGTCCCGCAGGGCCGTCGTCCGGAACAGGCCGAGCACCTTACGGGGCTCCTGAACGATGTCGCCTCGCGCGATGAGCCGCTCCAACACCGGCTTGCGCAGGGCGGGACCGACCGCGGCCAGCGCCGTCTGCACCCCCCGCGGTTTCTCCGCGAGGTAGTCCCACGCCGGGCGTAGAAGGCCATCCGACGGTGGGTGACCCGCCACGCTTTTGAGCCGCCCCCGGTCCGCCGTGGTCAGGTGATCGCCGAGGGCGAGGTCCGCGAGAACGGCTCCGCCGAGGACGTAGAAGAGGGTGCCCTCTCCCGCGATGGTCCCGGACCTGGGTTGGAACAGCAGCAGTAGGAGATCTTCCACCAGGGTCGGGGCGTCCGACCGGGGTTCGATGGTCATCGGCGGGGCTCCCAGCGGAAGAGTCGAGTGGCGAGGGCGACGGCGATGACGACCCAGCCGAGCGTGGGCGCGAGCAGGAGCAGGGAGTCGGTTACGGCGACGCCGCCGTTCCAGGCGTTCATGGTCAGTTCGGTGGCCGCGCCGCCGGGCAGCAGCCGCTTGAGCCAGGCGAGGTTCTCGGTGCCGGAGATGCCCACCCAGGTGGTCACGGCGATCACCCCGAGTGTGACGGGCAGGGTGGTGACCTGGGCGTGTTCGGGGGAGTTCGTCAGCCCGGCGGTGGCCAGCGCGAGGCCGATCAGCATGGCCAGGGCCGCGATGGTCGCCACCACGAGCAGGGCGACGTTCGCCGGTCCGCCGGCGACCACGGCCAGGGCGGTCAGGATCGCGGTCACCTGCACCACGGCGAGCACGACCACGGGCAGCAGCAGGCCGGCGAGGATGCTCGTGTCGCTTGCGGCGGTGGAGCGCAGCCGCTTGAGGAAGAGATTCTGCCGCCGGGAGGCCAGGGTGGTGACGGCGGTGGCGTAGAGCCCGAACGCGGCGATCGTGAACATGACGATCGCGGCGATGTAGCCGAGGCTCCCGATGTCCGCGAAGGTCTCGTGCTGACGGACGAAGTACGCGCTGACGACTACCGGGATGATGAGGCTGGTGATCAGCACCAGTCGGTTGCGGAAGAGTTGGATCAGTTCGCTAGACGCGATGGACAACACGGTGAGGCTCCTCGCGGAAGATCGAATCAACTGTTGATGGCGCGGAAGACGTCGTCGAGCCGGGTCGGCCCTGCCGCCAGGTCTCGCAGCTCCACGGCGTGGTCCTGTGCCCAGCCGAGCAGGAGGTGCAGGTCCTTCTGCAGCTCGAAGGTCTCGACCATGACCTTCCCGTCCGCGTCGACGGCGGCCCGCACCGGCAGCGTCGGCGCCGATGCCGGGAGGGAGAAGCGGATGACCGCGGGCAGGGTGCGGGTCAGCTCGGAGACGGTGCCCTCCCGGTGGAAGGCGCCCTCGTGCATCAGCCCGATCCGGTCCGCGCGCTGTTGTGCCTCCTCCAGGTAGTGGGTGGTGAGCACGATGGTCGCGCCGTTCTCCCGGAGCCGGTCCACCGTCGCCCAGACGGCATCGCGGGACTGAATGTCGAGGCCGGTGGTCGGCTCGTCCAGGAAGATCAGTTCCGGGGTGCCGTAGACCGCTGTGGCGAAGTCCAGCCGTCGCTTCTCCCCGCCGGACAGCTGCGACACCTTGCGGCCGGCCCGGCCGGTGAGGTCGACCAGGTCGAGCACCCGGCCGACGTCGTCGGTGCGTCGGGTGAGCCGACCGACCAGACCGACGGACTCACGGACGGTGAGGTCCGGGGAGAATCCACTCTCCTGGAGCATGACGCCCATTCGGGGACGTACCGCCCGCCGGTCGTCGGGGCCGTGCCCGAAGACGCGTACGGTGCCCGAGGTTGGCTTCCGGTGTCCCTCGACAACCTCCAGGGTCGAGGTCTTCCCGGCCCCGTTGGTGCCCAGCAGTGCGTAGAGCTCCCCGGGCCGTACCTCGAAGGAGAGGTCCTTCACGGCGTGGAAGTCGCCGTAGGTGAGGTTCAGCCGTTCGACTTCGATGACGGGTGTGGTGGACATGCACCCATGACAGCGCGGGCGCGGCCGACCCGTCAGTGGCACCACGTCATCACCGCATGTGACGTGGTGTCACTGGTCAGGCCCCCTGGCTGCCGGATACTGGGGTGGTGACCGCGAGATCGCCGCGCTTCACCGAGTCGACGCAGGGAAGGCTGCGCCGGCTCAACCTCGCCACGTCACTGCCGCCGGTGGTGTTCGCCGCTGTGGTCCTGCTCTGGACCGACGCGCGTACCTGGTGGCACATTGTCGTCCTGGCGCCGGGGGCCGTGGCGGCCGTGGTGGCCTTCGAACGGTGGACGGCCAACGACCTCGCCAGGGTCGCGCTGCCCTGCCTGGTCGTAGCGGCAGCGGTCTGGCCGCTCGGGGTCCTGGTGACCGGCAGCCCCAACGCCTACTGGGGTGTCTGCGCCGTAGGTTCGCTTTCCCTGCGCGAAGTGCGACGGCATCGAGCCCTGACAATGGCTGGGCTGTTCACCTATGTCGCCGCCGTCGGCGCGGCGCGGTTGCTGGTGCAGCGGGACGACATCGGTCACGTCCTGCTCACCTACGTCCTCATCCCGACCGTCCTCACCATCGTCGTGACGGTCTTCACAGTGGTGGGCGAGCGGTTCTACGACCTCATCCGGGAGCTCGAACAGACCCGGGAACGCGAGGCGGAGTTGGCCGTGGTCCGGGAGCGCGTGCGGTTCGCCAGCGACCTGCACGACATCCAGGGCCACACCCTGCACGTGGTCAAGCTGAAGATCGCCCTGGCCCAGCGACTGCTGCTCCGCGACACCACTCGGGCAGAGAAGGAGCTACGGGAGACGTACGCGCTGGTCAGCGACACCATCGCGCAGACCAAGGAACTCGCCTACGCGCAACGGCGCCTCAACCTGACCGCGGAGATCGAGAACGCGAAGAACCTGTTCGAGGCCGCCGGCATCCGGGTCCGGGTGACGCGGGAGGCCGAGGTCGATGCCCGCGCCAGCGAACTGCTCGGGCAGGTGCTGCGGGAAACGACCACCAACATCCTGCGGCACGCACAGGCCACCCACGTGCAGATCACGCTCAACGGGTCGGGCATCACCATCGTCAACGACGGGGTGACCGCCACCTCACCCCCGGAGTTGCGAGGGCTGGCGGCACTCCGGCAACGGGTGGCGGGCGACGGAGGTGAGCTGACCGTGGAACAGCAGCAGGGACGCTTTCGGACGGCGGCGACGTTCCCGGCCGTGCGTGCCGGCACGGAGCGGGGAGACCGCCGATGACCACCATCGTGCTCGCCGACGACGAGGCGCTGCTGCGTACGGCCCTGGCCGCGCTGCTGCCGATGGAGGGCGACATCACCGTCGTCGCCGAGGCGCAGGACGGCCAGACGGCGATCGCCGCCACCCTGCGGCACCGGCCCGATGTGCTGGTCATCGACCTGGAGATGCCGGGCGTGGACGGCCTGGGCGCGGTCGCCGAGATCCGCCGCGAGCGGCCGGAGCAGGTGATCCTCATGCTGACCCGGCACGCCCGCCCCGGCGTGCTGCGCAAGGCGCTGAAGCTCGGCGTCCAGGGCTTCGTCAGCAAGTCCGCCGAGCCGGCCCACATCACCTCGGTCATCGCCACCCTGCACGACGGAAAACGCTGGATCGACCCGGACGTGTCCGCGCTCGCCGTCACCGAGGACAACCCCCTCACCGACCGGGAAGCCGACGTCCTGCGGGTCACCGGCGAGGGCTACTCGGTCACCGACATCGCCGCTCGGCTCCACCTGGCCCCGGGCACCGTCCGCAACTACCTCTCCAACGCCATGCGCAAGACCCAGACCCGGACCCGCCACGAAGCGGCCCGCTACGCCCGCGAACACGACTGGCTGTAGAGGCGCTGACGAGCGGCGGATGCCCGATCGTGTCGGACCAGACCCAGGAATCCTTGTCGTTCCAGGGGACTACTGGATGATTTCGATGAGGCCGGTGAGGTCGGGAATCTCGTATTCGACGGGCGAATCGTCCGGCAGGGTATGCCCGCGGTGGTTGATCCACGCCGCCCGGATGCCGGCCGCGTGTGCCCCGTGCACGTCGGCGGTGGTCGAGTCGCCCACGTGCAGCACCTCGTCCGCACCCAGGTCCAGGGCGGCGAGCGCCCGGGCAAACATGGCCCGGTCCGGTTTGTAGGCGCGGACGTCCTCGCTGGTCACTACGGCGGTGAAGGCCAGGCCATGATGTGCCATAGCCGCGTCCAGGTCGGCGCGGTCGACGTCGGACACCACGCAGATGGGCACCGTGACCCGGGAGAGGAACTCCCGGGTACCTGGACGCAACGGCGGCGACTGCCAGTACGTGAACTGCGCCGTGCACAGGTTGGCCGCGTCACCGGGGCAGCCCACCTCAGCCATTACCGTGGCCAGGCTGCGCATCGCGCAGTCTCGTAGCGTCCGGAACTGCGGGCCGGCGGCGACCGCCTCGTACTGCCGCGCCCAGGCATCCATGACGTCGCCTCCAGAGACGGATGTCGAGGCGCCGGCGGCTACCTGTTCAGCTATCGCCTGCATGATCGCGTCGTCGTCTTCGACCACCGTGCCGTAGAAGTCCAGCAGCAGTCCCTTGATCACGTTCGCAGCGTAGTCGTCGCCGCAGCCGGAGGGGTTCGCGAGGTCAGTGGCTGCTGGTGGCGAGCCGGATCCCGAATCCGGTAATCACGGTCCCGGTGACGCGGTCCAACAGCCGGCGAGCCGTGGGACGTTGCAACACCGTGCGCAGCCGACGTGCCAGGACGACCAGCACGGCCGACCAGGCAGTGCCCAAAAGGATATGCACGCAGGCAAGGAGCACACCGAAGGCAAACGGGGAAGCGCCGGAGGGGATGAACTGTGGTAGGAGCGCGACGTAGAACACGCCCATCTTCGGGTTCAGCAGGTTTGTCAGTGCGCCGCGACGCCACCCTGGGTAGAAGCCGTCGCCGGCCGTCGCGGGCTCGTCGAGCGGTTGGTTCGATTTGTCTGGCCGACGGTGGCGGGTGGCCCACAGCATGCTCAGGCCCATCCCGATCAGATAGCAGGCGCCGGCCCATCGCAGCACCTCGTAGGCCAGGTGCGAAGCCGTCAGCAACACGGTGACACCAGCGGAGGTGAGCGCACCCCAGGCCAGGGTTCCAGTTTGGATGCCGAGAACGACTCCCCAGGCACGGCGGGTTTCTCCGACGGCTGCGGTGCGCAGGATGAGGGCGGTGTCCATCCCGGGAGTCATGGTGAGCAGCCCCACGACGATGACAAAAGACCACAGAGCGCTGAGGGCTGTCACGATGATCAACCTATCGTGGGTGGCTGTCGTGGTCAGGGTCGCAGGTGATCCAGAGCCTCGGCGTAAGCGTGACTGTTCAGTTCGCAGACGTGGCCTCTGACTGTGCTGCCCGGAGGAATGCCGCCACGTCTCGACAGCCTGACCAAGAATCTGCAGGCCATCGACGCGTACCTGGACGCCGGGGCCCAGAGGTAGCTCAGCCCAGGTCGTCGAGGCAGCAGCACTCGTGGCCGCGTCCCGCGGCGAATGCCTACAGCACCGCCTTGCGGAAGTGTCTGATCAACCAGACGGGGCCATGCTGCCCTCGTCGACCCCCGGCAACCGGCGCTGCCGCTTGCGAACGAAATGAGGCCCGAACCTCCCGGTCCGATCTCGCGGCACGTCGATGGGGAGTCACGACCTGACGTTGTTCCCGTCCAGCATCGCGAGGGCACCGGCGGTCGCGTTGTCGGCAGAGGACTGCCGTCCGGTGGCTCGCGCGACGACAAACGCGCCCTCGACGACGGCCAGGAGAGCGGCGGCGGTCTTCGCCGGATCCAACTTCGGCGATAGAGAGCCGTCGACCTGAGCTTCTCGAACGACGTTCTCGAGAAGGTCGGCCAGTTCGGTGAACGCGGCACCGAGTGCCTCCCGCAAGCCGGCTTCGGCAAGAACCCCTGCGTCGTACGCGAAACCGCCGATCTGGCATCCGCCGAGCGCGTCGCCGGCCGACGTCAGGAATGCGGCAAGGCGCTCCCGGCCCGTCGGCAGGCCTTCCATGGTGGCGCGCACGGAAGCGAGAAGATCCCGCCCGTTCTCCCGAACCACCTCTTGGCCGAGGTCGGGCTTCGTCGGGAAGTGGTGATAGAAGCTGCCCTGCCCGACACCGGAGTCGGCCATTACCTGCTTCGGGCTCGTCGTCGAGTATCCGTGATGCCAGAAGAGCTTCTTGGCCGAGTCGATGATCAGCCGCCTGTTGTCCATGACACAAGACTAGCAACCTCCATACCTGGAGGTAGGGTTGCCGCCATACCTAGAGGTATGTATGGTTCTTCTCGACCGACGTTCACCGAAGGGAGCACCACCATGACCGCCACACCGTTCGTTCCCGTCGTGCAGTACAAGACCGAGGACCTCGACGGGTTCCAGATGTTCTACCGAGAGGCCGGCCCGGCCGATGGCCCGGTCGTCCTGCTCCTGCACGGCTTCCCGACCTCCTCCCACATGTTCCGCAACCTGATCCCGTTCCTCGCGGATCGGTTCCGCGTGATCGCCCCGGACCTGCCCGGCTACGGAAACAGCGCCGCACCCGATCGCGCCGAGTTCTCCTACACCTTCGACAACGCGGCGAAGTACGTGCAGAAGCTGCTGACGAAGCTCGGAGTGACCAGGTACGCCGTCAACGTCTTCGACTACGGCGCACCAACCGCCTGGCGCCTCGCCCTCGCGAACCCCGACGCGATCACGGCGCTCATCGTGCAGAACGGCAACGCCTACGACGAGGGCCTGGACAACGACTTCTGGGTGCCGATCAAGCGCTACTGGGCCGACAGCAGCCCGGAGAACCGGGATGCCCTCCGCGGCCTGGTCACCCTGGACGCCACGAAGTTCCAGTACACCGACGGGATGGCCCACGCCTCGCGCATCGCACCCGACAACTGGATCGTCGACCAGGCCCTGCTCGACCGACCCGGCAACGACGAGATCCAGCTCGACTACTTCCTCGACTACGGCACGAACCCAGCGCTCTACCCGCCGGTGCAGGAGTGGCTGCGCAAGACGCAGCCGCCCACCCTCATCGTGTGGGGCGCGAATGATGTGATCTTCCCTGCCGAGGGCGCGCACCCCTACAAGCGAGACCTGCAGGACATCGAATTCCACCTCTTCGACAGCGGGCACTTCCTGCTCGAGGACCGCGCCGACGAGGTCTTCCCGCTCATCCACGACTTCCTGACCCGCAAGCTCGGCTGACCAAGCTGGTCGTGGCCCGGTCGCGGTGTCCGGACTGGCCTTCGGTTACCGCGTGTTCAAGGAGCGGCCGAGGACGTCGGGCGAACGCGGCAAGGGCCTCGGCCGCGATCGAGGTGTCAGCCTGGTCGGCCCGGCCAGAGCAGCAAGAGGGCTCGTGGCTGAGTGCGTCGTGTCGTTCATGCGGCCACGCTCCAACGTTCACATCAGTGTCAATGCATACGCGATCGTCGTGCCCGGATCACAGCTGCGCGCGACACATGCACGTGTGGTCATCTCGCTATTAGACGATGCTTGGTGAAAACGATTACCGTTCCGGATCTCAGGAATGGAGTGGTTTCGTGAAGCATGGACAACGCACGATCATCGCAGCGGCGACCGCCGCCGCGCTCGTTCTTCTTGGCGGTTGTGGCTCGGGAGACGACGCCGCCGAGGGCGGCAGCAACGCCTCGTCCGGCGCCGGGCTCGCCGTGGTCGCCACCACCCCCGAGGTGGCCGACTTCGTCCGCACCGTTGGCGGCAGCGACGTCACCGTCACCCAGATCATCAAGCCGAACGTCGACCCGCACGACTACGAGCCCACCCCGGCCGACATCCAGGCGATCGGAAAGGCCGCCATCGTCGTCAAGAACGGTGTCGGCCTCGAGGAGTGGCTCGACCAGACCATCGAGTCGGCCGGCTTCAAGGGCACCGTCGTCGACTCCAGCCAGGGTGTCACCCTGCGCGAGGGTGGCCACGAGGAGGGCGAGGAAGGCCACGAGGAGGGCGAGGAAGGCCACGAGGAGGGCGAGGAGGCGCACGAGGGCGAGGAGCACGACCCGCACATCTGGCACAACCCGCTGAACGCCAAGACGATGGTCGCCAACATCGAGAAGGGCCTCGCTGCGGCCGACCCCGCGCACGCCACGGCCTTCGCCGAAAATCTGAAGAACTACACGGCCGAACTCGACAAGCTCGACGCCGACAACGAGGCCGCCTTCGCCCGGATCCCTGCCGATCAGCGCAAGCTCGTGACCAACCACGACGCCTTCGGCTACTACGTCGACCGGTACAAGCTGCAGTTCGTCGGCTCGGTCATCCCCAGCCTCGACACCTCCGCCGAGCTGAGCGCGAAGCAGCTCAACGAGCTGGTCGCGAAGATCAAGGCGACGGGTACGAAGGCCATCTTCGCGGAGACGTCGCTGCCGCCCAAGAGCGCCGAGGCGATCGCGAACCAGGCCGGCGTCAAGGTCATCGGCGGTGAGGACGCCCTCTACGGCGACAGCATCGGCGCCGAGGGCACGCCCCAGGGCACCTACCTCGGTGCTGAGCGGCACAACACCCAGGTCATCGTCTCGGCTCTGGGCGGCTGACATGGGCGATGTCGCGGTGGCCGACGCCGCCCTTCGCTATGCCGAGGTGAGCGTCGGCTACCACGGCACGCCCGTGCTCACCGATGTCAACCTCGACCTGGTCCCCGGGCAGCGCCTGGCCCTGATCGGGCCCAACGGCGCCGGCAAGTCCACGTTGATCAAGTCGATCCTCGGCCTGGTGCCGGTCCTCGCCGGCACGTCCACCGTGCTCGGGCGCACGCCGGCCCAGGCCCGGGCCCGCACAGGATATGTTCCGCAGACCGACTCCCTCGACGCCGACTTCCCGGTGACCGCTGGCCAGGTCGTCATGATGGGCCGCTACCGACGCATCGGCTGGTGGCGTCCCACCCGCAACGACGACCGACGGCGCGTCCACGAGGCGCTCGACCGCCTCGGCCTCGCCGACCACGCGAAGACACACTTCGGCGTGCTCTCCGGTGGCCAACGCCAGCGGGTGCTGCTCGCCCGCGCCATCGCCGCCGAGCCACGGCTGCTGCTGCTCGACGAGCCGTTCAACGGTGTCGACGCGGTGAGCCAGGAAGCCATCCTGTCCGTCCTGCGCGAACTCAGCGCGGCCGGGACCACCCTGGTGCTGAGCACCCACGACCTGACGGTCGCGCATGAGCTCGCCGACACGGTCTGCGTGCTCAACGGCCGGCAGTGGGCGGTCGGCCCGCCCGATGAGACGTTGACCGCCGATACGCTGCGCCGCGCGTACGGCGGACACGCCATCGAGTTGAGAGACGGCCGGACAGTGCTGGTGGAGCCGTGATCGAGCCGTTCACCGTACCGTTCATGGGGCGCGCCCTGGCCGAACTCGCGCTGCTCGCCCTCATCTGCGGACCGGTGAGTGTCTTCGTCTTCGCCCGCCGCCTGTCGTTCGTCTCCGACGCGTTGACGCACACCGTGTTTCCCGGCGTCGTCATCGGGTTCCTGGCCGGTGGAATCGAGGGCATCGTCGTCGGGGCGCTGGTCGCCGGCGTCGTGACCGCAGTGGTGCTGACCCTGCTCAGCCGAGGCGGGGCGCTGTCCGACGACGCGTCCACCGCCGTGGTGCTCACCGCCATGTTCTCGATCGGCGTGGTGCTCGTGTCGCGGCGCTCCTCGTACACCTCGGATCTGACGTCGTTCCTCTTCGGGCGCATCCTGACGGTGACGCCGCGCCAGATCGCGGAGACCGCCGTGCTGGCGGTCGTCATCCTCGGCCTGCTGCTGATCAGCGCCCGCGCCCTGATCTTCCGGACCCTCGACCCGGCCGGAGCGGCCGCCGCCGGCTTCCGGATCGCCTGGCTCGATCTGCTGCTCAACATCATCGTCGCGCTCGTCGTCGTCGCCGCGGTACGCGCCGTTGGCACCATCCTCGTGGTGGCGCTGCTCATCGTGCCGGCCGCGACTGCCCGCATGCTCACCACACGCCTGCCGCTGATGGCGATGATCGGCACCGGCCTCATCCTCGTCGCCGCATACGGCGGCCTGCTGGCCAGCTGGACCGCATCGGTCGACTACGGCATCTCGCTGACCTCGGCCTCCGCCGTCGTCCTGCTGCTCGTGCTCGCCTACCTGCTGCTGCTCCCACTGGGCGCGCTGCGCTCGAGGCGCAACCACGGGCGGATCGTCTCCGACGCAAGGAGGTCCCCGCATGAACTGGTGGGATGACGCGCTGCACCGGGCCACGGCCGAGGTGCTGCTCGCCGGCGCGCTCGCCGGACTCGTCGGCGTTCACGTCGTGCTCCGCCGGCTGTCCTTCTTCACCATGGCACTGACCCACGCCACGTTCCCCGGGGTGGTGGCCGCCGCCATCATCGGCGTCAACATCGTCGTCGGAGGCGTGGTCGCGGGCGCGATCGTCGCGCTGGGCGTCGCCGCGCTCAGCCGCCACCGAAGCCAGAACACGGCCGCGGCGACCGGCGTCATGCTCTCCGGCGGCTTCGCGCTCGGCGCCGGGCTCGTCGCCACCCAGAACGGCTTCAGCCGAGACCTGACATCGTTCCTCGTCGGATCGATCCTCACCGTCAGCCCGCAGGACCTCGTGACCACCGCGGTCGCGCTCGTCGTCGTCGCGGCCGTCCTGCTGGCCTGCGCCCGTCCACTGCGCTACACCGGCTTCGACCGGATCGGCGCGCAGGCGGCCGGCTTCGCCACCGGAGTCTGGGACGTCGTGCTGCTGCTCGCCATCCAGGTGGCGGTCGTGACGATCGTCCCCGCCATCGGCACGATCCTCGCCCTCGCTCTCATCGTCGCGCCGGCAGCGGCGGCGCGCCAGTGGTCGCACCGGCTGAGCATCATCACCGCCCTGGCCGTCACGTTCGGTGCCCTCAGCGGGCTCGGCGGCCTCTACGCGTCGAGCCGCTGGGACGTCGCCGCCGGCGCGAGCATCACCCTGACCGCCACCGCGATCCTGGCACTGTCGACAGTGCTGTCCCGCCTGATCAGATCTCGGTCCACGGCAGCCGCCCGCCTGCGCGCGTCCCCCGCATGAGCGCCGCACACCTCGACGAGACGGGGCGCGCACTGGACCGCGCAGTCGTCGTGCTGCGCGCCATGGCGTACGAGCACCGGATACAAATCCTGGTCGACAGCAGCCAGGTCCGGCGCGGCAAACCGGGCCCCGAGTGCTATCTGCGCGCCGCGCATCTTCTCAACACCACCGCAGCGAGTTGCCTGGTGATCGAGGACAGTCCCGCTGGCATCGAAGCAGCCCGGGTTGCCGGCATGACGCGCGCACTCGTGGGGCTGAGACCCCGGCATCACCGGAGTGTGCGGCCGACGAACTCGTCTGTGGCGGCGTCGATGGACAATCCGGTGCCGTGATCAGCTCCCAGAAGCGGTGGTCGCGGGCTGGCCCGCCCAGGCGGTCAGTGCGTTGGTGCGTTCGCGCGCCGGCTGGTCGTCGCGGCTGAGCCAGGCAATGTGGCCGTCGGGGCGAACGAGAATCTCGGTGACACCGGCCAGGGCCGGGTGCGCTCCGGCCGAGGCTGCCCCGAGGACGACGCGGTCGGCCCATCTGGCCACCTCACCCGTCGCCGGGCCGGCGCCGGTCAACGTGAGCAGCGCGAACGAGCCGCCGCGCAGTAGCTCGTAGACGCTGGTGTGCGAGGTCAGCGCGATGTCCGGCATGCGAGCGCCGATCAGTGGTTCCGCAGACGTGCCGTACCGGGTGTCGAGTGCCGACACCGCGTCGGCGATTCGCCGGTTGACGACGTCGATGCCGAGCAGATCGTCGATCAACGCGCGCAGAGCGGTCGCCGGCGATGTGTACTGTCCGACGAGCGTCAGTTCGAGCAGCAACGTCTGCACCTCGGTGTTGGCGGTGACGGCCGCACCGACCGGATGCCGCTCATCGTGGTACGTGTCGAGCAGTCCGTCCGGTGCCCACCCGTGCACTGCCGCGGCCAGCTTCCAGCCGAGGTTCGCCGCGTCCTGCAGCCCGGTGTTGAGACCTTGCCCGGCCGCCGGGAAATGGATGTGCGCGGCGTCGCCGGCCACCAGGACCCGGCCGGCCCGGTATCGCGCGGCGAGTCGGGTGGCGTTGCCGAACCGGGACAGCCAGCGGGGCTCGGCGACCCCGAAATCCGTTCCGCAGGACCGCAGCAGCGAGGCCCGGAACTCGTCGAGCGTCACCGGAATTGACGACGGCTCGCGCATCCGTTGCGGGTCGACGGCCACGAAGCGGGTCGTCCCGTCGCCGAGCGGGACGGCCAGCACCCCACCTGATTCGGCCCGGCCCAGGGCGGAGGAGTCGACGACGGCGAAGTCGCCGAGCATCCCGGTAAGGGTTTCATCGGTTCCGGGAAACTCGATCCCGGCTGCTTCCCGGACCACGCTGCGGCCGCCGTCGCAGCCGACGGCATACTTGGCGCGCAGCACGGTGCCGCCGACTGTGACGGCGACACCGCCGGTGTCCTGGGAAACCCCGGTTACCGCTGAACCACGCGAGATCGGCACGCCCAAGCTGAGCACCCACTCGGTCAGCAGCCGCTCGGTCTGCGCCTGGGCGAGGAACAGCGTGAACCCGTGCCGGCTGTCCAGCGCGGCGAAGTTCAGCCGTGTCGGCAGTCCCGCGAAATGCCATCCCGGCACGCGCTTGCCTTGCGACAGGAATGCGGCGGCCAGCCCGCGCTGGTCCAGCACCTCGACGCTACGCGGGTGCAAAGTGAGCGCCCGTGAATGGCGCTGTGGCGCATCGCGCCGCTCCACCACCCGGACGCGGACCCCGGCCAGCGCCAGTTCTCCAGCGAGCATCAGCCCGGTCGGGCCCGCTCCCACCACGATCACATCGGCATCCATCCGACAACCCCATCCCCACAATTAGTGAACGTCGTTCACGTGAACGCTGTTTACTATAGTGCTGACCATGGGCTCCGAGGCAACCCCCGAACCGAGATCAGGTCCGACCCGCGGTCGGCCACCCAGGCTCGACCGTGATCGCACCGTCGACGAGGCGCTGCGCCTGCTGGACGAGGGCGGACTGGAGGCGCTGACCATGCGCCGACTCGCCGATGCGCTGAACGCGCAGGCCGGAGCCCTCTACCGGTACTTCGCCACCAAACAGGACCTGCTCACCGCGATGGCCGACCGGATGCTCACCGGATGCGCAGACGTCGCCGACAGCCCGGACTGGGCGCAGACCGTCACGACTCTCGCCCACCAGCTGCGCGCCTCCCTGCTCTCCCACCGCGACGGCGCCCGCGTCTACGCCGGCACCCGTTCCACCGGGCCGAACACCCTCAGGTTCGCCGAGACCGCCGTCGCCGCGCTCATCAAGGCGGACTTCGCGCCCGACGACGCCGCACGCGCGATGTTCTCGATCGTGCACTTCACCATCGGGCACACCCTTGAGGAACAAGCGGCCGCCAGCGACCCGGCCGACTTCGCCCACCTGCGCAGGGCCCTGGATCCCGGGACCTATCCCGCGTTGACGGCCGCCGGCACGGCGCTGACCGATCCCAGCTTCGCCACCCACTTCGAATTCGGGCTCACGGCCCTGATCGGCGGCCTACGCGTCGGGCTCCGAAAATAGGCCGCGAACTCCTGGCCTGGGCGTGAGCGTGGTCGGCCGAGGCCGAGGTGACGGACCTTCCGGCAGGCTGCGGCTGACTCGGTGTGTCGTCATCGGCGGCTGGCCGCTGCGGCGACCTGATCCACGTCGACGTCAAACAACTCGACGGTCAGCACCATCGAGAGCGCGGCCCGACCCTGATTCACGCCCGACGCCCTGCCCCGGGCCCACCCGTAGCTGGGACACCAGGGCCACCGTGCCGCCTCAGCGATGTTCGCGGAGGCGGCACGGTGGCCGATAGTCGAGCGCGACGCCTACTCCTTCACGCCGATGTTGTCGATCGGGGGAGCGCTGAGCAGCCGTCGGACGGGCCACACAGTGGTTGCCAACGCCAGCAGTGTCGTGCCGCCGAGCACCGCCACCCAACCGAGCGGCGGGACGTACGGGATCGGGCTGCCGGTCAGTCCGTTGACGATCGCGCTCAGGGTCAGCGCCGCGATCGTCGCACCGATCAGCACCGCGGTGCCGAGCAGCCCGGCCTGTTCGGCCTGGACCATCCTCCGAATCTGACGGCGGGTGACCCCGACCAGTTGTAGCAACGCCAACTCGCGTCGGCGGGCCAGCGCGGCCATCACCATCGTGGTGGCCGCCGCCAGCGCCGCATACCCCACCATCACGCCGATCAGCAGCCGGTTCAGCCAGGCGCCGATCGCCAGATCGGTGCTGATCAGGCGCGTACGGGTGGCCGCGTCGAGAACCTGGGTGCCCGGTCGCCCAGCCGACCAGGTGGCCAACGCCGTGTCGGCCTCCGAACCGGCGCTGACCAGGACCTCGTCGTCGGTATCCCCGGCCGTGTGCCCGGCGACCGTGTCGGCGGCCAGCGTGACGTCGCCGAAGCCGAGGCCACGGCCGTAGATCGCGATGACGTCCAACGTGACAGGGGTGCCGTCGCCCAGCCAGAGTTCCGCCCGATCGCCGACGTCCCAGCCGGAAGTGGACGCCTGCATCGTAGACAGGGCGACAGTGCCCGCGCGCAGGTCGGCCAGGTTGCCCTCGCGCACGGCGAGGTCCATCGTCGACGTGATGCCCGCCGTGTCGACCGACTGCGCGCTGACCGGCTCGATTCCGCCGAGCGCCCGCACCAGCACCTGCGTTCGGTGCACACCGGTGGCCGCCCGCACCCCGGCCAACTCGCGGATCTCCCGCGCCGCGCCCGCCGGCAGCCCACCCGGAGCGACAAGCACCCGCTGGGCGAGGGTTCCCGCACTGCTCTGCGTGGTGGTCTGCCGTTCCAGGTTGGTCTGCAGGAACCAGACCGAGCCGCCGAACCCCACGGACAGCACGAGGGCGGTCAGGACGGTCGCCATGCCCTGCGCGTTGGCCCGCAGATTGGCCGCGGCCAGGTAGCCGCTGACCCGCCACATCCGCGGCAACAACGGTGTGAGCAGGCGTGCCGCGTACGCGTTGATCCTCGGTGCGAGCAGCGCCACCGCGATGACGAACAGGTACAGCATGCCGACCGCGCCGGCCAGTGCCCCGGTCGACCCGGCCGCACCGAGCGTGAACGCCCCGGAGGTGCCGGCAGCCGCCAGCGTCAGCACACCGGCGATCAGCCGCACCCGGCCGCTACGCCGAGGCTCGACAGCGATCTCGCCGAGCGCCTCGATCGGCTTGATCCCGGTGACCCGGCGTGCGGCGACCAACGCGGCGAGCACCGCCACGAGGACCGCCGTACCGACCGCGGCCGGCACCGCGAACAGGCCGTCGGCCATCGGGAAGCTGGCCGGCACGAACCCCCGCCCGACCAGCTCGCCGTGCACCCAGCGGGCCGCCAGTAGGCCGGCCGGGCCGCCGATCGCAGAGCCGATCAGGGCGAGCAGCGCGGCCTCGGCGACCAGCATGCGGCGCACCTGCCCCGGCGTGGCCGCGACCGCGCGTAGTAACGCCAGGTCACGCCGACGGTGCCGGACGGACAGCCCGATGGTGCCGGCCACCACGAAGACGATCAGCAGGACGACGTACCCCCCGAAAGCCGATCCGGCCTCGATCAGCAAGGTCTGGGCGGCCTGGTCCTCCGACTGCTCGACGTTGCCACGGTCTTTCCCGGCGTACGTCGTGGCGCCGGCCGCCGACGCGATCTCGCGTACCGCGCCGAGGTCGGCGCCGGGCAGCATCCGCACGCCTATCGCATCCACCCGGCCCGGGTGGGAGGACAACCGGGCGGCCTGCGCGTCGGTGAAGAACACCGCAGTCGAACCGGTCTCGGCGGTTCCGCTGACCCGGTACGACCGGCTGACCCCGCCGACGACCAGGTCGATGCGGTCGCCGGGTGCCACGCCGAACCGGGTGTCGACAAGCACCTCGTCGTCGGCCCGTGGCGCGGCACCCGCGGCGATGGGACGACCGGTGAAGGCGTACGTGTCCCAGCCGTGTCCCACGCCAGCGGGTGAACCGATCAGGACTCCTTCGTCGCCGGTGACAGCCGCGACGCCCGGCACCTGGCGGATCTGCTCCACCAGGGCCGCGTCCACAGTGCCGCCCTCGGGCAGCGCGACGGTGCTCGTGGTGGTGTCGCCGCCGAACTCTTTGAACGTGTGGCTGATCGTGCGGTTGGCGACGACCACGTCGGCCGCGGCCCAGAGCCGTGGCTCCGTGCGGAAACGCAGCCCGGACTCGACGAGGGTGCCCATCGCTACCAGGATCAGCACGCCGGCGATCAGGGCCAGCAGGGTGGCGGCGGCGGGGCCGGCGCGGTGCCGCAGCAGGCGGGCGGCGAGCCCGATCATCGGAGGACCCGCCGATCCAACGACGCCAGGTGCTCGGCGATACCGGTGGCTCCGAGCTGCGGAAGGTCGGCGACGATCGCACCGTCGGCCAACACGAGCACGCGGTCGGCGTACGACGCGGCGATCGGATCGTGGGTCACCATCACCACGGTCAGCCCGTGTTCGTCCACGACCGCGCGAAGCAGCGTCAGCACCTCCGCCGCGGTCCGCGAGTCGAGGGCGCCGGTGGGCTCGTCTGAGAAGATCACCTCGGGGCGGGTGGCCAGCGCCCGGGCGATCGCCACCCGCTGCTGCTGGCCGCCGGACAACGCTGCCGGCCGGTGGTGCAGTCGGTCGGTGAGGCCGACCCGCTCGACCACCTGGGTCAGCCAGGCCCGGTCCGGACGGACGCCGGCCAGGCGCAGGGGCAGCACGATGTTCTCCTCGACGGTGAGCGCGCCGATCAGGTTGAACGCCTGGAAGACGAACCCGATCCGGGTACGACGCAGCTCGGTCAGGCGGGTCTCGGACAGCCCCGACAGGTCGGTGCCTCCGATGACCACCCGACCGGAGGTGGGCCGGTCGAGACCGGCCGCGGTCTGCAGCAGCGTGCTCTTGCCGGAGCCCGAGGGCCCCATCACCGCGGTGAAGGTGCCCCGGTCGAACCCCGCATCGATGGCCGCAAGCGCAGTCACCTGGTTACGGCCGGCGCCGTACACCCGGGTGAGGTGTTCGACGCGTACCGCCGGTTCGATGGTCTGTCCCGGATAATCCGGCATTCTGGTGGCCTCTCTCCGTGTCATCGGCAAGAACTGCGCGCACCAGAAACGCTATTGACGTGGGAGAACGGCGACCATCCCGCGGGCTGCCAGGTCCGGGTACAGCAGGCGCTACCGTCGATCGCCGTTGAGGTAGCGCAGCACCGCGGTGACCCGGCGGTCGGCCTGGTCGTCCGGTGGAAGCTGAAGCTTCGAGAAGATGCTGCGGATGTGCTTGTGCACCGCTCCGTCGGTGACGAACAGCCGTTCGGCGATCGCGCTGTTGCCAAGCCCTTCGGCCATCAGCCCCAGCACCTCACGCTCACGCGGCGACAGCTCGCTCAGCGCCGTGTCCGTCCGGCGGTTGCGGGCGAGCAACTGCGCCACCACCTCCGGGTCGATCACGCTGCCGCCGTCCGCCACGCGGTGCAGCGCGGCGAGAAACTCCTCGACCCGGCCCACCCGCTCCTTCAACAGATACCCGAGCCCGGCGGCGCCGACCGAGAACAGGTCGGTGGCGAACGCCTGCTCCACGTACGCCGACAGGACCAGTACCGCGAGGCCGGGGCGGCGCCGCCGGGCCTCCACCGCGGCCACGATGCCCTCGTCGGTGTGGGTCGGCGGCATCCGTACGTCCACGATCGCGACGTCCGGCGCATGGTTGTCGACGGCGACCAGGAACTCGCCCGGAGTACCGGCCGTGGCGACCACGTCCAGATCCTCCGCCCGCAGCAGCAGAGCCAACCCCTCACGCAGCAGCGGGTCGTCCTCGGCGATCACGATCCGCATGGCAGCTCCACGTCCATTCTCGTCGGCCCTCCCGGAGGGCTCGTCAGTGTCATCCGGCCGTCGTACGCGTCGACACGCCGGCGGATACCGGTGAGCCCAGAGCCACGTGTCTCGTCCGCGTCGCCGTGCCCGTCGTCCTCAATGGACACCAGTAGCCGGCCGCGCTCGCGGCGCACCGCCACGTCCACCTGGCTCGCGCCGCTGTGCCGGACGACGTTGGTCAGCGCCTCGGCCACCACGAAGTACGCGGTGGCCTCGACCGAGGCCGCGCACCGCACCGCCACGTCCACCTCGAGTCGGCAGGGCACCACGCAGCTGCCGGCCAGGCCCGCCAGCGCGCCGGCGAGACCCCGGTCGTCCAGCACGGGCGGCAGGATCCCGCGCACCACCGTACGCAGCTCGCCGAGCGCCTGTTCCGCAGCGTCCTGTGCCTGCCCGAGGATCTCGTCGGCGCGGTCCGGATTGCGGCGCACGGCCCGCCGCGCGGCACCCAGCAACACGTTGACGGCGACCAACCGGTTCTGGGTGCCGTCGTGCAGCGACCGCTCGATCCGGCGCAGTTCGACAGCGTGGGCGTCCAGCGCCGCAGCGCGGGTGGCGGTCAGCTCGGCCACCCGCAGCGACAGGTCGACACCCGGCGGCGGAGGCAGCAGCAACCGGCCCGGCCATGCCTGGAGACGGGCCAGGACCGGGCTGAACCAGATCGCGGCGGCCAGCCAGCCCACCCCGAGCAACCCGACCGCGAGTGCCTCGGACAATCCGTCGACGCGCCACCAGATGATCCCCGGTGCGCCGGCGTCGGCAGGGATCAGCCGGTAATACAGCGGGAACGTGACGTACTGCACGGCAGAGAGTGGCAGCACGAGGCCGAGCAGCCCGGTCACCAGGCCGATGAACGAGTACAGCGCGACCCAGCCGAGCTCCCGGCGTACGAAGGGATCGCGCGTCGCCGTCCGCAACCCGGCCGGCACCGGCCCCGGCGTGGGGATCGGCGCGCCCCAGCGGGACAGCCGGGCACGCTCGCGGTCGGCTACCGAGCGCACCGCCCGCAACGCACCGGGCGCCGCCAGCAGCCCCACCCCGGCCAGGCAGGTCACCGCCACGGTCGCCGCCCAGAGCAGCGCGCCCAGCGCCAGCGTGGCGGTGCCCAGCCCTCCGACGAGGTGCTCCAAAGCGTCGACCACGGCGCGAACCCGGCCCCGCACGTACGCCATCGACCCACCTCCCCCGCCAACATAGGCCACCGTCGGCCCCGTCCGGCAACGCCCGGCGCGGAAGGTACAGCCTGCTGTACCACTGTCGTCGAGCTGGCGGGATCGTCCCCGCCGCACCGCCCGCCTAGCGTTGACGGAGTCGAGGAACGTTCGCCGAAGGAGGTAGTCATGACCGATCCGTACCGCATCGCCGAGGCCACGGTCGACGCACCGAAGAAGCCGGGCGGCGGCCTGCTACGCCCGCTGCTGTGGCTGGTGCTCTTCGTCAGCGCCGCGGCCAACGTGGTGCTGTCGACCGCGGCGGACAACCAGTGGATCAGCTCGGCCTTCGGCCTGGTGGCGGTGCTCAGCGCGGTCGCGCTGATCGTCCACCACCGCCGTAACCGCGCGCGAGAGTCGTAGGGACACGAACTCACCCCCGTCGCGCTCGATCACCCTCGCGGGGCCGGCGCCACGAGCGCCGGCCCCGCTGTGGTCGACCTGCTCAGGCGCGGTAGAAGGAGCACTGGAAGGCCATGTCGTCCACCCGCACGGCACCGCTGCCACCGAGCAGGGAGACCCGGACGAACACCTGGCTCGGACCGTTCGCGTAGCTGGCCACGTCATGCCGCCGCCAGACGGTGTCGGTGATCCGGACGGTGCGCAGCGCGAGGTAGGTCCAGCTCGCCGGATCGATCACCTCGACGTTGAGCACGGCCGGCCCGCTGACCGCCCGGACGAAGAACCCGCCGCCGCAGGTGGTGGAGTGCCCGGCGGTACGTGGCCCCACGGTGAGCAGCTTGCCCACCCCGGACCAGCCACCTGTCGAGGTCGTGAGAATGGCGTTGTTCCAACCGGACCGGGCCGTTCCGGTACCCAGCTCGTAGGCTCCGCTTCCGGCCCCGGAGCGGTGGAACTCCCACACCGCTGCCGGATTCCCCTCGAACCCGTCGGTGTGCGTCCAGAGGTCCGCCTGGGCGGGGCCGACGGCCACGGTCAGGGCCACCGCCGTCGCCGTGACGGCCGCGGCGGTGAGGCGTGCGGCTCTGGTGAATGCGGTTCTCATCCCTGTCTCCTTCGCTCGTCGCCGCTCGTCACGGCGCGCCGTAGATGACGACCTGGTACGCGTTGATCGCCTCACCCACCGGCTGATGCCAGGTGCGCGGCGTGGAGTTGCACTGGCTGCCGTTCCGATTGGCGTGCGAGTTCAGCCCGTACGCCGTGTTGGTGGCGAAGAGCGGCCCACCGCTGTCGCCGCCGAGGGTGCAGATGTTGGTCTCGACCATCTGGCGTACGGTGCCGCCCGTGCCATTGACCGTCACGTTGGTCCTGAGCACGGAGCCGCACCTGAACCCGGTGGTCCTGCCCGAGTTGCAGACCGACAGCCCGCTCACGGCCGTCGCCCAACCGTGGATGCTGCGGCTCGTGTTGTTCCACAGGTTGATGGTGCCGGTCGCCCAGACCGACGAACCGTTCATCCAGATGAGGCCGTAGTCGTTCTCCGGATAGTTGCTCTCCAGCGACGGTCCGACGTCCTGGCCGTTGGGCAGTGTCCAGTGCGGGTAGCCCTGCGTGCAGTGGCCGGCCGTGATGATGTAGTTGAAGGTGTAGTCGGTGGCGGTGAAGCCGACCGAGCAGCCGCCCAACGAGTCCCCGCTGGAGATCCCGACGTTCGGCTGGATCTGGCCGGCGCTGGTCTCGAAACGGACCGCCGCGCCGAACTTGCGCGCCGCCGAGCTTTGCACGGCGTTCTTCGCCCCCGACGCCGGCAGGCTCACCACCACCTGGTTGGTCTTCGGGTCCACCCCCCAGGTCGTGTTGGGTTCACTCGGCGTGGCCTCCAACGCCCGCTGGATTTTCTGGAGTTGCCGTTCGCCGCGAGCGACGAGGCGGGCCTTCGCGCCAGTGGCGGTCACCTTCGCGGCAGCCGCGGCGTCGGTGACCGTGACGACGAGGCTGCCGTCGGACAGGTACGCGCCGCCCGAGCTGGCACCCAGCTCGGTGGTCAACCGGTTGCCGAGTCGCACATTGGCGTTCTCGGCACTGATCAGCTTCTCGGCGGCATCGCGGCTGATGCCCCGCTGCTCGGCGATCGCCTCGGCCATGTCCGCCGCCCCGTCCGCCTGGGCCCTTCCGGCGACGCCGCCGGCGGGAGCCAGGGCTGCCCGGCCATCGGTGCGGGCCGGATCCGCCGCGCCTCCGGGCCGGGCCGGTTGATCGACGGGCCCAGCCGCTGCGGCCGCCGGGACGAAGGCCACCGACGCCACGACGGCGAGTGCCATTGCGAGCAGGGACCTGCGGCTTGGTCTTGTCGTACGCGGGTGGCTGACAACACGTTCTGACATTCACCGCTCCGATCACGAGGGGACTGGTCGGCCAGGTCAGGAACCGGACGGCCCGGACCAGACGGCAATCCTCGCAATCGGGAGGGGGCCGCGAGTGAGATGTTGGACGCGGCTGGACACGGCTGGACACCTGGCTCCGGAGGCGCTGGGCGATCCAGGGGGCAGTCACATCGGGGCTGAGGTCGGTAGGGTGCCGGCCATCCCTTGATGTCGTCCTCGGCATGCCCCACGTGAGATCCAACGATTCGAAGGAAGGTCGGCATGAGCAGCCCACGCGAGACTTTCCTCCGACTGGTGAACGGTGTCTGCGACGGTCCGTACGAAGACTTGGCCGACCTGTACGCCGAACAAACCCACGTCACGCATCCGTTCCATCCGCTCAACCCGCCGCCGCTGCGTAGCCGCAGCGAACTGCACGAGCACTTCACCGCGTCGCCTCCGGTTGCCCGGACGCTGAACCGTAAGCCGGTCGACGTGCGGATTCATGAGACCGCGGACCCGGAGGTGATTGTCGCCGAGTTTGCCTATCAGGGGCGGGTCGCCGAGACCGGTGAGGCATTCACGGTGCCCTGCGTCTTCGTGATGCGTATCCGCGATGGGCTCATCATTGAGTCCCGGGACTACGTCGACCACGTCGCCAGCGCGCGGGCCTGGGGTCAACTCGACAGCCTCTTGACAGCACTCCGTCCGCAGGAAAGCACCACCATCGAGGGCGCAGCCCGACCCTGATTCACGCCCGGCGCCTGCGCACCCTGCCTGCGGCTCCACGTTCCCGCAGGTCAGGGGCGGTGCGGCGGCCTCAGTGAATTCCTTCGCTGAGGCCGGGAGCATTCCGACACCCACGGGTGGGGCTCGTCGTCAGATGAAGGGCCGGTCACTATCTGGTCGGAGTCGGGACGCGTCGGATCCGGTCTCCGGTCCAGGCCGCTTCGAGGATCGCGGTCAGGCTGGCGGTGTCGGTCGGGCCTGGATGGTTCTGGATCAAGCGGGTGACGCCACTGGCCATCTCCGCGAAGCGCGGGAGGTCGGCGCGTGCCACGCCGATGTCCGCCAAGGTGCGGGGGATGCCGATGTCGGTAAGGAGCCCGTCGAGCCAGGCGAGGAACGTGTCTGCGGCCTCGGCATCCGAGGCGTCGGCCACGTCGAGCCCGCACACCTTGGCGAGGATGGCCAACCGGTCGCTGATGGCATCCCTGGCCGCGTCCAGGGCGTAGGGCAGTAGCAGCCCGACGCCCAGGCCGTGCGGTGTGTGCGTGGCTGCGCCGATGGGGTACTGGAGAGCGTGCGGGGCCGCATTGCCCGCGTGGGAAAACGCGAGCCCGGCGAGCATGGACCCATAGGACATGTCCGCCCGCGCAATCGTGTCGCCTCCGTCCCTGACAGCACGACGCAAGCTACGGGCGATCCGCTCCGCGGCCAGGAGCGCGTAGTGGTCGGTGATCGGGTTGCGGCCGAGGAACACCTGCTCCACCGGGTCGCGCGGTCCGTGGGCCCGGGGTCGCGCGGTGTAGCTCTCCACAGCGTGACATAACGCGTCGATGCCGGAGTGGGCGGTGACGGTCGGAGGGCAGGTGTAGGTGAGTTCGGGGTCGACGATGGCGAAGTCGGGCACGATGTGGACGCTGGAAACCCCCACCTTCAGCTCGCGGTCCGGGTCGGTCAGCACCGAGACGGGTGTGAGTTCGGAGCCGGTGCCTGACGTCGTCGGGACCGCGACGAGAGGAATCGTCGGCCCCGGCACCTTCGACTCGCCGTAGTAGTCGCGCGGCGTCCCACCGTGGCGCCGGATGACGCCGACGATTTTGGCGAGGTCGATCACCGTGCCACCCCCGATGGCGAGGATCACGTTGGCGTCCACCTCGGCGGCGACCGAGACGGCCAGGGCGACATCGGTGAGTGGCACGTCGGGAGTCGCGTCGGAGAACACCGCGACGACCTCGACCTTTTCCCGTACGGCGGCAACGATGTCGGCCACGCCCGGCTGCCCCAGAAGAACCTGGTCGGTCACGATGAGGACTCGGGAGCCACTCTCGGCCACCACTCGTGGGATGTTCTGCGCGACCCCTTCGCCCACGATCAGCTGGCGTGGTCCGCGGACGGTCTCAAGCATGTCAGTGCCTCTCCGGAACGTCGGCGGCGATGTGCTGGGCGGACGTCCAGGTCACCTGCGAGACCGGGACGGCGTCGGCAGGGTTGGCGGCCCGGGTGGCGCGGGCGCGCGCGGCGGGCGCCCGGCGCAGCAGGCCGGTCACGGTAGGTCGATCGCCACGTAGGTGAGGTCGAGGTACTCAAGGATGCCCTCGTGCGACCCCTCCTTGCCGATCCCGGACTGCTTCACGCCTCCGAACGGAGCTGACGGGTCCGATATCAAACCACGGTTGATGCCGAGCATCCCGGTATCCAGCCCCTCGGCGAACCGGAGCGCCCGCTGGAGGTCACGGGTGAAGACGTATCCGGCCAGGCCGTGCTCGGTGTCATTGGCCTTCGCCATCACCTCGTCGTCGGACGTGAACGAGATGATCGGCGCCACCGGGCCGAAGATCTCCGCCTCCAGCATCCGTGCGTCGTCGGGCACGTCGACGATGACAGTGGGCGGGTAGAAGTGGCCCGGCCCATCCGGACGCTCGCCGCCCACCACGACCCGGGCGCCGCGATCGACCGCGTCGGCGACGAGCTCGTCGATCTTGGCGACCGAGGCCTCGTCGATCAGCGCTCCGACGTTCACGCCGTCGTCGAGACCATGGCCCACCGACAGTGCGCCCATCCGCTCGGCGAAGCGTGCCGTGAACTCCTCGCGCACCGGCTCCTCGACGTAGATCCGGTTGGCCGCGATGCAGGACTCGCCGATGTTGCGCATCTTGGCCACCATGGCACCGTCGAGCGCGACGTCCAGGTCAGCGTCGGCACACACGATCAAGGCCGCGTTGCCGCCCAGTTCCATGGAGGTGCGCAGCACGTTGTCCGCGGCCTGTCGTAGCAGCACGCGCCCGACCTCGGTCGACCCGGTGAACGAGAGCTTGCGGGTCCTACCGTCGGCCAGCAGCGCGGAGACCACCTTCCCGGAACGCTTGGTGGTCACCACGTTGACGACGCCCGGGGGAACGCCGACCTCCTCCATGATGCGGGCCAGCAACAGCATGGTGAGTGGCGTCTGGCCTGCCGGCTTGGTGATCGTCGTGCAGCCCGCGGCCAGTGCAGGAGCGATCTTGCGGGCACCCATGGCCAACGGAAAGTTCCAGGGCGTCACGAAGACGCACGGTCCGACCGGCTTCGGCACGGTGAGGATGCGATATCCACCTGCGGGAGCGATGCTGAAGCGACCCTCGACGCGCACCGCCTCCTCGGCGAACCAACGGAAGAACTCGGCGCCGTACGCCACTTCCCCCCGAGCCTCGGCGAGCGGCTTGCCCATCTCGAGCGTTATCAGCCGGGCGATGTCCTCGGATCGCTCGGTAAGCGCCCGGTACGTCGCGGTCAACAACTCCGACCGTTTCCGCGGCGGGGTCGCCGCCCACTCCGCCATTGCCCTGTTCGCCGCGTCCAGAGCGGCGAGCCCGTCAGCGGCGTCGGCGTCCGCCACCTCGGCGATGGTCTTGCCGGTGGCCGGGTCCTCGACGGCGAAGGTGGCTCCGCTCGCGGCGTCGCGCCAGGCGTCGCCGATCCGGAGTCGCCGGTGCTCGGGGGCCAGGACGTTCATCGGGTCACTCATTGCGTCGCCTCCTGTGATCTTCCTGGTGATGTCCGGCGTGCCTCAGCGATCGCGCCATGCGTGTCGACGGACGGGTCACCCGGCGCGGTTATCGCCCAGCCTCGGACAGCGACAGCCCGGTGCCCGCATCGAACAGGTGCGCACGGTCCAGGTCGACAGTGACAAGCAGCCGTTCGCCCGGCGTACCGGTGACTGTGGGTCGTGCCTTGACCTTGAGGATCTCCGTTCCCACTCGGACGTCGACCACCGTGCGGTCACCCAGCGGCTCAAGTCCGTAGAGTTCCCCCGACAACGACGCGTCCCCACGCTGCTCGACCGACAGGTCCTCCGCGCGCAGGCCCAGCAGCAACGCACGACCGTCCTCGGCCGTGGTCCAGCGGGGCCGCGGCAGCGTCCAGCCCTCCGCACCCACCAGACGATCGCCCTCGGCGCGGCAGGCGAGCAGGCTGATCGGCGGGCTCCCGACGAAGCCGGCGACCCACTGGTTGGCGGGACGCTCGTACACCTCGGTCGGCGTTCCGACCTGTTGCACCTTCCCCTCCTTGAGGACCGCGACCTGGTCGGCCATGGACAGGGCCTCGACCTGGTCGTTGGTCACGTAGACGAAGGTTGCTCCGAGGCTCCGGTGGATGCGGGTGAGCTCGGTGCGCATCTCGACGCGGAGCTTGAGGTCGAGGTTCGTCAGCGGCTCGTCCATGAGAAACGCGCGTGGACGACGGACCAGCGCCCGGGCCAGGGCGACACGCTGCATCTCACCGCCCGACAACTGCGCGGGACGACGCTGCAGCAGACGTTCGATGTGCAGCAGGCTCGACATCTGCTCGACGGCAGCGGCGATCTCGCTCGAAGAACAGTGGCGTGCCCGCAGCGGCGAAGCGATGTTGTCGTACACCGTGTGTCGCGGGTAGAGGGCGTAGCTCTGGAAGACCATGGCCAGGTCGCGCGCGGCCGGGGTGTCAGCTGTCGCGTCCCTCCCGTCCAGATGCACCGACCCGGCGTCAAGCTTGTCAAGGCCGGCGATCGCTCGCAGGGTCGTCGTCTTGCCTGCCCCGGAGGGCCCGAGCACGACGAAGAACGAGCCGTCCGGCACGTCCAGCGTCACCCCGTCCAGGGCCTGAACCTTGCCGAAGGACTTGCACAGCCCACGCACTGCCACGGTTCCCATCAGGCCACCAGCTCTTCCGTGCTCACGTCGTAGACCGCCGGGGTCGCGCCGGTGTGCCGTAGCCCGACCTTTGCGTCAGTGGCGAAGCGGACAGTCGGTGGCATCCGAACCCGTACGTCGCGCTGGCCGCTGTGGTCAACCACGTAGATGATTTCGTCCCCCAGCCACTCCGCCGAGACCACGCGGGCCGGTACCGAACGATCCGCGCCTGGTTCGGTGACTTCCAGCGCCTCCGGCCGGACGCCTGCGACCAGGCTGCGGTCGCGCGGCAGGCCCGGCGGTGGCGTGAGGACCAGTCCGCCCTGACCGCGCAGCTTCCCGTCGGCCACCTCCACCTCGATCAGGTTCATCGGCGGGGAGCCGATGAACGCTGCGCAGAAGAGACTCGCCGGACGGTCGTAGACCTCCAGCGGCGTGCCGATCTGCTCGACGCGGCCCTTGTTGAGGATGGCGATCCTGTGGCCGAGCGACATCGCCTCGACCTGGTCGTGGGTGACGTAGACCATCGTCGCCCCCAGCTCTCCCTGCAGGTGCTTGATCTCCGTGCGCATGTCCGCCCTCAGCTCCGCGTCCAGATTGGTGAGAGGCTCGTCCATGAGGAATGCGCGCGGTCGTCGCACCAGGGCGCGAGCAAGCGCGACGCGCTGCTGCTCCCCGCCGGACAGCTGGCGCGGTCGCCGGTCCAGGAGCGGACCGAGTCGCATCAGCCGGGCGGCCTCCTCGACCCGCTCGTGCACCTCCGGCTTGGGCAGACCCTCGGCCCGCAGCGGGAACGCCAGGTTGTCGCGGGTCTTCAGATGCGGGTAGAGAGCGTAGAACTGGAACACCATGGCGATGTCGCGTTCGGCGGGCGGCAGGTCGTTGACCAGCGTGTCGCCGATGCGGATGTCGCCAGTCGTCTGCCTCTCCAGGCCGGCTATGGCCCGTAGCGTGGTCGTCTTGCCGCAGCCCGAAGGGCCGAGCATCACGAACAACTCGCCGTCGCCGATGGACAGGTCCACGTGATCAACCGCGACCGTCCCGTCCGGGTAGCGCTTGTGCAGGGCTGTCACCTCGATGCCCGCCATCAGCGTCGCACCGCCCCGAGCGTCACACCGGCGACGAGGTGCTTGCGTACCAGGTAGGCGAAGACGAGCACCGGTAGGGCGAACACCACGGAGGCGGCGGCCACGAGACCCCAGTCCACTGTCGTACCGCCGATGAGGCCGGCGATGGCGGGTGGTGCCGTCCGCACGTTGTCACTGGAGGTAAGGAAGATGGCGAACACGAACTCGTTCCACGAGAAGATGAGTGCGAAGACCGCCGTCGCGGCGATACCGGGCACGAGCAGGGGAAGGGTGAATTTCCAGAACGCCTGCAAACGGGTGTAGCCGTCGAGCATGGCGGCGTCCTCATACTCGGAGGGCACCTCGTCGACGAACCCCTTCATCATCCAGATCGTGAACGGGACGTTGAACGCGGCGTAGATGAGAATCAGCCCGAGCTTGGAGTCGATGAGTCCGACTTGGCGGTACATGAGGAAGATCGGGACCACGACCACCACGGGCGGCATGAAGCGGGTGGACAGGATGAAGAACAGTTGGTCCTTCCTGGCCTTCACCGCGAAGCGTGAGTAGGCCCAGGCCGCCGGGACCCCCAGCACGGTGGCCAGCACCGTGGAGACCCCGGCGACCACGACGGAGTTGAGGAACGCGACGGACAGGGCCGAGCGACCGCCGTCGGGGGAGACGAACACGTCCTTGTAATGGTCCAGAGTGACAGTGAAGCCGAAGAACTCGGCCGGGATGGCGTAGACGTCGCGGTTCTCCTTGATGGACGTCTCGATCATCCACAGCACCGGGAAGAGCATCACGACGGCCAGCACGGTCAGCAGCGCGACCTCCAGCACCGAGCGGCCCCGGCCGCCAAGGCGGCGCGTGGGGGGCGTGTGATCCGGGGCAGGACCCGTGGACACGGCCTCGTCGACGGAGACGGCCATCAGCCCTCCTTGAGCTTGTTCAAGTAGCGCAGGTAGAACTGCGTGAGCACGATGACGACGAGGACCATGAGAATCCCGTACGCCGAGGCGGTTCCGGTGTTGAAGCCCAGGAACGCGACCTTGTAGACGTGGAACGACAAGGTCTCGGTGGAGACACCCGGACCACCGCTGGTGAGGATGTAGACGAGGTCGAACAGGCGGAAGGCCTCGATGGCCCTGAACAACACGGCGATGAGGAGCAGCGGCCACACCAGCGGAAGGGTGATGTTGCGGAACCGGAACCACTCGGACGCCCGGTCGATCGAGGCGGCCTCGTACAGGTACTTCGGAACCGCGGTAAGGCCCGCGAGTGCGATGAGCATGATGAACGGCGTCCATTGCCAGGTGTCGACCACGATCAGGGAAACCAGTGCCGTTCGCTGCCGGGTGAGCCACTCCACCTGCCCCAGGCCGAGCGAGCCGAGCATGCTGTTGATCACGCCGAACTGCGCGTCGAGCATGAATCGCCAGAACAGCCCGACCACTACCGGCGACAGCATCATCGGAACCAGGAACAGAGTGGTCAGCAGTCCTCGCCCGTGTGTGCGCCGCGAGATCAGGTAGGCGATGGCGAAGCCGAGCACGGTCTGCAGGCCGACCGCGCCGATCACGTAGATCAACGTCGTCAGGGCCCTCTGGTGGACCTGCGCCGACGTCAGGATGGCGGTGTAGTTGCCGAACCAGAGGAAATGGGCGGGCCCCCCGCGGGTGGCCGAGTAGTCGGTGAAAGACAGGTACAACGCCCACAGCAACGGGAACACCGACATCGCGAGCAACAGCAGCAGCGCGGGGGAGATGAAGGCGACGGCGAGACCGCGGTCGCTCAGCCCGCGGGACCGGCCCCGGGCAGGCGGCGTCGCGGACGCCACCTGCCCGGGGTCGTCGGTCGTCAGAGGGGCGGGGTCACTCACAGTCCGCCGCCGCCCTTGCGGCCGCTGGAGTCGAGTACGCTCTGCTGCTCCTTGGCGATGTCGTCGAGCGCATCCTTCGGCTTCTTCGCGCCGTTGAGAGCCGCGTTCACGTTGGTGTTCTCAATGTTGACGAGGCGCGCGTACTCGGGCACGTTCCACATGTCCCGCATCCGTGGAACCGAGTCGGTGTAGACCTGGTTGAACGGCCCGGCATTGAGGAACTCGGGCGACTCCAGGGCGTCCGTACGCGATGGCACGCCACCTGCCGCGGCCCACTTCTTCTGGACATCAGCCCGCTCGAACCACTCCATGAAGTTCAGGGCCTCGGCCTGGTTCGCCGTGGAGGAGTAGGCCGACACGTGCATCCCCATACCGCCGAGGGGGACCAGGTTCGTCTTCTGGCTCGGCAGGGTGGCGAAACCCAGCTTGTCGAGAATCTGCTCCCGCGTGGTGCCGAGCGTTGACTCCTTCGGATCAAGCAGGCCGCCGCTGGCGGCGATCCAGTTGAACGCGATGCATGCCTTGCCCTGCGCGACCGCCGCGTTCACCTCGTCGATGAACCAGTTGCCGGAGCCCTTGGCGGTCAGCGGCTTCATCTTGTTGACCAGGACGTCCATCGCTTCCTGGCCCGCTGCGTCGTTGAGGACGCCATCGATCTTGCGGGTCTTGGAGTCCCAGAGGTTGCCGCCGTAGACGCCGTTGACCGTGTTGTAGGTGACGGCCGCGGCGTCGGAGCCATTGGCCTGGTGGAAAGCCAGCCCGCTGACGCCAGGGTTGTCCGCCTGGCACTTCTCGGCGGCTGAGATCATCTCGTCCCAGGTCTGCGGTGGCTTGTCGCCGATCAGGTCCTTGCGGTAGATCATCGTCCAGGTGTCGCCGAGCAGCGGCAGTCCGTACAGGCTGGCGTTCTCGTCGCGCTTGCCGGTCTCCGCCTGGGGGTACTGGCCGTAGGCCGCCAGGAGGTACGGGTTGTAGGCCGTGACGTCGATGTTCTTCTTGACGAAGTCGGTGATGTCGAGGATGTTGCCGTTCGTCACGGCCTCGCCGATGTGTTGCGAGTCCAGGATCGCGATGTCGAAGTCGGTCTTGTGCGCGGCGAACTGGGTGAACATCGCGTCGTGCCAGTTCGCGTTCGGCACGGTGTTGACCTTGATGGTCGCGTTCGGCCGTTCCTTCTTGTACTCCGCGTTCGCGAAGGCTTCGAGTGCTTTGGCGGGCGGCCACTCGAACCAGATGAAGCTGAGGGTCAGCGGGTCCTTGGTGAGCTCCGGGATGGTCGCCGGCGCCTTGGGGGCGCTCGCCTTCGCGTCGTCGTCCTTGCCATCGCCGCAAGCCGTCGCGGTCGTGGCCACCAGCAGCATGGCCGCCGTCGCCAGCTGAACCCTTCGACCGGGAGCGGACATTCGTCCTGTTCGCTTTGGATACCGCATCTTCTTGCCTGCCTTCTGGGTTGGGGACTTCTAGAGCCTCGCTATGTGCTTCGCCGAGCAGTTGCTGGGTCGTTCAGGTGCGGTGCCGGGCAGTCGCGGGGCCGAACCGCGGACCGGTGTCACGAGATCGAAGTAGAGCGATGGCGGGCGGTCCCGCGATGGTGCAGGATGACGAGCATCCGGCACTTTTCCTATACGATCGAGTAGGGGCGTCAGCATCCCGCAGCGTTGTGACTGATGTCAACAGGTTCCCGAAGACGCAAGAAAGGACCTCACGTCACGATGGACGAGGAAGCGATGACCGCACCGGGCCGCAGGGCCGTGACGGGTGGAATGCCGCCGGGAAGATCTGGCGGCCGGCTTGCCGACGAGGTGTACGACACCCTGCTCGGACAGCTGATGTCGCTACGGATCGAGCCTGGGTCCCGCGTCACGATCGACGTCCTGGCACGAGAGCTCGGGGTCTCGCAGACGCCGATCCGAGACGCTCTGAACCGCATGGAGGCCGAGGGCCTGGTCGTGCGGGTGCCCCATGCTGGCTACCGCATTCCGCCGCAAATCACCCGTCATCGATTCGAGGACATGCTCGAGATCCGCCTGCTCCTCGAGCCGGCGGCGGCACGCAGATCCGCCGAACGCGCGTCCTCCGCGCAGGTGGCCGGTCTGCGACGAATGCTGGAGGAGATGGCGGAACTGGAGGGGGGCAACGGGCCCACGGCCTATGGCGCCTTCGGGCTACGCGACGCCGCTTTTCACGATCTCGTCGCCCTGAGCGCGGAGAACCAGGTCATCCGTGAAGCGCTCGCTCGCCTGCACAGCCACGTGCACCTCTTCCGGCTTCACCACGACACCCAGGTCACCCACCTGGCCATGGCCGAGCACGAGGAAGTGGTGGCCGCGATCGCCGCGCGTGACTCCGATGCCGCCGCCTACGCGATGCGTCGGCACATCCTGCGATCCGGCGAGCGTTTCCGACGATTGTTCGACGAGGTCAAGGGCGCGGACGGAATGGCGGTAGAGGCTTGACGGGCGGGCTGGGCCGAGGAATGCTAACAATCGATCGGATCGGATTGGATCGACCCCACCCGCCCCCAGACGCGAGGAGAAGCAGGTGCCCAGAGCGCTGCTCCTGACCGGCGACGCCGCCGAGGAGCTCGACACCATGTATCCCTACTATCGCGTGCAGGAGGGCGGCTGGGACGTCGACGTCTCGTCACGGACGCTGCGTGACGTGCAACTGGTCATCCACGAGTTCGACCCCAACTCCGACGCCTACGTGGAGAAGAACGGCCGGAAGCTGCCGGTCGACGTGCCCTGGGCCGAGGTCGACGTCGAGCGCTATGACGCCCTCATCATCCCCGGGGGACGTGCCCCCGAGTGGATCCGGGTGGACGCCGACGTCAGGCGCATCACCGAGCACTTCTTCGCGCGCAACCTCCCCATCGCGCTGGTGTGCCACGGCGCGCAGGTGCCAGCGGTGTACGGGCTGCTGAAGGGTCGAAAGACTGCCTGCTTCCCGCCCATCACCGGTGACATGGAGAACGCGGGCGCGACAGTCATCGACGCTCCCGACGTCGTGGACGGCAACCTCGTCTCCTGCCGGGGATGGCCCGACATGCCGCAGTTCGGCAGGGCGATGATGGAGCTCTTCTCGAAGTCCGTCAACTCCGCATCGGCATGAGCACAGCTGACCTGCCCCGGTGACGACACTTCGGACCGTCGCAGTCGACGGCTCCCCGGTCCACGTCCTGGAGAGCGGCGCCGGGCGCGCGGTGCTGATGCTGCACGGCTCCGGACCCGGCACTACCGGGTCCGGAGCCTGGGCGACGACGGCGCAGGCGCTGGGCACGTCCTGGCACGTGGTGGCGCCTGACCAGGCGGGGTTCGGCCGTACACCTGTCCCGGCGGGCTCCAGGGGCGGGCTTCGGCTGTGGACGGAGCAGGCCGCGGGCCTGATGGATGCCCTCGGTATCGAGCACTACGCCGTGGTGGGTCACTCCATGGGCGGTGCGGTGGCGCTGGCGTTGGCGGCCGCGCGCCCCCAGCAGGTCACCAGTGTCGTGGCGGTCTCGACGATGGGCACCCCCGGGGCGCCGCTGTCCGCCGACCTCGACGCAATCTGGGCCGCCCCCGCCGGTCCGCTCGGGGCACGAGACATGCTGAGTCGCCTCGTCCTCGACCAGGCGCTCGTAACCGATTCGGCCGTCGAGGCCCGTGCAGCTGCGATGCGAGCGGGGGCGGGGGCATTCGCGTCGTTGTTCCCTCCACCCAGGGCGCGATGGGTCGACGATCTCACCCTCTCGGCGCGAACGCTGGCAACGGTCCGCGCGCCGGTGCTGCTCGTTCACGGCGCCGACGACCGAGTGACCCCGCTCGGGACGGCAGCTCAGCCCCTGCTCGAACACCTGGCCGATGTCCGTCTGCACGTGCTCGGCCGATGCGGGCACGTGCCGGCGATCGAGCACCCGCACGAGTTCAGGCAACTGCTGTCGTGCTTCCTCCGCGGGGACCGAAGTCACTAATAGGCGGGTCGCCGAAAGATTTGGAGAATTTCTCTGGTTGGCGGCAACCTGCGGGCCGTGGATCGCATGTACCCGGATGTAAGCGACGATCGCCACGATCCATAGGGGCCCGGAAATGTCTGCACGTCACCTCCTGCTGCTGCCCGCTGTCGCCGTCCTGATCGGACTGTCGGCCTGCGACTCCGCGGCGCCAGCTGGTCCCAGTCCAACCGCATCTGCTCCGACGTCGGCTGCTGCGGCCACCGGTACCCCCGGTGCGTCGCCCGCTGTGGACACCACGGCAACCGGGGTTGTCGAGTGTCCCTCGGTGACGACCCTCCAGACGCTGGTTCAGCTGCCGAAGGGCATGTCTCTCACGAACGTGAAGTGTGTCAAGGGCTGGGCGGCGGCCGATCCGCAGGGCCCGACCGCCGGTGACGGCGTCTACCTGTTCCGCCACGTGGACAGCACGGGCTGGAAGTACTACGACCAGGGCAGCGGATGGGACTGCAAGGATCTCGGCCTCACCGAGCCGGCGCCGTTCTGCATCTCGGATCCGGTGACGACGACCACGTCGGCGAACAGCGCGGTCACGAGTGCGAAGTGCCCCTCGGCGAAGACTCTCGAGACCCTTGTCGAGCTTCCGAAGGGCTGGACGTTCGGCGCTGTCCAGTGCGTCAAGGACTGGGCGGGAGCCGATCCGCAGGGCGCGAAGGCAGGTGACGGCGTCTACCTGTTCCACTTCGTGACCGGCACGGGCTGGAAGTACTACGGCGACGGCAGCGGGTATGACTGCAAGGACCTCGGCCTCACCGAGCCGGCGCCGTTCTGCATCTCCTGACCGGGGTGACCGCGGTCGCTTGCTGTGGCGCACACCAGTTAAGGTGTGCGCCACAGTCACCCGGCCGCATCGACGCCGCCGCTGCCTGAAGGACTTTGGGGTACGTGGGGGGACGAGCGGGGCATGGCGGACTCCATAGACGATCTTTTCTGTGAGTTCGTTCGGACCCGCTCGCCGGCGTTGCTACGGACGGCGTACCTGCTGACCGGCGACCGGCACCTCGCCGAGGACCTGGTGCAGGATGCGCTGGCCCGCACGCATCGGGGTCGGCGCCGGCTGGATGATCCCGGGCACTTCGAGGCGTACACCCGCACGGCCATGTACCACCAGCACGTGAGCTGGTGGCGGCGCCGCAAGGTAGCCGAGTCCCTGCCCGGCGAACTGGCAGACGTGGTCCAGCCCGGCAGCGACCATGCTCGCCGCACCGATCTCAAGCTTGCCCTGCACCAGGCCCTCGCCCAACTCACCCAGCGGCAACGGGCCGTACTGGTGGCACGGTTCTTCGAGGACCGCAGCGAGGCCGAGGCCGCGGATCTGTTGCACTGCTCGGTTGGCACGATCAAGAGTCAGACCAGCAAGGCGCTGGCTCGCATGCGGGAGATAGCGCCCGAGCTGCTCTCGGCCGTGATGGAGGAGGCCTGATGACCGACGACCTCGGGCCCCTGCGTCAGGCCATGTCCGATCTGAGCGAGCACGGCGGCACCGCGGACATGTACGAGCGCGCCCTGCGCAGGTCGCGGCAGTCGCAGCGGCGGGTAGCGGTCACCACCGGCGCCGCGGCCGCAGCGGTGGTGTTCGCCGTCGGCGGTACGGTCGCCTTCGCCACCCGCCAGCGGCCCGACCCTCCGACGCCACCCGCATCCGCCCCCACCAGTGCGGGACCCCAGAACCCCAACTGTCCCTCGACGCAGACCCTCGGGACCCTGGTCGAGCTGCCGGCGGGCTGGTCCTTTGCTTCCAGGGAAGTGGAGTGCGTCGAGACGTGGGCGGCGGCCGACGTGCAGCGTCCGGACGCCAACGCCGTCATCTACCTGTTCCATTACACGGCCGGCACGGGCTGGCGATTCCAGGACCAGGGCACCGGATGGGACTGCAAGGACCTCGGCCTGACCGAGCCGGCGTCCTTCTGCACCTCCTGACCGCCTGAAGTAGTCCGTGCCGAGCCACTGCTGCCCGCTGTGGGCCGCGCTCCATGGCGATCATCGACACCTCCCGCTACGATCCGATATCGACGAGTCACCGAGCGTCGATGTGTGCTGTCCGCGAGCCCTGGACGCTGGCAATCCGGCGCCGCTACGAACGTGGTGCCGGCCTGAGGATCACGCCGTCTCGACGAAGGGAATCCGGATGACGGAGAGCGCGCAGACCACCGATCGTCGATCCGTTCCGCCCGCGCGGGCGTACCCGTTCAGCGTGCCCGACCGCCTCGTCGTCGATCCGACCTATGGCGAACTGCGCGAGAACGAGCCGATGACCCGGGTCCAGCTCCCCTACGGCGAGGAGGCGTGGCTCGCCACCCGGTACGAGGACGTCCGTACGGTCCTCGGCGACGTGCGGTTCGGCCGCGCCCCGGCCGTTCAGCGCGACGAGCCCAGGCTCACCCCGCGCCAGCAGTACAGCGGCATGCTCACCATGGACCCGCCCGATCACACTCGATTGCGACGGTTGGTGGCGAAGGCGTTCACGGCACGTCGGGTGGAGGCGCTGCGACCCCGAACCCAGGAGATCGCCGACACGCTGGTCGACAACATGGTCCGGCTCGGTCCTCCGGCCGACCTGGTGGAGCATGTCGCCACGCCGCTGCCGATCCAGGTGATCTGCGAGCTGCTCGGGGTTCCGTACGCCGACCGTGACCGCTTCCACATCTGGTCCGAGGCGATCGTCTCGACCACCTCCCTGCCCCTGGAAACGATCCAGGAGTACCTGAACAGTCTCTGGGGCTACATCGGTGATCTGGTCGCCGAGCGCCGCCGCGAGCCGGGGATCGACGACCTGCTCGGCGCGTTGGTGCGGGCCCGCGACGAGAATCAGGATCGGCTCAGCGAGACCGAGCTGGTGGAGCTGGCCGGCGGGCTGCTCGCGGCCGGCCACGAGACCACGGTGACCCAGATTCCCAACTTCGTCTACGTCCTGCTGCACAATCCGGACCAGCTCGCTCGGCTGCGGGCCGACCCGTCGCTGGTGCCGGCCGCGGTCGAGGAACTGTTGCGGTACGTGCCGCTCGGCGTCGGCTCCTCCTTCGCCAGGTACGCCAAGGAGGACGTCGAGGTCGGCGGGGTGCTGGTCCGGGCAGGTGAGCCGGTTCTCGGTTCACTGTCGTCGGCGAATCGGGACGCTACGGTCTTCGCCGACCCGGACCGGCTGGATCTCAACCGCGAGCAGAACCCGCACCTGGGCTTCGGGCACGGCGTACACCACTGCGTCGGCGCGCAGCTGGCCCGCATGGAGTTGCAGGTCGCCGTCGCCACCCTCGTGACTCGCCTACCCGGATTGCGGCTCGCCGTACCGGAAGCCGAGCTGGAGTGGAAGCGGGGCATGTTGGTGCGGGGCCTGCTCGGCATGCCGGTGGCCTGGTGAGTACCGCGTGGCGGATCGGGGTGGACTCGCGCCGCTGCATCGGCGCGAGCATCTGCGCCGGCACCGCGCCCGAGCACTTCCGCCTGGTCGGCAGCCTGTCCGCGCCGCTGGCCGACGTCGTCGCCCCGGCCGAGGTCATCCTCGACGCCGCCGACTCGTGCCCGGTGGAGGCGATCACTGTCCGCGACGCCACCGATGACCGGCTGATCGCGCCGCAGGATTGACCCGAGATCGAGCCCGGCTCCGACGAATTGTCGTGTCCGTCTGTTCAGCCGCGTGCCCCTGGGTGAGGATTTTCCAGATGACCCGAGGCGCGACGCCGAGGTCGCCGATGGCCAAGACCGAGGCGGCCCGCTCGACCGGCCCCGGGTCAACTCGCCTCAGGCGAGAGGTGCCACCCCACCGCAGGCACCGATCGTGCGGGCGGCTGCGGCCTGGACCTGCGGGGACGGATCGGACATCGCCGCGGTCGCCGTGGCCAGCAGCGCCGGCACGATCTGCCGGCAGCCGAGCACGGCCCGGACGTAGAGGGCGCTCTGCAGCCGCTCGTCCTCCCAGATCCCGTCCTCGTCGCCATCGTCGAGCGCTTGGGCCAGAGCCGCGTCCACGTCGAAGTCTGGCTCGGGCAGGTCCCTGCCCGTGATGCTGCCCGCCTCGGCCACCGCGGCCAGGAAGTTGAGCAATTCGGCACGCAAACCGGGATCGGACACTCGCGGGTCGGCGAGCAGCGCGGCCACATCGAGGGCGGCCGCCGGGGTCGCGGTCCACGGCGTTCCCTGGTGGATGATCGCCGACCACAGATGCTTGAGCGCCCTCGCGTGGGCCGCCGGGTCGTCGTCGGCGAGCGCCGCCAGGTGGCCGGGGGTGTCCACGGCGAGGCCGTAGGCATGCAGCAGAGCGGCGTAATCGGTCAAGCCTGGAAAATTCCCGGTCGGCACCGACGCGAGCCCCACGGAGCTGTCCTCGGTCGGCAGTTCGGGTGCGACCACCGGCGACGCGGGTGTCCGTGCTTCGTCGCGCCGAGGCAGCCGGTCAGGCTCAGGCGGGGAAGAGAGCAGCGCCGGCAGGGCGGCAAACACGAGGGGAAGGCCGCCCAGCTCGCTGATCCCGACCCATGCGATGTCGTCATGCTCCTCAGGTGCACGATTGGTGGGAGAGCCGACCCACTCGCTGATGTGCCAGACACCTACGTGGACGGCGCTCTCGCCACTGCCAGCATGCAGGTCACCCAACCGTGACGAGGACTCCGCCACAATGTGAACCCCAAGCTCCTCGTGCATCTCCCGCGCGAGAGCCTGTAGTTCGGACTCACCCGCCTCGACGTGCCCCCCGGGCAGATCCCAGAGATCTGGGTATGCGTGGCGGGTCGGGCTGCGGTGCACCAGTAGGACCGCGCCGTGCTCCACGAGTGCGCCGCAGACGACGACATGCATGGCGGGATTAGAGCACAGGGATAGGACAGCTCGAGCCGACTGGGCGGGCCGCCGACGGTACGCGGACAATGGGCGGATGAAGCGAGAGGTACGCCTGATGCGGTTGACCGGGACACGCGCCAACGGTGCGGTCGCGACGGGTGCGGCGGCTACCGGCGCGCGGGCTGCGGGGGCTACCTCGGTCGGCGCCCTCGCCGTGGGGGCGCTGGCCGTCGGGGCCGTTGCCGTCGGGGCGCTGGTGATCGGGCGGCTGGCGATCCGCCGGGCGGTCGTGCGGGAGCTGCGCGTCGGCCGGTTGGAGATCGGTGAGCTGGTGGTGCACAGCCGACCACCTGCTGACGGATAGCCCACTCCGGCGGCCACCGATCGCTGAAGGCCAGCGGGTTTGGTGCCATGTCCTCCAGCAAGGTGAAACCTGAGCGATTTTCCCCTTCTGTCCGAGACTTCCGCTGCGCGTCAGTACGGTGAGGTTTGGGCGATCAGGCGGGTCATCGCGGCACCGGAGCCCGGCCGCTGACGGTGCGTGCGCCGCTCGGCGGTGCTTCCGACGGTTTGCGGCTCCGGCGGGGTCGCGTTGGCGCCACGCACATCTGCCCGCGTTCGGAAACCACTGACCAACGAGGGGGAAGAGACATGCTCGGTATCTCGCTACGTCGGCCGAAGACCATCGCCGCAACGCTCGCCGCCGCAACGCTGGTGACGGTGCTCGGCTCAGCCGCCCCAGGCGTGTCCGCGGACGGCGGTGCGCGACCGACCCCTGACGAGGGGCATCGCACCAAGCCGACCATCGTCCTGGTGCATGGCGCCTGGGCCGACGGTTCGAGCTGGAGTGGGGAGGTCCGCAGACTCCAGGCACGCGGTTTCGAGGTCCAGGTTGCGCCGCAACCCAACCGGGGGCCGACGATCGACAGCGGCTACCTGAAGGACTTCCTGTCCACCATCGAAGGTCCGGTCGTGCTCGCGGCCCACTCGTACGGCGGCTTCGTGGCAAGCGACGCCGCGACCGGCAACAAGAACGTCAAGGCGCTCGTGTTCGTCGACGCCTTCGCCCCGGACAAGGGGGAGACGGTGGAAGAACTCACCGCCGGCTCCGGCTCGGTGCTGGAGCCGGCCCTGACCGACCCCACGAGCGTGTTCAAGCTCGTGCCGTTCCCGGGCGCCCCGGAAGGTGCGGTCGACGCGTACGTCCTGCCGAAGGTGTTCATCCCCGGCTTCGCCAACGGTCTGCCCCGGCGGCAGGCGGAGGTGCTCGCCGTATCCCAGGTCGCACTGGCCACGAACGCCCTGGCGGTGCCGGCCACCGAGCCGGCGTGGAAGACGATCCCGGTTTGGGCGGTGATCGGCACCGAGGACCGGGTCATCCCGCCGGCCAGCCAGGAGGAGATGATGAAGCGGGCGGGCGCCGACATCACCCGGATCGACGCCGGTCACCTGGGCCTTATCTCGCATCCCGGCGAGGTCACCGAGGTCATCCTGGAAGCAGCCCGGACGACCGCCTGAAAGGGCTCGCTGACAGCGGCAGCAACCGGAACGGGCCGGCCGTGGCATCGCGGTGAGCGATGCCACGGCCGGTTGTCGTGTCAGTTGGTCGCCTTGGCGGCGGCCTCGATCTGGTTGGTGACCGCACCCGCGTCCGTGACCATGGACAGGTGGGGGGCGTTGATCTCGACGGTGTGTGCCTTGGCCCGCTTGGACATGGCGATCTGCTGAGCGGCGGGGATGACGGCGTCCTGCTTGCCGATCACGGACCAGGAGGGAATGGTGCGCCAGGCCGGCGGGCCGGCCTCCTCGACCAGGGCGCTGTAGGCCAGGGGGCGTTGCCGGGCTGCGAGTACCGCGACGTCCTTGGCGGGGATGCTCTTGTCGGCGAACGCCTTGCCGAAGACCGACGGCTTGACGTAGAGGTTGGGGTAGTGCGGGTCGCCGCCGGGGATCGCGACCTGGTCGAAGACGGTGGACGCTTCGGCGGCGAAGACCGAGCCCGGCACGGCCGAGGTCAGCGAGTAGACGGTGTCGTGCTGGTCCGGGATGTACGCGTCGACGTACACCAGGGCCTTGACCTGCTTGTCACCCAGGGCGGCGTTCGTGATGACCATGCCGCCGTAGGAGTGACCGACGAGGACGACCGGTCCGGTGATGGTGTCCAGGTACGCGCGCAGACTCGCGGCGTCGTTGGCCACGCCCGACAGCAGGTTCGGCGGTGTGACCACCCGGTAGCCGTCATGCTGGAGTTTGGCCGCCACCTTGTCCCAGCTGGACCCGTCAGCCCACGCGCCGTGCACGAGCACGACTGTCGGCTTGACCGATGCGGGGCGCGAATGCTGGGCCGTCGAGGCCTGCGCGGTGCCGATACCGGCACCAACCAGGGTCAGGGCGCCGATGGCTACGCCTACGGAAATGAGGCGCCGCCGGAAGGACAATTTCACGGTGTTTGTGTTTCCTTTCACTTCTGCAGAAAGTCGAGCAGGGCGGCGTTGACCTGATCGCTGTGGGTCCAGGCAATGGCGTGCGGACCGCCCTCGATAACGAGCAATCGCGTGTCCCCGATGAAGGCGGACAGTCGCTGGCCGGTCACCCCGATGGGTAGGACCCGGTCCTGGTCGCCCTGGATCACGAGTACCGGTACGTCAACCTTGGCCAGGTCGTCCCGGAAGTCGGTGAGCCAGGTCGGGATACAGGCCACCGCGGCGACGGGAGATCCGGCCACGGCCACGTTCAGACTGGCCTGGAACGCCTCGTCGCTGACCAGCGAGCCGCCGTAGACGTCGAGGTTGTAGAAGTTCTCCAGGAACTGCTTGAGCCACGCGTTCCGGTCCGCCCGCGCCGCCTGGATGAACCCATCGAACAACGACTGCGGTGCGCCTTCGGGGTTGTCGTCAGTGCGCAGGAGGAACGGCGGGATCGGCGACATCAGCACGGCCTTCGCGACCCGCTCGGTGCCGTAACGACCCAGGTACCGGGCAACGTCGCCGGTTCCCATCGAGTGACCCACGAGGATGGCGTCGCGTACGTCCAGGTCCGTGAGCAGCACGTTCACATCGCTGGCGAACGTGTCGTAGTCGTATCCACTGGCGGGCTGGCTGGAATTGCCCCAACCCCGCCGGTCATACGTGATGACCCGGTATCCGGCTGCGAGCAGTGCGGAGACCTGCTTTTCCCAGGCTTGCCCGCTCAGCGGATAGCCGTGACTGAGTACCACTGGCGTACCGGTGCCGTGATCCTCGTAATAGATCTCGATCGGGTTGGCTCCCTCTGAGCCAACTGTGACACGGGGCATGCGCACTCCTTGGGCTTGCGTTCCGCGCTGGGAACCTTGCCAAAGATATGGTTGTGGAGCGTTTCGTGAATCACCCGAATCACGTAGTCCCCGTGTGTGGCGACCGACTCGACGGACAACGAGATATGGGGGATGCGGGGGACCGGGGCACACCGCAGGCTGGGCCGAAAAGCGAAGCCGCTGCCCTTCCATCTCTAGGATGTCAATCGTGACGACGCCCGACCGCAGGCTCCCGGACGCGCCGCAGTCCCACTGCGAGTTCAAGGTCTTTGGCGGTCTTGGCTGCCGGCGGGACGGCTCGGACGTCGATCTCGGCCCGGTACGCCAGCGGATCATCCTGGCCAAGCTCCTCGCCGCCGGGGGTGACGCGGTCAGCCTCGACAACATCATCGACAGCCTGTGGGACGAACGACCGCCGGCCAGCGCCGCCAACCAGATCCACAGGCACGTCGGCAACCTCCGGCGGATTCTCGAACCGGACCTGGACGTCCGCGAAACCGGTCGATACCTCCTACCGGCCGGTACGGGTTATCGGCTACTCCTCGCGACCGAGGCCTCCGATCTGGCCATGTATCGCGAGTTGGTCCGGCGGGCCCGTGAGGCGCTCACCGGCGGGGACGTCGTGGCCGGCGTGCGGGCGTACCTCACCGCTCTGGAACTTGGCCGCAGCCCCGCGTTCACCGACCTTCCGACAAGCGCGTCGAGTTCGCCGGAGTTCGTCGCCATCGAACGGGAACGCATCGCGGTGGCGCTCGCGGCCAGCGAGGCAGCGATCGATCACGGCATGGCCGGCGCCGTGTTGACCCCACTCCTGAGCGTTGCCGCCGCGGCGCCGCTGGACGAGGCGCTACAGGCGTGCCTGATGCGCGCGTACGTGGCCACCGGTCACCGGGCGGAAGGGGTACGCGTCTTCGAACGGAGCCGTCAACGTCTGGCCGAGGACCTGGGGGTGGACCCGGGGCCGGAACTGCGCGAGGCGTATCGGGAACTGCTCGCCAGCGGCTGGACCCTGCAGGAGGAACTGCACCCGCCGGAGGCTCCCCGGCCCGCACAGCTGCCGCCGCAGGTCGCGGGCTTCGTCCGCCGAAACGACGTGGCCAACGTGCTCGACGACCAACTGTCCGGCGCATTCAACGACGCCACCATCGTGATCACCGTGCTCGGCGGCATGGGTGGCATCGGCAAGACCGCGCTCGCCGTGCACTGGGCCCACCAGATCGCCACCGAGTTTCCCGATGGCCAACTGTTCCTGAGCCTGAGGGGCCTCGATCCGGACGGACGCGTCATGTCGTCGGAGGAGGCCCTCGCCACGTTGCTCGCGTCCCTGGGCGAGCCGGCGGTCTCGTCACCGCAGGAGAACGTCGACGCGCAGGCAGCTCGTTACCGCAGTCGCCTTTTCGGTCGACGACTCCTGATTCTCCTGGACAACGCGCACGACTCCGATCAGGTCCGCCCGCTGCTGCCAGCCTCCCGGGGCTGCCTGGTCATCGTGACGAGCCGCAACCGGATGACGAGCCTGGTCACCCGGGAGGGCGCACGTTACCTGCAGGTCGATCGGCTGACCGGGGCCGAGTCCCGCCAGCTTCTGATCAACCGCCTCGGTGTTCGTCGCGTCACCACGAACCCGGACGCGTTGGACAAGGTCATCGCGCTCTGCGCCGGGCTGCCGCTCGCACTGGCGATCGTCGCGGCCCGCGTGGCCCTCAATCCGGCCCTGCCACTGAGCGCGGTCCTCAGCGACGTCTCGGCGCCGTCCGCCAGACTCGACGCGTTGTCCAGCGCGGACTCGTCCGACGACGTCCGGTCGGTGTTCTCGTGGTCGTATCGCGCCCTCGGCCCGTCAACGGCGCAGGTGTTTCGCGCCCTTGCCGTCCATTCGGGTCCAGGGATCTCGCTGGAGTCGGTGGCCAGTGTCGCCGGAGTCGGTCGCGCACAGGCGCGCGAACTGCTCATGGAATTGGTGACCGCGAATCTGCTAAACGAGTCGCAGCCAGGACGATACGTTCTGCACGACCTGTTGCGGGCCTACGCGGGTGAGCTTCTCGACGAGGATCAAGAGCGACCGGAGTACGAGCGGCGTCTCATCCTGCACTACCTGCACTCGGCCCGTGCCGCGTACGCGAGGCACCACCGGCAGCCGGTCGGCACCGTCAGCGAACCGCCGTCGGATGTGACGCCTGAATCGTTCGACAGCGTGCCACAGGCTGCCGCCTGGTACGCACGGGAACGGTCCGCCTTGTGGGCGACGATCGATCTGGCCCTCGCACACAGCCTCGGGCGCGACGCGGCGGCCATGGTCCTCGCCGCCTCAGCACCGGGCAGCAACTCCATACCCGCGGGTCGAACGCAGACGGTACTCGCGATCCTCGATCTGGTCAGCGTGCTCGGCGAGCCGCTGATGGAGGCCGAACTTCTTCGTACCATCGGCGAGGTCTCCGCGCCGCTGCCACCGGCCGACGAATATCTACGTCGAGCCCTGTCCATCTTCGAAGGCGCCGGAGAACTCGCCGGACAAGCCGACGTCCTGCGAAACCTTGCCGTGCTGTCGTTGTCGCGTGGCGACCACGACGCCGCAAACGGCTACGGTGAACGCTCCGTTGGTCTGGCCCGGCAGACGGGGCGCCAGGAGCTGCTCGCCGTCTCGCTGCTGACGTTCACGAGAGCGCTCCTGGGATCCGATCGGTTCGAGGCCGGCACACGGTTCGCGGACGAAGGGCTGGCCATCGCAGTGGCGGAGCACCTGGATCACTTGAAGATCTATTACGCACAGCTCATTGCGGAGTCCTCCTGGAAACTCGGCCGGCTCGAACGAGCGGCGGAGGTGTCGGAGTGGGGATTGACGGAGGGCGTCTGTGAGTCGAACGGCCCCCGGTGTGCCGTCGCGGCGATCCTCGCGCGGGCCGCATTCGATCTGGGCGACCTGGCGCACGCGGAACGGGGGTGCCAGCAGTTCGAGAACCTGATCGCCGACAACGGCTTCCGGGAACTCATCGAGTTCTCCGGCATGGAGGAGGCCGAGACATACCGGACCATGGTCGCGTATGTGCGGGCCCGGCTGAGCTTGATGGGCGGCGCGTCCTGAGCGGGTAGGGCGAGCACTCAGTCTGCACTCGTCGTGCACAGCGGTGCGTTCGGATGGTCGTCGAGACCCCGAACCCTCGCCCGAGGAGCACCATGCACTGCGCTGTAGCCGAGCCTCCCCGAATCCTTCCCCGTGCGGTGTTGACCCCACGACAGGAACAGATCGCCCTGCTGGTGGCGGCAGGCTCCACAAACGTAGAGGTCGCGACGCACCTGGTCATCAGCACCCATACCGTCAAACATCACCTACGCGGGGTGTTCCACCGGCTGGGCGTCGCATCTCGCCGCGAACTACGCAGCAGGCTGGCCTGCCACGACACGACCAACCACCTCGCCCAGAGCTGCTGCCTGACCAGCCAGGAGCGGGACATCGCACGTCTGGTCTCGAACGGCGCCTCCAACCGCGAGGTGGCGGCACAACTGTTCATCAGCCCCAGCACCGTGGACTACCACCTACGCAAGATTTTCCGCAAGCTCGACATCACCTCGCGCAGAGAACTGGCGCGACGAGACGCACGTGTCGCGCCTCGACCGGACAGCGCATCGTCGGCCGCGAGGTCTGGGCCTGGTCGGTCTGTCGGCCTCAGTATTTTGGATTTGAGCACTCACAACCAACGGGTACGAGCCCGCCAGGGGTGAAGTTCTGCGAGGACGACGACGCGCAGCCCGTCGCGTTCGGACTGCGCGTCATGTTCGTCGACGTCAACTGTTGATCAAGCCGGTGATGGCGGCGTTCGTCCCGCCCCTCTCCGCCCGGTCCGCAGCCTTGCGAGCCTCTTCCGGTGTAGCTCCTCCTGCGGTTGCGCGCAGGTACGCCTCCTGGCGCCGCTGCTGGATCTGCTTCTTTCGCCGGTCCTTGAGCCTGCTCCAAATGGTCATGACAAGATCCTTTCCGAATTGAGGCGGCGGCAAACCGCGAGGAGAAGCGCCCTTACGAGCCGGCTGGCCGACCCTCCAGCAGACGGTGGGGCATTCGGGAGTGGTCGTGCTGGCCTACGCTTCGACCGCGGACAAGCTCGCCGGGTGGGGTCAGGAGCCCGGGGTCCCAAGCAGTGAAGGGTGAGAGCGCAGCGGCACACCGCCCTCATCCACCAGGCGCGCCACAGGCACCTGCCTTCCAGTGCTTCATGAAGGGGAACACCGTGAACGACGACGTCACCCAGTACATCAACAAGACGCAGCCGTGGCAGATCGACGTATGCGAAAAACTGCGTGCGATGATCGACGAAACTGTTCCAGGTGTCGAGGAGCGGCTTCAGTACGGCAAACCGCACTACCTCAAGAACGGCCACTACGCCGCCGTCATCGCGGTAGCCAAGTCCAAGGTCTCGTTCATGATCTTCAACGCAACGGACCTCCCCGAGGTCAAGGGATTCCTGCGGTCGATGGGAAACGGTGAACGCAAGACCGTCGACATCACGGAGGGGCAGGACGTCGACTACGGCACCCTCTCCAGTTTCCTGGGCAAGACCACGGCGGCCCTGTAGGCGCAGCGCGAGAACGAACCTCACCACGCGGCGCTGGAGCGGAAACTGTCCGCTGCCTCGGCCAGGAGGGTCTCGACCTCCGCACCGTTGCTGGCGCCGCCTGTTGCTTCACAGTGGACGATCAGGCTGTGGGCCAGGGCCAGGTTGAACCCGCGCTCGCGCAGGATGTCAGCGGACTCCAGGGCCAGCCGCGCCGCGCCCGCCCGGTCGTCGGCCCGGGCGGCGATCGCCGCGAGGACGCCGAGCGCCATCCCCTCGAAGCCCCGGTAACCGGCCTCGCGGGCCAACTCCAGCGCCTGTGTGGCCCGGGCGCCAGCCAGATCGAGCTCGCACCGGCGCAGGTGGCCGTGGGCCAGACCGACGAGTGCCTCCGCGTAGGGCTGCGCGGAGGTCGCCGCGAGGGACAACCGCAGGGCCCGCAGGCCGCTCACCGCGATCTGGCGGGCGACGGTCGCGTCGCCTTGGAAGAGGCGTACGACCGCGAGGTATCCGGACGCGGCGGCCCGCCCCTCCACGTCGCCGAGCTGCTCGTAGAGGTCGACCGCGCAAATCGAATTGATTCGATATAGCATCGCGGCAGGGCAGTCTTACTCCGCATGGGCGTACGGCGCGGAGTGCTCACCCACCACCGGGCGGACCGGGCAGCCGGCGGTGGCCACCGATTCGGGCGCGGCTGGGTTGACGCCGGCTCGGCGTCACCTGCGGCGTGCTGGTCCAGAGGCGAGCGCGGTGCTCCGTTCGTCGGCCGTGCAGCGACCTTCGCTTCCGTGTCTCTCATCGGCAATGGACCAGACGAACACCGAGGAGAAAGCACAGATGAACGACGTACCCGCTCGACCGAAACGCCGAACCAGGGGTGCCGCGAGGCTGCTTCTGGGTGGGGCCTGCGCCCTGGCGATCACCGTGTCCTCGATGGCTCTGGCGACGTTCGCCCGCGCTGATCTCAGCGGACCGCCCGGGACCACCCTGAAAGCCGCCGCCGAGCGTAGCGGCCGGTACTTCGGCGCCGCCATGGGAGGGGACCGTCTCAGCGACTCGGGCTTCCTGACCATCGCGAACCGCGAGTTCGACATGATGACGGCCGTCAACGAGATGAAACCCGACGCGACCCAGCCCAACCCCGGCCAGTTCGACTTCCGTCGCGGTGATGCTATCTACAACTGGGCCACCCAGCGCGGCATGCGGTTCCGTGGTCACACCCTGGCCTGGCACGCGCAGCAGCCGAGGTTCTGGGGGAGTCTCAGTGGCAGCGCCCTGCGGACCGCGATGATCGACCACATCAACGGTGTGATGGCCCACTACAAGGGCAAGCTCTACGCCTGGGACGTGGTGAACGAGGCATTCGCCGAGAACGGCAGCCGGCGGTCGTCGAACCTGCAGTCCACCGGGAACGACTGGATCGAGGTGGCGTTCCGGACCGCGCGCGCCGCCGACCCGAGCGTGAAGCTGTGCTACAACGACTACAACATCGAGAACTGGACGTACGCCAAGACGCAGGGCGTCTACAACATGATCAGGGACTTCAAGGCCCGCGGCGTCCCGGTCGACTGTGTTGGCCTACAGACCCACTTCACCGGTGGCAGCTCGCTGCCGGGCAACTTCCAGCAGACGCTGTCCAGCTTCGCCGCCCTCGGGGTTGACGTGGCGTTGACCGAGGCCGACGTCACGAACGCCTCGACCAGCCAGTACCAGGGCCTGACCCAGGCATGCATGAACGTCCCCCGATGCGTCGGCATCACGACGTGGGGCATTCGGGACAGCGACTCCTGGCGCGGCAACGAGAACCCGCTGCTCTTCGACCGCAACAGCAACCCCAAGGCGGCGTACACCGCTGTCCTCAACGCTCTCAACGCCGCCTCCACCACCGTGCCGGGAACGACCCCGCCGACCACCGATCCACCGACCACGCCGCCGACCACCGATCCACCGACCACGCCGCCGACCACCGATCCACCGACCACGCCGCCCGGGGCCTGCACCGCGACGTACCGCATGGTCAACAGCTGGAACGGTGGCTTCCAGGGCGAGGTCACCGTGGCCAACAACGGCTCCGCCACCCTCAGCGGCTGGACCGTACGGCTGACACTGGCCGGTGGGCAGGCCATCGCCAACGTCTGGAACGGCATCAACACCGGCACCAGCGGCACGGTCAGCGTGAGTAACGCCGAATACAACAAATCTCTCGGCGCGAACGCCTCCACCACCTTCGGCTTCCTGGCCAACGGCAGCAGCAACGCCGCGCCCGGCGGCCTCTCCTGCACCAGCCCCTGACCGGCCACACGTACCGGCCCTCCGCGTCAGGACGCTGACCGGGCCCGGAGCCACCGGCTCCGGGCCCGGTGCCCGTCGTGGTCGGTCGAACCCTGTTCACGACTGTCGACCGGCTGCTGGCCGACCGATGCCAACCCCCTCGCACGCCCCTGTGCTGGGGGGACCAGCCCTCATGAAGGATGACCATGCGCAAACTTCTCGCGGCGTTCAGCGCCGCCCTGATCCTCGGCGCCGCAGTCGGCAGCGTCCCGGCCGGCGCGTCGGGGGCCTCCCCGTCCTCGTGCCCCCGTGGCCTGCTCTTCTGCGAGGACTTCGAGCGACTGCCTCCCGGGGGGCCCAGCACGTTGAAATGGGGCGTCGACACCCGCCACGGCACGCTCACCGTCGAACGTGCCCGCCGTGGCAACCAGGTGCTGCATATCCACACGGTTGACAACGGACGCGCCTTCCTGCGCGTCGACGACTTCGCCGCGCCGGGCAACCGCTTCTACGGCCGGATGCGTCTACGCGTCGATGCCTTCCCCACGGCCCCGGACTGGGCGCACTTCACGCTTGTGGAAGCGACAGGCACCGGCAGCACGGAGGTCGTCCGTCCGGTCGGTGGCCAGTACGCGCCCACGGTCCCCGGAACCTTCTGGGGGATCGGCGCCGACGGAGGTCCGACCGGCGACTGGACCAACTGGCGGGAGTCCGCCCCGGTCGTCGAGGACACCTGGCAGTGCTTCGAGTGGAAGATCGACGCGGCGGACAACCGCGTCGCCGTGTGGATCGACGGCGTGGCGAACCCGGAGCTGACCGCCTCCACGAGCGACCACGGTGGCAACGATGTTCCGTTCGTCCTGCCGACGGTCGACACGGTGAAGATCGGCTGGCAGCTTTACCAGGGCGGCACGACACCTGGCGAGTTCGACCTCTGGATCGACGACATCGCCCTTTCGAGTAAGCGGCTCGGCTGCTGACCTGGAACCCCGGGTGGCTCGGGGGCTCTCGGCACATGTCGTCGTGATGTCGGCCCCGACCGGCGTCTCTGCCGGGGTGCGGTTTGTTACCGCACCCCGGCACCGACCCGCGCTCACTGAGGAACGATGCTCCGGCTCATTTGTCGAACCGGATTTCGACACGTCGATTGCTGGATCTGCCCTTCGGGTTGTCCTTGCCGTCCACGGTGTTCGGCGCGACGGGTCGGCTCTCTCCGAAGCCGTTGATCTCGTAGGTGATCCCGCTGTCGGCGAGTGCTGCGCTCAGCGCGTCGCGCACCGCCTGGGCCCGTCGGCGGGACAGCGTCAGGTTCTGCGCGTCGTCACCGACCGAGTCGGTGTGCCCGTCGATCTGAACCTTGCCCTTGGCCTGGGTACGCAGCCGTTCGGCTATCTCGGCCAGCCGGGCACGGGCAGCCGGGGACAGATCGGCCCTACCGAAGGCGAAGAGCACATCCGCCGCGAGTGTCAGCTCGATCCGCCTGCTGGACTCGGCCTGCAGGCTGGCGCCGTCGGGGTCCCCGGTGAGCAGGAAGATGTCCTGCACCGGCCCCTGGATGTCCACGATAGGCGCGCTCACCTGCTCGCCGGAGGCGACCTGTGGTCCAGGCACGATGGTGGTCGATGGCGCTGGCGTCGGTATCGGCGCGGACCAGGCTACCGCCGGTTCGCTGACCAGTAGGCAGATGGCCAGCGTGACGGCCAGCGCTGTCCGCCGGCTAGGCGAGCGGTACATTCTCGAAGACCGGTACGCGGGGGATGACCACATCAACGGCGGTGACGTCATCAGGTGGGGCTCCGAACATGGCGTACAGGTCGACCGACTGGCCGGCCTGGACGAACACCGAGGCGAGGCCCGACGAGGCGAGATACTCCACCTGGCTGGGCTTCGCGTCCTGGTCCCCGCTCCGGGCGACCAGGTGTCGCTTTCGGTTCTTCCGGTCGATCAACGTCACGCCCGAGAAGGCCAGGGCGATCGTGTCACCTTGGAATGCGCTCGCGATCTGCCAACGGTCCCGGTTGTCGGTGGCATCCGTGCGGGTCAGGCGGACGTTGACGGTGACAAAACCCTGGTCGCGTCGGAGTGGGTACAGCTCGACCCTGACCAGGAAGAGCTTGCCGCTGTCGCTGATCTGAATGTCTTGGCTTCCGATCGGCGCCCCGAGTTTCTCGGGCGTGCCCGCCGTGGCGCCAACTGTCTCTTTCAACTCCTTGCTGCCGCCTCCGGGGTCGGGCGATCTGTCGAGGCTGCCGCACGCCGTGAGGGCCATTGTCACCGCGATCGCGAGTGAACCGGCGGTGATCGTGATGCGTGAACCCACGATTTTCTCCGTTACTGGTAGCGGTCTGTCGAGCACTTCGCACCGCCTGGCGGCCACAGTCCACTTCGATAGATCGGTCATCGGTTCCGGGTCAGAGCGGCTGGCCGGCCGCCCAGCGGAGACCGACCGACAGATTGTCGGCGGGACGGCTTGCAACTCGCCCGCAGAATGCTTGCAGTGGACCGTTCACCACAGGGCGCGCGGCGGGTCCACCAGCCGGGCGGTGTCGCCGTACAGCCACGGGTCGTGTTCCCCCGCGGTGATGAAGTCTGCGGGATAGCCGGCGGTGAAGTCGGTGGCTGCGGTGAGCCGGGTGATCGCCTCCTCGGGCAGCCGCACGGCGGTCGAGCCGAGGCTTTCGGCGAGTTGGTTCGCACTCGTTGCGGCGACGATGGGGTGGATGGCGCCTGAGCGGGCGAGGATCCAGGCGACTGCTACCTGCGCCGGGGTGGCGTTCAGTTCGACGGCGACGTCCTGAACTGTGCTGACGATCGTTTGCTCGCGAGGGCTGAGCGGGCGGGTCGCCAGGCCGGCCAGGGCCCCTTGTGCCATCGGGCGCCAAGCCGCGACGGAGAGGCCGAGGGCGTGTGCCATCGGCAGTAGTTCCCGCTCGATGTCGCGGTCCAACAGGTTGTAGGGCACCTGGATGCCGGCGAACGGGGTCCAGCCGCGCCAGTCGCTGAGTGTGTTGGCTCGGGCGACGAGCCAGGCCGGGGCGTTGGAGAATCCGGTGTAGAGGATCTTGCCGGCGTGCACGGCGTCGTCGAGGGCGCGCATGGTCTCCTCGATGGGCGTGTGACGGTCCCAGACCTGCACCCAGTACAGGTCGATGTGGTCGGTGCGCAGCCGTCGTAGGCTCGTCTCGAGAGACAGCCGCAGGTTCTTGCGGTGGTTGCCGGACGCGTTGGGGTCGGCGGGGTCCCGTGTCGCCGTGTACTTGGTGGCCAGGACGAAGCGATCGCGTTGGCCTGTCAGCAGGGCGCCCACGACCTCTTCGCTTTCCTCGTACGCCAGGGCGGTGTCGATGACGTTGCCCCCGGCGTCGGCGTAGGTGCCGAGCATGCGCTGGTACTCGTCGGGATCGCCCGGTCCCCAGCGGGCGGTGAAAGACGTGGCGCCCAGGAACAGCTCCGATACTCGGAGTCCGGTGGGGCCTAACCTTCGGTATCGCATGACATGCTCCTCCTCGTCGCGGGTGTGTGTGGTTCAGACAGTGGCGATGGCGAGGCAGGGAGCGGCGGCGCCGATGAGTGCCAACACGGCCGGGCCGAGCGCACCCCTGGCATCCTTCACGCGCAGGTGGGCCAGGACGGCACCGGCGAAGAAGAGCACGACGCCGATTCCGGCCGCGAGGCCGAGCGGGCGGTAGGCGATGCCGGCGAGCAGGCCCAACGCTCCCGCGATCTTGGGCAGGGCCAGGACCGGGATCAGCGTCGGCTTCACTCCGACACGGGTCAGGGTGGCGACCACGTCTGGATCGCGGACCAGGATGCCGCGCGCGGAGAAGGTGAGGACAGCTGCCGTGACGATCGCTGCGACGGCGTACGCGATGGACATCATTCCTCCTCGGATGCCGAGGGGTGGATCTCCCCGGACTCAGGTAAAGTACAACGTGCATTGTAAAAAGTAAAACGAGCGTTGCACTTTTGATGGAGGTTGGCGATGACCAGCAGAGATTCCGGCAGGGAGCAGCCGCGCGGCGGAGGCAGCGGCAAGCGGGAGGCGATCCTCGCTGGTGCGCTCAGCGTCTTCGCCCGCGACGGGTACGCGGGTGCGAGCATCGACGCGATCTCCGCCGAGGCGGGCGTCTCCACCCGCACCATCTACAACCACTTCACCGACAAGGCGGGCCTCTTCCAGCAGGTGCTGGAGCACAGCTCGACAAGCGCCGCCGAGGCGCAGATCAGGATCATCGATCGGCATCTGCGCAAGGTCACCGATCTCGAGGCCGACCTGGTCGACTTCGGCCGCGCCTGGGTCACCCCAATGCCCACGCACGCCGACCATTTCAGGCTGGTCCAGCGGCTGGGGGCCGAGTCCGGGTCCGCAGTGGAGACCGCGACCAGCACCTGGCGGCAAGCCGGACCGGTACGCGTCCGCGCGGAACTCTCCGCCCGCCTCGGCGAGCTGGCCAGCCAGAGAGTCCTGATCGTCGATGATCCTGACCGCGCGGCCCTGCACCTCATGCTGCTCGTGTCGGCCGGGTTACCCACACAGCCCGGTGCGGCGCCCACTCCGCACGAGATCACCGAGGCGGTCACTGCGGGCGTCCGCGCCTTTCTGCACGGCTACGGCACCTGACGGCTCGTTTCAAGGTTCGATGGTTCGGTTTTCAGGCGGTGCGGTGGGTTCGGGCGAGGGCCAGTCCGCCGAGGAGAGTGGCGAGCAGGCCGAGGACCAGGGCCGCGTAGCCGCCGACGATGCCGTTGCCGGTGCCGGGTCCTCCGTCGGCGGTGACCACTACCAGCACGCCGACGAGCACACCGGTCACTCCCGCGATCAGGGCCACGGCCGATCTGCGCCTCCTGCTGCGGCTGGTGGGGTGGCCCAGCGCCAGTCCGCCGATGATCGCGCCGGCCAGCGCCACCACGACCGCCGCGGTGGCCAGGATGCGGTCGCCGGTCAGGGTGGACGCGTCGACGGTGGACGCGGCGAGCAGGTCGCTGATGGGCATGAGGTGCTCCTTCGTCTGGCCCGAACTAGCTGTCGCCTGATCCTGTCCGGTGGTTCGCCGCCTGGCGTCGTGCCGTCGTGGTCATGTCATGCTGCTGCGGTCGTGGGCACCGGCTACTGCGGATGCGGGCGCGAGCCGGGAAGGTACTGCGTACGCGGTAGGGGCGGGTCCTTCGCTCGCACGACTCGCCCCGGGCGGGTGTCCGGTTAGGGTGCGCGCATGAGCAGCGCACGGATCGGTGTCCGGGACTGGCTGATAGCGGCCGGGGTAGCGGCGATCCTGCTGATCAGCGGGCTGTCTGGGGAGCGCCCCGCCGCCGGCCTTGATCCGCTCGGCGTCGTCCTGCTGGGCGCCGGCGGTCTGGCGCTGGTCGCGCGGCGGCGGGCTCCGGTCGTTGTCCTGGTCGTGGCCGGGGTGTGCGCGGCGGGCTATCAGGCGGCCGGGTTTGACGTGTTCGCGGTCGCGTATCTGGTCGCGGTCTACGCGGCGGTGCGGGCCGGGCACCGGACCGTGACCGTGGTGACGAGCGTGCTCATGCTGGCCGCCCTCCCGGTGGCGGCGATGACCTCGGGTCTCCCCGCGGGGGAGGCGTTCGCGCAGGCCAGGGGTGTCCTTGAGCTGGCCTGGCTGATCGCCGCGGGTGCGGCGGGCGAGGCACTGCGCCAAGCCGAGCGACGCGCGGACGAGGCCGAACGCACCCGCGAGGAGATCGCGCTGCGCCGCGCCGACGAAGAACGGCTACACATCGCGCGGGAGCTGCACGACACGCTCACCCACCAGATCTCGGTGATCAAAGTGCAGGCCGAAGCCGTCGTGCACCTGGCCCAGAAGCGGGGCGAATCGGTGCCGGACGCGCTGCTGGCGATCCGGGACGCCGGTCGTGAGGCGTCCCGGGAACTACGCGCGACCCTGGAAGCGCTGCGCGAGGACGGCAGCACCGCGTCGTACGGGCTCGACCAGATCTCGGACCTGGTGCAGCGGGCGCGGACGACCGGTCTGGCCGCGTCATTGACGATCGAGGGCCGCCGCAGCGGTGTCCCGGTCACCGTGGACCGGACTGCGTACCGGATCGTGCAGGAGTCACTGACCAACATCACCCGGCACGCCGCAGCCGTCACCGCGTCGGTCCGTGTCGAGTATCGCCCCGACGCGGTCGTCGTCCAGGTCGATGACGACGGCACGGCCACGGCGGAGTCCGGGCTGGTGCCCGGGGTCGGGCTGCTCGGGATGCGGGAGCGGGTGACCGCTCTGGGCGGACGGCTCCGCGCCGGAGCGCGCAGCGAGGGCGGCTTCAGGGTGCACGCCGAACTACCCGTGGAACGGGCGTCGTGATCCGGGTCCTGCTGGTCGACGACCAGCCGCTCATCCGCAGCGGGTTCCGCGCCCTGCTCGACGCCGAGGACGACATCACTGTGGTGGCCGAGGCCGCCGACGGCCGTGAGGGGGTGGCGCTGGCCAGGCAGCACCTGCCCGACGTCGCACTCGTCGACGTCCAGATGCCCATCCTCGACGGCATCGAGGTGACCCGCCGGATCGCGGCGGACCCGGCCCTGGCCGCGGTCCACGTCGTCATCCTGACCAACTACGGCCTGGACGAATATGTCTTCAACGCCCTGCGGGCCGGCGCGGCCGGCTTCCTCGTCAAGGACATCCTGCCGGAAGACTTCCTGCCCGCCGTCCGCGTCGCCGCACGCGGCGACGCCCTGCTTGCACCATCGATCACCCGCAAACTGATCGATCGGTACGTCACCCAGCCGCCACCCTCCAACAACGCTGCGCTGGCACACCTGACCACCCGCGAACGCGAAGCCGTCGCCCTGGCCGCGCACGGAATGTCCAACGACGAGATCGCGGGACGGATGGGAATCAGCCCGGTGACCGCCAAGACCCACCTCAACCGCGCCATGACCAAAATGCACGCCCGCGACCGCGCCCAACTTGTGGTGCTCGCCTACGAGTCCGGCCTGGTGATTCCCCGCGGACGCCTCAATTCAGAAGCTTCTCCGTGAGGTCCATCAACCGCTCGGCGTCGCGGGGGTCGAGGGTCGGGAAACTGGGCGGAAGTCGCTTCTCCCGGTCGACGGCGGTCACCGGCGCGGCTGGCGGCGCGTCCAGGAACTGGTGAATCGGCGCTACCGCGTCTGCGACGGGTCGGGCTGCCACCGCCGCCACCGCCAGTAGCCCGCGGACCACCAGCGGGAGCGGGCTGCGGTCGCCGCTCTTGGTGAATCCGGGGTGGTAGAGCACGTATCGGGCGCGGCTGCCGGACCGTTGGGCGAAGCCCACGCCGAGCAGATCGTTGGCTCGACCGGCCTGCAGCTGTGCGGCGATGGCTGAGTAGCCCGACGCCAGCTGCGGGTCGGCCCAGTGCACCTTGCCTTTGGTGACCCCGACACCTGCGACGTTCACGATCACCGGTGCGACAGCCCGGTCCAGGGCCGGCCGCAGGCCGAAGCTGAGCAGATATCGACTGAGGTAGTAGAGCGCGAATGTGCGCTCCATGCCCTCGACTGTCACGATGCGACGCGGCGCCACAGCGTTGGCGAACAGCGCCAGCGCGTCCACGGCCTCGTACTCGCTGAGGATGTGCTCGATGACCTGCCGCGTCTCGGCCACGCTGGACAGGTCGACGCGAAGGAAGGCGATCGAGCCTCCGGCCAGCGCCTCGCCGCGTTCACGGCTGCGGCCGAGCACCAGGACGCGGTCGCCGCGTTCGGCCCGCCCCAGGGCCAACGCGCGTCCCATCCCGTTCGTGCCGCCACTGATTACCACGACGCCCATGCCGACCCCCATTATCGTTGCTCATTGACGTGCTGATTCTGGGCAGCCGACCGGCGGAGGCGAAAGAAGGCATTTTCATGTCCACAAGTAACATCGGTGTGAGTGCCTCACTGCACGACCATCGCCTGCCGATGCCCGTTCCGGTGGGGGAGTACGAGCGTTGTCCGGTCACCGACGTGCTGCGCCAGGTGAGCGACAAATGGACGCTGTTGCTGCTCACCCTGCTCGGCCGGCGTCCGTACCGGTTCAACGAGTTGCATCGGGCCGTGGAGGGCATCAGCCCGCGCATGCTCAGCCGAACGTTGCGCACGCTGGAGAGCGACGGCCTGGTCGATCGTGAGGTGTTTCCGACGTTGCCGCCGAGCGTCGAGTACCGGCTGACGCCGCTCGGCGTCAGCCTTCTAGAACCGCTCTCCGCGCTGGCCGACTGGGCGGTCGACCACCACGCCGAGATCGCCGCGGTACGACAGCGACCTAGCTGAGGCGCCGCGCCCGACACGCTCATCTGCCGCCGAAGCAGATGGAAGCGGTATTGGCCGATCTCGCGCCGGTCTACCGCCGCCGCGAACTGTTGCGCGCGCCCGCGAGCTCGTTCCCGTCCAGCCTCGCCCGAATCTCGGCGAGTGTGCGCAGTGCGCGGGCCTCGACGAGCCGGTACCCGGCCCGGTGAGCGAGGTCGATGGCGAGCGTGGCTCGGGCCCGGGCTTCGTCGAGGTCGTCGAGGTTCAGCAGCGCCGCGGCCGAGCCCCGTAACGCATCGGCTTCACACCAACGGAAGCTGGTCGAGCGCGCGATCTGCAGGGCTCGGTCGTGGTGGTCCGCGGCTTCGGCGGGCAGGCTCAACCGCAGGCAGACGTCCCCGAGCGCGTTGAGTGTCCACGCCTCGGTACCGCGGTCACTGATCTTCCTGGTCAGCTCGACTGCCGACCGGGCGTCGTCGAGGGTCTGCTCCGAAGGACCTGTCTGGCAGTGCAGCAGCGCGCGGCCGGACAGCGCGGTCGCTTCGCCGTAGTGATACCCGAGTTCACGGTTCGCGGCCAGCGCCCGGGCGTAGAACTCCTCGGCCGTGTCGGGGTTGCCGAGGTCTCGGTGCACGTTCCCGAGATCCACGAGCAGGACGGCGACGCTGAAACGGGCGCCCTGTTGTTCCCCCAGTTCCAGAGCCCGGCCGAAGTGCTCGAGCGCTTGGTCCAGCAGGCCCAACTGCCAATAGGCGAAGCCGAGATTCGCCAGTGGCATGGCGATCCCGGCGGTTTTCCCCGACTTATGTTGAAGGTCCAGTGATTCCAGCCCGCAGTCGATCGACGCGTGGGGGTTGCCGAGGCGCTGGTGGACCGCGCTGAGATTGTTCAGCACGGCGGCGCGGCCTTCGTGCCAGCCGTCGGACGTGTTCCGCCGTAGTGCACTGTCGAGATGGTCTTTCGCTTCTGCGTAGCGGCCCATGTTGACGTAGGCGAGCGCGATGCTCTGGTGCATGGCAGCTTGCGCCCGTTCGTCGCCCTCGCCGTGCGCGGCTTCCAGCGCCATCGAGGCCACGTTCACCCATTCCGCGCGGTGACCGCGCTGGTGGAAGTAGGCCCGGAGGGCGTCGGCGATGTGCCACGCCAGCGGTCGTGGGCCTCGCGCTGCTGCCTGGCCGACCGCGGCGGCAAGGGTCGGCCACTCGGCGTCGAGCCAGGCGAGCGCGCTGCTGTTGTCCGGGAAGCCGATGTCGTTCTCCACCTTCCTCGGTAGCCGGAGGAAGTGAGGGATGAGCTGCCTGCCCGCCGCGTCGGCTGTACGCAGGTAATGGTCCAAGACCAGTCCGCGGGCGTGTTCGCGCTCGACGGCCGTGTCTTCGACCAGCGCCCGGTCGACCGCATACCGTCGGAGCAGATCGTGCAACCGGAAGCGCCCACGTGTGTATTGCTCGACCAGGTGTGCCGCGGCCAACGCCCTCATCAGTCGGTCAGTCCGAGCCGGCGGTAGCCCGGCGGCCACGCTCGCCGGCAGCGCGGTGAATGTCGGTCCGGGCAGCAGTCCGAGGCGACGGAAGAGCAGCCGATGCTCCGCTGGAAGCGCTCTGTAGGACGAGGCGAAGGCCCTCGTGACGGCACTCTCCTCGGCACCGTCCACGGTGAACCCGGCCAACCGGTCACCATCGGAGAGTTCCTGCACCAGCCCGGTGATCTCCGAATTCGGGACGGCGAGGATGTTGGCCACCGCGATCCGCAGTGCGAGCGGCAGGTGACCGCAGAGATCCGCCAGTTTCCCGGCTGCGGCTGCTTCGGTGGCGACCTGGTCGACGCCGAGCGCGGCCTCCAGCAGCCGGCGTGAGTCTGCGACGGTGAGCACGGACAGCGACAGTGTTTGCGCGCCGGTGCGGGCGATCAGGTCCCCGAGCCGCTGCCTACTGGTGAGGATGACCGTGCCCGCCGACGGGATCAGCGCGTTCACCTGGGCCGCGTCGCGCACGTTGTCCAGCACCAACAGGACGCGTTCGCCGGCCAGCAGCGAGCGGAACAGAGCCGCCCGGCCCGCCACATCCGCCGGGATCAGCCGGGGATCGACACCGAGGCCGCTGAGCAGCTGGAGGAGTCCGGCGGACTCGCTGAGCGGGTCGTGCTCGGCGTCGAAGCCACGGAGGTCGAGGTAGAGCTGCCCACCCGGGAACCTCTCCCGGTGGCGGTGGGCCCAGTGGAGGGCGAGGGCGGTCTTGCCGACGCCGGCGGTGCCACTGATGACCCAGATCTTCGTGCCCGACGTGGACTCCAGTCCGGCGTCGAGCCGGGCGAGTTCTTCTGCGCGTCCAGCAAATCCGTGGGCGTCGTGGGGCAACTGCGCCGGCCGTACCGGCTCGGGTGGTGATGTGTCCATGGGTCTCGCGGCCGGATCCAGAGCCGGGTCCGCGCGCAGAATCGCGGACTCCAACCACACCAGTTCCGGTGCCGGATCGAGGCCGAGGTCACCGGCCAGTCGCGTACGCAGGGTGCGATAGACGTTGAGCGCGGCGGCGGTGCGGCCATCGCGGTGCAGCGCCAGCATGAGTTGGCCCACGAGCCGCTGCCGCAGCGGGTGGTCGGTCACGAGCCTGGTCAGCTCGGCGAGCAGCCGCCGGCCCTCGCCCAGCCGCAGTTGGGCGTCCAGGCGGTCTTCCAGCGCGGTCCATCGAGCTTCATCGAGGTGACCGCACAGGCGTTCCGCGACTTCCGTGGACGCCACACCCGCGAGGGCCTCGCCGTGCCAGAGCGCCAGCGCCTGGTCGAACAGCTCGACCGCGCGCTCGTCATCCGACGAGCCGGCCTTGAGGACCAGGTCCGTGAACCGATGCGCGTCGACCATGAGCGGATCCACGTGTACGACGTAGCCGGCTCCCCGGCCGACGATTGCGGGCCCGTCGCCGGCCTGCCGAAGTGCCGTGCGTAGACGGGATACGAGTGTCTGGATCGAGGCTCGTGCGGACGCCGGCACATCCTCGCCCCAGACGAGATCGACCAACCGGTCCAGCGGCACCATTCGGTTGGGCTCCAGCAGCAACACCGCGAGCACCAGGCGCTGCTTGCGCGAACCGAGGTCGACCCGTTTCCCGCCCGCCCATGCCTCGACGGTGCCCAGGATCCGGAATTCCACCACCGCAACCCCCCGATTGTCCGCCGTTCACCATTATGCCGCAATCGATCAGTCACGGTCGATTCGCGGGCCGAGACGGGCGAGTGCAGGACTTTTGCAAGCGCGTCACGTGACGGTGGCCGGACCCGCCAAGCACCAGACAGGAGTCGATACGTGCGAAAGATCCTCAGCGTGGTCGTGACCGCTCTGTCGGTCGTCATGTCCGCAGCGACCGTCGTGCATGCCGACGACGGACCCGTGACCCGCGTGACGCTGACCAGCGCGAACAGTTTTCACTCGCGGGTCGAGGAGCGTCTGTTGAGCAGGACGGTCACCCTCGCGGCCGGGGAATCCCGGCATGTGCGTGGACGCCTCCAGGCGACCAGCAGCGTCCCGCAGATCGTGTCGATGAACAACACCCTGAAGTGTGTGAACCCAGCCGGCGCAGTCGTCGGCACCACATCGACGTCCTCGCGGAACCACGAAGGCTCGGACACCACCTATTACGCCAGGCCCGGGCACCTGCCGATCTACGCCGACCTGCTCTTCACCGCGCCATCGGCGGGCACCTACACCTGCGGCATGTACGGGTACACGGCCTCCACCTCGCTCGACGGCTACTACCTGACCGCCGTCGCGACTGACACGTGGCTGGAGGTGAGCAACACCAACCAGGTGGGTGCGCGGTGGTGGCAGAATCCGGCCTGCAGCAGCACCGGCACGTCGAGCACCTGCACCTATGTCGGCGCCGGCACGTCCACGGCCTGGGTGTTCTACAACGACGGCACCCCCGTGCACAAGTGGACCGCCGCCGCCGGCGCGACCTCGGTGCAGGCTCTGGCCAACCTGGAGCTGACCACCTGCTACACGGGCACCGCGTCATGCAAGAGCGCCATCGACGCGTACGAGCAGCCACGCGGAACGAACGCGGTGGTCGACGTGCGTTTCGAGTTCATCCAACTCGATCCGACCTCCCACACGTGCCGGACCACGAGCACCGCGACCTCGCGCAAGACGATCCGCGACGACGCCCACCACTACGTCGCGAACTTCGCCCTCACGGGCGTGCCGATCGATCCGACCTGCGGAACCCGGACCTTCATCATGCGGATCTTCGTGAAGCACGTCTCCGGCAACCCGATCAAGATCGACGGGGTACAGAGCACGACCTCGTTGACGAACGGCATCGCCATGAACATCTTCTGACCACGACTCGGCTCCGCATGGAGGCTGCAAGCGCCTTGCAAGCGCGTGACGCGACGGTATTTACGTTCGCTTATTCGTTCGGATCATCAACCAGGGAGCCTCATGCGTAGACGTACCGTGCTCGTCAGTTGCGTACTCGTAGCCGTAGTGGGAACCTCGTCAGCCGCTCAGGCAGACTCGCCCACACCCGAGAGCGAAAATCTCACCACCGTCGGCTTCGCCGCGGGCATCGACTCCGAGGCGGTGAATCGGCAGTTCCACCGTCTCAAGGCGATGGCGGCCACCTACCCGGAGGGTTCGGGGAGCACGTACTTCGACGAGGCCACCGGGCAACTGGTCGTCAGATACGTGGAGAACCAGGAAGGTGCCCGGTGGCGGGCAACTGGCAGGTCGTTGCGCGCCCTCGCCGGTGACGTGCCGATCCGGTACGAGGCGACCGCCATCTCCTTGGCTCGCCTGGAGGAGGCGACCAAGAGCTTGAACGACTCCCGCACCTGGGCAGGGGAGTTGGCCGGGATGGTGCATCAGGTACGTCTCGACGAACTCGCCGACCAGATCGTCATCGAGGCTGCCGGTGAGGCGGAGGAGCTTGCCACGGCGGCGATCCGGGCCACCGGAATCAAGCCCCGCGTCATCGTTTCGCAGGCCGGCCCGGCACCGCAGAGCCGCCGATCGGATACGGCACCGTTCTACGGCGGTCTCGCAATCTGGGCGGGCAGCACCGGCAGCCCGTCCACGGCGGACGCGTCCTGCACGACCGGATTCCGGATGACTCGCGGCGGAACCAACAGCAACTGGGTGACCACCGCAGGGCACTGCGGCACCAACGGAGACGAGTTCTGGCACCCGGGTGGCTGGGCGGTCCGCATCAGCTCGGACTACGAGAGTCTGGGCACGGACATTGCGATGCTCGCACCTCTCGGTGACAGGTACTTCAGCCGCTACTCGTGGTTCGGCGAAAGGAACACCTCGACCGCGAATCCGGTTTCCGGGAAGAACACCGGCTGGCCTGCTGTCGGCTCGGCGGTCTACGTCTCCGGGGCAAACGGTGGGCTGGTCTACGGCCGGGTGACGTCCATCAACGGCAGCTGCGGCGGTGAACGAATGGTCGTCGTCGACACCGACACCGGTCATGCCCAGGACGGCGCCACCCTGGGCGGTGACTCCGGAGCCCCGGTGACCCGGTGGAACACCGCCACCTCGGCCACCAATGATCTGGCGGCGGTGGGCAGCCATAGCTGCGGCAACTCCGTCAACGCGTCGTGGTTCGTGCCGATCCACCGCGTCGAGGCGGCGACCGACGCCGTCGTGGTGGTCGGCGGCAACTGACAGCACCCGGCACGCGGGCGACCACAGGCCGCTCGCGTGCCGGATGCCTGCCGAAGCGACGTGGACACGCTCACGTCGGGACACTGGGCGCGCCCAGGGTTCCGTCATGCGTCGGGAACCCAACTGCCGTGGAAACCGAGCGGCACCCGTGCCGGCAGGTGGACCCGGGCGACCGGCTTGCCGGTGAAGTCCTGCGCGGCCAGGATCACCAGGTCGGAGGCATTGCGCTCCGGATTGTGCACGTAGGCCATCGCGTAACCGTCGTCCTCGGCGATCGAGGGATCCGAGGCTTCCGCTGGGACGAACACGGCCTCGCTGGCGGCGGCGTGCCGGGGGAAGCGGTGTACCTCTGACGTGCCGCGCTTCAGGTCGTGCTTGATCAGCGCATTGGTGAACGTCCGGTCGGGTGGGACGCCGTCGACGGTCTCGTAGGCCTGGAACATCTCGGCGGCGGCCGCCGAATATCCGTACCGGTGCCGCCGGGACACCAGCGCGTCGTTCACCCGGGGGTACTCCTGCGGGCGGTCGTCCAGCCGGCTCGTGCGGACCCGGCCGCGCGTCAGGTCGATCGTCCAGCGGTCCAGCGACGGGCTGCCGACGGATCCCGGACCGCCGGTGCCCCGACCAGCCGCGTAGAACGGAGCCGGGAACGTGGTGAGGTCCACCACCACCGACCCGCCGTCGTCATAGGCGTTGAGGGTGTGGGAGTAGAGGATCCGCGGCACCTCGAACCAGCGGGCCGCTCCGCCCGCCCGGGGCAGCACCCCGACCCGGGCCGGGTGCTGGTCGTTCCAGATGTACGGCACCGGATGCCCCGCCGCTGCCGCCTCCGGGTCGAACGTGACCGGGACGTCGAAGAGGACGACGTACCGCTTGGTCAACGCGAAGTCGTGCATCATCGGGCTGCCGGCCAATGGGACCTGCGTCGTCCGGACGATCCGGCCAGCCGGGTCCACGACGAGATGGCGGACGTGGTCCCACATCGGGCTGTAGGTGACGGCGTGCAACTCGCCGGCCTCGACGTCGAGCTTGGTGTGCGCGGTGAAGGCGCCGCTGAACGTTCCGTTGAAGTCGTACGGGCCGACGGTGTTCAGCTCGCCGTCGAGTTCGTACGGCATGGGTCCGCTCTCCAGCAGTGTCAGGATCCGGCCGTTGTGCGCGATGACGTGGGTGTTGCAGGCGTAGTCCCCCTCCGGCACCGGCCCGGGGTACGGCTCGCCCAGCTTCTCGGCCACCGCGGCCGACCGGACCCAGCGGTTGCGGTACCACTCGGCGCGCCCGTCCCGAAGTCGAACTCCGTGCACCATTCCCTCACCGCGCATCCAGGCATGGGCCTGCGGGTCCTCCAACCCGAGCACGTTGGGGCCGATCCGCAGATAGCGCCCGACCAACTCCCTGGGGATGCGGCCGGTGACCGGCAGGTCGAACGCTGTCACCTCCTTCCGGACCGGGGCGAACGCGCCCTCGAGGAACGGGTACCTGCCGAGCCGACCGTCCGAAGCGGCTAGCGTCGTCTCACCGCGTCCGCCGGCCAGTGACAGTCCGCCGAAACCGGCGGCGGCGACACCTCCTGCCATCGCCGAACGCAGCACCTGTCGTCGACTGAAACTGGTCATGTCTGGACTCCCTGTCCTGATTGGTGTGCACCTGTCGGTTCGTCGGCGAACACGATCGACGGCCTGGACGCCAGCGCCCGGGCGATCGCGACGCGCTGGTGTTGACCGCCGGACGGTTCGGTGGGCCGTCGGTCCGCCTAGCCAGCGAGCCCGACCTGGTCGAGGAGGGCGAGACGCCGCTTGCGATTGACCTTCCTGCCGGCGGGCCTGTGTCCATCCGATCGGTCTGTGCGGCGGGTCACCCAAGCCTCGGCGCGTGGGGCCGAACGCGACACCTCCCCAGGCAGGGCGGACTTGCCAGACCAAAGCAGGGTATGAACGCCCGACCAAAGAGGGTGAGGAGGAACGCTGCCAGTTCGTTAGGGTGCGATGACATGACAGCTCCCGGAGCCGCACATCCGATGCGACCGCGTCGCCGTTGGCATGCGCTCATCTATGCCTCCGCCCCGGGTTCGGGGAGGCGTCCAGGGGTGATCAGCCGCCAGGGCGTGGTCGACGTCGGTCTCGTCGTTGTCGCGGTCGGGTTCGGCCTGTTCATCCTGGTCCCGACCATCGATATGCACAGTCGCGTCGCCCTGGTCCTCGATCTCGCGCTCGGTACGGCTGCGTGTGGGGCGCTGGCGGGCCGCAAGAGATTCCCCGTGGCGGTCGCGGCGTTTGCCGTCGCCGCGTCAGCCGTGTCCGCGTTTGCCGCCGGTGCCTCGCTGGTCGCCCTGTTCACCGCGGCGATCCGGGTTCGCACTCCCGTGATCGCCGCACTGACCGCGGCGGAGCTGATCGCGACGTTCTGCTTTCCGTTGGTGTATCCCGAGCCGGCGGGCTTCAGCTACCGCACGCAGATCATCATGGGCAGCTTGATGAACCTGGCCGTGGCGGGCTGGGGCCTGATGGTCCGTGCCCAGCGCAACTACCTTCGGGCGGTCCTGGACCATGCACACGATCTCGAGGTCGGCCAGGAACTCCTTGCGGCGACCACCCGGGACCAGGAACGTCGCCGGATAGCCCGGGAGATGCACGACGCGCTCGCCCACCGCCTGTCCCTTTTGAGCGTCCACGCCGGTGCGCTTGAGTTCCGCTCCGACCTGTCGCCGGAGCAGACCCGCACCATGGCCGCTGTCATCCGGCAAACCAGCCACGACGCGCTGGCTGACCTCCAGGATGTGATCGGAATCCTGCGCGACGGATCGACCAGCGCGGGAAGTCTGCTTGAGCCCCGGGTCGGGCTGGACGACCTGCCCGCGCTTATCGACGAATCCCGGCTGAGCGGCACGGAGGTGAACGTGGACCAGTGCGTCGACCAGGCCAGCGGCAGCGCATCGAGGAATGCCGCCGCCGCGGCGACCGCCTACCGCATCGTCCAGGAGAGCCTCACCAACGCGCGCAAGCACGCACCCGGTTCGCCTGTTCGGATCGTGGTCCGATCCCAGGAGGCGGGGGAAATCGCCGTGACAGTCAGCACCTTCCTCGACCGACGGCCCGGCCCGACGTCGATCATCCCCGGCAGTGGGACAGGGTTGAGTGGGCTCAGCGAGCGAGTGTCCCTTCTGGGCGGCACCTTCAGTTCCGGAAGGGCCGCTAATCAGTTCGTCGTCACCGCGAGGCTCCCATGGGGGACCTAGAAGAGACGACACGCGTTGCCCTGGTCGACGACGACGCGCTGGTACGGATGGGATTGAGGGCGATGCTCGACGGAGTCCAAGGGATCCATGTGGTCGCAGAAGCAACAGACGGCGCCGACGTGCCGGCCATCGTCGACGCACACCATCCCCAGGTCGTCCTGATGGACCTGCGGATGAAGAAGATCGACGGAATCACCGCGACGCAGCGACTCCACGACCGCGGAGACGGCCCCGCGGTGATCGTCCTGACCACGTTCGACGACCATGACCTGGTCGTCAGAGCGATCCGGGCAGGAGCCGTCGGCTTCCTCCTCAAACATGCCCCACCGGAGGACATCGTCCGCGCCATCCGGTCAGCACGCCAAGGGGACAGCGTTCTGTCGCCGGAGATCGCCCGACGGCTCATCACGATGGTCGCCAACAGCACCAGCCACGACATCGACCGACTGGCGGCACGAGAACGCCTCCACCATCTCAGCGCTCGTGAGATCCAGGTCGCCACGGCCGTCGCCGACGGCAAGTCAAACGCCGAAATCGCGGCGGCCCTCACCCTCACTGTCGCGACCGTCAAGGGTTACATCAGTGCCATCCTCAGCAAGACCGCATCCAACAATCGGGTCCAACTAGCCCTGATCGTCCAGGCGGCAGATCTCTAACACAGCAGCGTCAGCGTCGCGAGGCCGGAACGAGGCCGCACCGCCGGTCCACACGGCGAGGAACGTCTCCTGCACCACGTCGTCGATGAGGTCATCGTCGGCAGCGGTGGCACAGGCGCAGCCACGGCGGGTGCCGGCGGTAGAACGCCTCGAACGCGTTCCGATCGCCGCCTGCGATCAGGGCCAGGAGTTCGGCGCCGGCCTGGTGACGGCCGCCAACCCTGGTCGAGTCAGGGCTTCTCGGAGCCGGTCAAGTCACCCAGTTCGCTGAGGAGCGTCGCGTCAGTGTCCTCCTCGACAGGCTCACCGGGGTCGAACTGCGCGAAGGTCGGTGCGGCCGCCAGTCGGCCCAAAATCGCCGAACGACTCGCTGCGAGGTCGGTGGTGAGCGACGCCCGTAGCACCGCCTCGGTCGCCGCCGCGATCACCTCCGAGGCTCGCAGGCTCGCGGTGAGGATTCCCTGACAGTCGGCACCCCGAAACACGCTGGTGTGGCCCCCCTGCCATTCCAGCGGATGGCCGACCACCATCAGGTCTACCGGCAGCTCCAGAAGACTGCGGATGCTGGCCCGGTACTGGCGACCGGAGCCGTAGTAGACCGGGAGTTTCCGGGCGGATCCCGTACCCTGCACGCTGTCGCCGACGATCAGCAGTCGTCGGATCGGTTCGTAGAAACAGACGCTGCCGGCAGTGTGCCCCGGCGTCTCGACCACGTCGAGGGTGACGTCCCCCCGGCTGATTCGGTCACCCCCGGACACCGGCACGTCGGGTGCGAAACCGGCGAGGTCGATGTCGTGCGGGGAGAAGTAGGAACGCGCACCACTGACCTCGCGGATCGCCGGGATGCCGCCCGTGTGGTCACGATGGCCGTGTGTGCTGCACACCGCGGTCACGTCCCGGACGCCTCTGCCGAGCAGGGTGAGCGCCGGGCTCAGTGCCGCCGGCATGTAGTCGGACATCCCGCTGTCCACGAGGAGCACGCCCCCTGCTCCCGCGTCGATTGCCACCATCGTCACCATGCCGGTGTGGCTCTGGGGTTTGGGACAACGGGCCAGGACCACACCTGGCGCGATCGGGATCGCCGCTTCAGACTCAGACACTGTTTCGTTTCTCGTCGAGTGGCAGGCCCCAGCCACGTGCCAGGGCGGCGAACTCCTCGTGAAACTGCGGGAAGGTCTTGTCGACGCAGGACGGTTCGTCAAACTCGATTGCCGGCGTCCGAAGGCCCGTCACGCTCATGCTCATCGCGATGCGGTGATCTGAGCGGGTCCGCACCAGCGCTCCAGTCGGGATTCCCGGGTCGACTTCGAGCCAGTCAGGACCTGAGCGGGTGGACACGCCGCAGGCGGTGAGCGCGGTGGTGATCGCGTCGATGCGATCCGACTCCTTCAGCCGGCAGTTCGCCACATCGGTGATCCGGGTCGGCGCATCGGCGAACGGCGCGATGGCCGCCAGGGTCATCATGGTGTCGCTGATGTCGCGCATGGCGACCGTGCCTGGTGAACGCAGTCGGGTCGGGCCGGTGACGGTGACGCTGTTGTCACCGACCTCCACCCGGCAACCCATCGTCGGTAGAACCTCCGTGGCGAACCGGAGATCGCCCTGGCTCGACAGTCGGCCGAGACCCGGCACCGTCACCGTGTTTCCCGTGACGGCGGCAGCGGCGAAGAAGTACGACGCCGTCGACGCATCCGGCTCGATCTGATACTCCTGAGCCTGGTAGGTGCCCGGCGGGACAGTGATCGTGGAATCCTGCCAACTGGACTCGACCCCGAACTGCCGCATCATCGTCAACGTGAGATGGACGTACGGCGCCGAGACGGGGTTGGGTGCCCGCACCGTGAGGCCGTGTCGCATCGCCGGTGCCGACAGGCACAGTGCCGAGAGGTACTGACTGGAGGCGCCCGCATCCACCTCGACGGCTCCGCCGGCGACGCGTGAGCCGTGCACGACCCACGGCAGGCCGCCCCCGACCGCAGCGTCGACCCGAACATCGAGGCCCCGCATCGCCGTCAACAATGACCCCATTGGGCGGGCCCGCATCTGCGCGCTGGCATCGATCACATATCGCCCCGAACCCAACGCTGCCAGGGCCGGCACGAACCTCGCCGCAGTGCCCGAATCGTGGCACCACACCGTCGCCTCCGTGGCGGGCGGGCCGGCCGGATCACCTGTCACGCTCCACACGTCGGGCTCGCGGATCACCGGGAACCCGAGGCTGCGCAGACCCTCCGCGAAAGCAACGGTGTCGGCCGCGACCAGAGGGGCCACCAGGCGGGTCGTCCCCTCGGCCAGAGCCGCGATGACCAACGCTCTGGCCATGACCGACTTAGAACCGGGAACACGCGCAACTACCGTACGGGGTGCAGAAGTCATGCAAGCCTCTCGTGGCTAGCCGGCCGGGCATCACCAGACTAATCAGACGTGTCAGTGCGTCAGCCCCCGCCCGATGGTGTGGCGTCGGCGATACTGTGGGCGTGGAGTACGTGTCCAGAGTGCCGCGGCCGCCGCTGGACGGGCTGATCGACGACCTTTACTACCTGGAGGGTGCGCCGCCGTACTCCCGGCTGACGCTGCCGCCGCCGTCGGCGTTGCTCATCGTCAACCTCGGGGCGCCGTTCCGCATCCGCGCCGGCGCCGACATCGAGGCGGCCGAGTACGCCGACGGCTGCGTGGTCACCATGCCCACCCGCGCATGGGAGTTCGGCTATCCACTCCGAACCCGGTCCGTCGGCGTGCACTTCAAGCCGTGGGGGCTGGCGCCGTTCCTGCCGATGCCGGCGGCCGAACTACGTGACCGGCCGGTGACGTTAGAGCACATCTGGGGCCGGCCCGCCACCGCTGAGCTGCGGGATCGGCTGGCCACGGCGGCCGGGCCGTCCGAAATGCTGACGCTGCTCGAGGAGGAGTTGATGCGACGGCTGTGCGAGACCCCCAGTCTGGGACTGGTCCGGCATACGAGCAGCGTCATCGTGGCGACCAGGGGGGTGGTGGCGATCGGCGACGTGACGGCGGCAGCCGGTGTCAGCAGCACTCACCTGGCGCAGCGGTTCAAGGAGCTCGTCGGCGTCACGCCCAAGCGGCTGGCCCGCACCTACCGCTTCGCCGCCACAGTGCTCTCGATCGACCCCGCCGGACCGATCGACTGGAGCGACCTCGCCGCTGGGGCAGGCTATTTCGACCAGGCGCACTTCGGCCACGAGTTCCGGGCGTTCACCGGGCTCACACCGACCCGATATGTCGAGGTCCGGCGGCGGTTCCTGCGCGAACATCCCGGCCACGTGCTGGACAGTTGGCCGCTGCCGGCCGATTGATTTCGTACAAGAGCGACAGCCCACGGGACTCTAATCTGAGGGCATCCCCCAAGCAGAGGAGCGCCAGTGGGCAAGGTGGTCATGTACGGCTCGGTGTCGGTGGACGGCTTCGTCGCGGACGAGAACGACCAGCCCGGACCACTGTTCGACTGGTTGCTCGGCGGTGACGTCCCGTTGGACGAGAGCGGCGCGTTGAAGGTGTCGCAGTCCTCCTACGACTACACCCGGCCGTACTGGGACCAGATCGGAGTCACGATCGCCGGCCGCCACGTCTTCGACATGACGGACGGCTGGGACGGGAAACCCCCGGGCGGGGTCGACCACGTGGTCGTCGTGACGCACCGGCCGAAGCCCGAGGGCTGGGACCCCGAGGCGCCGTTTCACTTCGTCGACGGCGTCCAGGCAGCCATGGCCAAGGCGCAGGAGCTCGCGGGTGACCGCGTCGTCGAGGTCGCCGCCGGCGACGTCGGTGGCCAGGTGCTTGCCGCGGGCCTGGTCGACGAGGTGCGCATGGACGTCGTACCCGTCGTGTTCGGGTCCGGCAAGCGGTACTTCGGATCCGTCCACGCGCAGCACCTGTTGGAGGATCCGGACGTGGTGATTCAGGGCAATCGGGTGCTTCACCTGCGCTATCGGGTACGCCGTCGAACGATCTGAGCGGGTCCGCGAAGAAGTCATGCGGTCAGTCGAGGCCGGTGCGGCCCTCGGCCCAATATGCCTTGCCCATGACCTGCCGGGGTTTCCGCTTCCACCCACGACTGTCGCGCCGCACGGCATGCACAGTCGCCGCGTCGCCGGTGACGATGAGGGTGTACGGCGCCTGGATGGCCGCTGCGCGGCCGTGCTGGAGAAGCTCGACCCGGTCGGCGTCCTTCGCGACGACCGCCACTCGTTCGCTGATCCCCAGTTGGGCGAGTACGTCCGTGAGCGCAATGGGATCGCGTGCCTCGAAGACATACGACGTCTCGGCGGGAATGGTGAGCAGTGCGCGGGCGAGCGCCACGCTGGTCTCGTCCCCGACGAAGAGCACGGGACCGGCGGCCTTGCGCAGGTCGATCGAGCGCCGCGGCCCGAAGACCTCACTGGTCTGGCCTTCCGTCGCCCGCTCGAACCACTGCGCCGCCGGACCGTTTCCGTGCGTGTACACGACCAGCTCCGTCACACCGTCGGTGGCGTCCCACATCGTCGGTGTGTAGGTGCGCAGGCTCATCGAGCCGCGCCGCGGCCGGAGCTGGAGTTTCGCCCCGGGCACCCAGGTCGCCTTGCGGAATGCCTCGGCCGACAGCGTCATCCGAATGAACTCGGGGGAGAGGTGGCTGAGGCCGGTGACGTGGGCGCTGTCCAGCATCGCGCCACTGGCGACGTCGGCCAGGCGTTCGGCGAGTCCGGTCATTGTTCCTCACTTCAAGCTCTGTTGTTGGGCGGCAGGGTGTGCGAACTGGGGGGATATGGTGAGCGCATGCCGGAAAGTCGCCAGGTCGAGCTTGACCCGGTCGTGGGGCGGGGTTGGTACGACGGCGAGGCGCAGATCATGCACCGGCACAGTCAGGGCCAACTCGTCTATCCCACCGCAGGGGTGCTCGCGGTGACTACGGGACGTGGGACATGGGTGGCTGCGGCGAACGGGGTGGCGTGGACGCCGGCCGGCTTCGATCATGCCCATCGGGCGCCGGCACGTACCGAGGTTGTGGCGCTGATGATCCCGAGCGAGCTGTGCACCAGTCTGCCGGATCATCCTGCGGTGCTTGGCGTCTCGGGTTTGTTGCGGGAGGCGATGCTCGCTCTGGTCGCCGAGCGCACGATGCGCCCGCAGGCACGGGACCGCCTGCTGGGAGTCGTGGTCGACGAGCTGACGGATGCTCCGGAGCAGTCGCTCTACCTTCCGGAACCGCGCGACGGCCGGCTCCGCACGGTCACCGAGCTGCTCCGGTCGGACCTGGCCGACGCGCGCACCCTGACGGAGCTCGGCCGCGAGGCCGGGGCCAGCGCCCGCACACTCAGCCGGTTGTTCCGCGCGGAACTCGGCATGAGCTTCCACCAGTGGCGTACCCAGCTTCGTATCCAGCACGCGCTGGTCTTCCTGTGGCAGGGCCGTTCCGTGACGCAGACCGCCACGCTGTGCGGCTGGTCCAACCCGAGTAGTTTCGTCGACGCGTTCTCCGCCATCGTCGGGCAGACCCCCGGCCGCTACCAGGCGCCGCAGCCTCAGTCGGCCGATCAACCCGTCACCGCCAGGTAATCCTTCAACGCCAGGTCCTCGACCAGTTCCCCGAAGTCCGTGAACCCGCCCGGCCCTTCCTCGGTCTCCTCGTCGTTGAGCTTCCGTGCGGCTGCCTGGCTCCGCAGCACGTAGTCGCGCACCTCCTGCTCGTAGCGGATCGCGCCCGCGGCGAGATCGTTCGCCGCCGAGGCGAGTTCACCAGCCAGGACATACGCGCAGGTCATCGCGATTGACGTGCCCTGGCCGGTGGTCAGCGAGACCGCATATCCGGCGTCGCCGACCAGCGTTACCCGACCATGGGTCCAGCGCTCCATGACGACCTGACTGCGAGAGTCGAAGTGGAAGCTCGAGGCGTCCCGCATGAGCTCCACGATCTGCGGCACCACCCAGCCCATTCCCTTCACCCGATCAGTCAACAGCTGCTTTTGCGATGAGGCATCTCGAAAGTCGTACTCGATCGGTTCGTCGCTCTGAAACCCGAGGTAGGCTCTCGCCTCCTCGTCCCTGCCCAACCCGATGATTCCGGCGCCGACGTTCTCGTCGATGTGGAACGTCTGCCAGCGGTCCAGGCCGGTGAAGTTCGGGATGGTCATCACCGCCACGTAACCACCCAGGTAACGCAAGAACTGCTGTTCTGGGCCAAAGGCCAGCCGACGCACCCCGGAGTGCATGCCGTCTGCGCCGACCACGAAATCGAACCGGGCCGGAGCGGCGCTCTCGAAGGTCACCTCGACGCCAAGCTCATCCTGGCGCAGGGCGGTGATTCGGTCACCGAAGACGTATCGAACGTGCTCGCCGGCCGCCGCGTGTAGCACGCCAACAAGATCATCCCGCAGGATCTCGACGTCGGGAGCGTCGAACCGGCCACCCGTCAGCGTGCGTTCCGTGGTCTGGAAGATCTCCTCTCCGGTCCTGTCGACCACTGACATCCCACGCAGCCTCGTGCTCCGCTCGCGGATCTCATCCAGAATGCCCATGCCTTCCGCGACCCGGAGCGCCGGGCCTCGCACGTCCAACGCCTGCCCACCCGGGCGCAACCCCGCCGAGACCTCGACCACTGTCACCTGGAAACCCAGACGGTTCAGCCAGTACGCCACCGTCAGCCCCGCCACACTCGCGCCAGAGACAAGGATCCGCCGCCCACTTGCATCGCTCATGTGCCGACCGTACGAACACCGCAGGCCCGGACCCCACCGGCAAACGCCCAACCTCTACCGAAAACTCGCCACGCGAGTGATGTTCCGCTCCGCCACGTAACTCGAACGTCAGCAGCGTCCGTCGGATCAACTCGCCGGGCAATCCCCGGTCCTGACGACTGGTCGCTGTGCCCCGCTTCCCGAGCGGGGCTCCGCTCACGCCTCCACGATGCGGAGCATGCCGCCGACGCCGAGGACGCTGTCGAGGCTGCGCAGTTCCGCCACGGCCTGCCTCATGGCGCCTTCCTCGGCACGGTGCGTGATGAAAACGACGCGCGCCTTCGAGGCGCGGTCCTCCTGGGTGATGGAGCGGATGGACACCTGGTGGCGGCCCAACACACCCGACACCTCGGACAGGACGCCCGGCGCGTCGGTGACCTCCAACTTGAGGTAGTGGGGGTGCGCCAGCCGTTCGGTGGGTCGCAGCACTGCGGAGCTGCCGAGCGGCACCCTGCGGTGGGTGCCGCGTCGCAGGTGGTCCGCGGCGGTGACCAGGTCGCCGAGCAGGGCGGACGCGGAGGGCAGCCGCCCCGCTCCGTGACCGTAGAACATCTGGTCGCCGGCCGCGCAACCCTTGAGGAACACCGCGTTGTACGTGTGGCGGACGTTGGCGAGGGGGTGGCTCTTGTCCACCAGGGCCGGGAAGACCTGGACCCCGATCTCGCGCTCGCCGGAGCCGGCCGCCCCGAAGACCTCGGCCTTGGCGATCGACTTGATCACGTAGCCGAAACGCGCCGCGATGTCGAAGTCGTCGCGTTCGAGCTTGTCGATCCCCTCGCGCTCGACGTCGTCGACGGCGATCGCGCGTTTGAAGGCGAGCGAGGCGAGGATGGCCAGCTTGGACGCGGAGTCCGCGCCCGTCACGTCGTTGGTGGGGTCGGGCTCGGCGTAGCCCTCCTCCTGTGCTTGGCGCAGGGCCTCGGAGTAGCCGAGCCCCTCTTCGGACATGCGCGTCAGCATGTAGTTGGACGTGCCGTTGACGATGCCGAGGACGCTGGTGATGTCCTCGCCGAGGAACGATTCCCGGAGCACGCGCAGGATCGGCACGGACGCGACGGCGGCAGTCTCGAAGAAGAGGTCGACGCCGCTGGCGTCGGCCGCCTCGTACAGCTCCGGGCCGTGTTTGGCGATCAGTTCCTTGTTGGCGGTGACGACCGACTTGCCGGCGCGGAGCGCGGCGAGCACGTACGCGTGGGCGGGCTCGATGCCGCTCATCACCTCGACCACCACGTCGATGTCGTCGGCGTCGGTGATCGCCCGCACGTCGTCGGTGATGAGCGGGGCCAGCAGGCCCGAGCGCTTCTTCCCCGCGTCCCGTACGGCGATGCGCTTGAGTGTCAGATCGATACCGCTGATCTCCTGGATATCGGGGGCCCGGTCCAAGAGGAATTCGGCAAAAGCCGCTCCGACGTTGCCGCAACCGAGCATGCCCACGTTCACGGGACGATCCATGGCGGGAGCATATACACCCGCATCGTTCGGCCAACGACGCTCGGCTGCGTCGTCTTGGATGCTGAAACCGTCCTGAAAGAGAAAATTTCCCGCGCGGCTGCTCGACGGCTGCCGAGGGTCGGTCGGGGTTGCCGAAATCATCTTAGTCATTAAGATAATCGCATGGGCGTATCGACTGACTTCTCCGTGGCAATCGCGGGTGCCGGCCTCTCCGGCCTCTGCCTCGCCCAGTACCTGATGCGCGCCGGCATCGACGTGCACGTCTACGAGCGGGATCCGGGCCCCTTCGTCCGGCGGCAGGGCTACCGGATCATTCTCGACCGGTACGGGCTGGAGGCGCTGCGCGAGAGCCTGCCCCGCTCGCTGTACAACCTGGCGCTGGCCACCGGCGACGAGCCCGGCGGGCACCTGCGCTTCACCGACAGCCGGCTGCGGGACGCATTCACCATCACCTTCAAGGACGAGCCACACGCGACCCGTCAGGTCGACCGGCTGACCCTGCGGTCGATCCTGCAGTCCGGGCTGGACGGGCGCGTCCACTACGGCAAGGACGCCGTCGCGGTGGACAGCGGCGACCCGGCACGGCCGCGGCTGCTGTTCTCCGACGGCGGGGCCGCCGCGGCAAGCGTCGTCGTGGGCGCGGACGGCGTCGGCTCGGCGCTGCGCGCGCAGCTCATGCCGGACGCCGACCCGGCGAACACCCCGATGGCGGGCATCTACGGTCGGTCGCCCCTCCTGCGGAACGGCGAGAGTGTCATCCCGGACGCGCTGCGTACCAGCGGGGTCCTGGCCATCGCCGACCGGCCGGGCCGCGCCTTCTTCTTCACCTCCATGCGGTTCGGCGAGAGCCCGCGGGAGGCGTTCACGCGCCTGGCCCCGGGCAGCTACGCGCCCACCGGCGACGACTACGTCATGTGGGGACTGCTGCTCCGGCAGGAGGAGGTGCCCATCGGCGTCCGGGGCGACCTGCTGGCGCTGTGGAGACTGGCATCCGGGATGAGCATGGACTTCCACCCGGTCATCCGGCGGCTGGTCGGCACGGCCGAGTTGGACGCCACGGTGCTCAACCTCTTCGCCACCGGCCGGCGCCCGCGCCGGTGGGCGGTACCCCGGGCCACGATGATGGGCGACGCCGTACACGTCATGCCGCCGTTCGGCGCTCACGGCGGCAACACCGCGCTCCGCGACGCCGCAGTGCTCGGCCACCGGCTGGTCGAGGCCCGGGCCGGCGGCACGTCGGTGGAGGAGGCGATCGCCGGCTACCAGGACGAGATGGTGCCCTACGCCTTCCGCGCCGTCGACACCGCCGCCGGGCTGATGCGCCGCCTCACCGGGAGTGCGGCCGCACCGCACTGGGTGCTGACCCGCGTGTTACCTCGACTGCACCGGGTGACCGTGCCGGAGGCATGATTGCGGGCATGTCCGACGAGCCGGCCCGTGCGTCCGCGATCGCCGACCTCATGCGCGCCGGGCGGGAGACGTCGCGGCTGTCAGTGGTGTTCCGGTACGCCATCGCGGAGCGGCTGGGCCTCACCGTGAGCGACCTGGAGTGCCTGGACTACCTGGCGGACGTCGGCTCCGCCACCGCGGGGCAGGTCGCCGAGCGGACCAACCTCACCACCGGGGCGGTGACCAGCATGCTCCGCCGGCTCCAGCAGGCGGGCTACGTGACGGCCGAGCGCGATCCGGCGGACCGGCGGCGGGTGATCGTCACCCTGCGGCCGGAGCGGGTCGCCGAGTTGAGGCGACCGTACGAGCGGTTCGCCGAGCGGGCGGGGCGGCTCATCGAGGGCTACCGCGTCGAGGAGGTCATGCTGCTGGTCCGGCACTTTGACCGCATGCAGGCGATGTACCTCGCCGAGTTGGACCACCTCCGCGGCGGCGACGCCGCGCCACGGTCTGCCTGAGGGCCCACTGCCGGCCCCCGGGCGGGGAACTGTCCTGTCAGGTCCAGTTCCCCGCGCGGATCGTCAGGAAGCGGACCTCTGCACCGCCGTGGCCGGGTTGCCGTCCATCGCCGCGGTCAGCTGCGGGACGAGCTTCTCCAGCAGGAACGGCAGGCTCAGCGGGGTGATGAACGAGGTCGCGGCGCCGACCAGTTCCTCGTTCTCCAGGTAGATGTCGCGACCCTCGGTCTTGACCTTGAGCTTGCTGTAGAGCGGGTCGGCCTGGACCTTCGCCTTGTCGGTGTCGTAGCTGTCGACCAGCCAGATCAGCACACCGGTGTCGAGCATGTCGGTGCGCTCCCGGCTCAGGTTCGCGCCGAACTCCTTGCCGGTCACCTCGGCCAGTCCGGCCGGCAACGTGAAGCCCAGGTCGGTGAGGAACCGGCCGCGCGAGTCCTGCGGGCCGTACACGTAGTAGCCCTCGTAGGTGGTGGCCATCAGGCCGGTCGCGCCGGCGAAGGTCGGGTTCGCCGTGCGTACCGCCGCGAACTTGGCCTCGACATCCGTGACGACCTTGTCCGCCTGAGACTTGCGGCCGACGGCGGTGCCGACCGTACGGGTCACATCCTGCCAGGACACCCCATAGTCGACGGAGTCCTTCGGCTGTGCCACCGTCGGTGCGATCTTCGCCAGCTTCGAGTAGTCCTCGCTCGTCAGCCCCGAGTAGACGCCGAGGATGAGGTCGGGCCGCAGGGCGGCCACCTTCTCGAACTGGATGCCATCGGTGTTGGTGAGCACCTGCGGCTTGGCCCCGCCGCCCAGCGCGGCCTCGGCCCAGGGCCAGATGGCGCCCGGCTTCTCGCCGAACCACTCGGTGGTTGCCACCGGCACGACGCCCAGCGACAGCAGAGCGTCCTGCTCGACCAGGCCGACCACGGCGATCCGCTTGGGCTCGGCCGGGATGGTGGCGGTGCCGAACTTGTGCTCGATCGAGACCGGGAAGGCGTTGGAGGTGGCGGCACTGGATGACGGGGCCGACGGCTCCGACCCACCACCGCAGGCCGCGAGGAGAAGCAGGAGCGCGGTCGAAGCGACAGTCGCGCCCCGGCGGATTGAGGGAAGCCGCACGGCTGTTCCTTTCTGCCAACGAGGCCCCAGGGTGGTGACCTCGAACGGGAGTGTAGGTTAGCCTCACCTAATTGAGTAATGCGAACGGGTGGACGGATGGAGCACGTGTTGACCCCAGGCACCGGCACCCGCCCGGAGCCCGGGACCGTTTCACCCCAGAAGGTGCCGCGCGAGTCGTTGTCGCGCACCGGTCGCCGCTGGACCGGCCTCGTCGTCGGCATCGTCGCCCTCGCCGCCGCGGTGGCGCTGAGCATCGCGGTCGGCAGCCGCTCGCTCGGCCTCGGCACGGTCTGGCAGGTGCTCTGGCACGACGACGGCTCCGCCGCCTCGGAGATCGTGCACCAGCTACGGGTGCCCCGCACGATCCTCGGGTTCGGCGTGGGCGCGGCGTTGGGTCTGGCCGGCACGGTGATGCAGGCGCTCACCCGCAACCCGCTGGCCGAACCCGGGTTGCTCGGGGTCAGCCTGGGCGCGTCCACCGGCGTGGTGCTCGCCATCGCGCTGCTCGGAGTGACAAGTGCGAACGGGTACGTCTGGTTCGCCATCGCCGGCGCCGGGCTCACCTCGGCGGCCGTCTTCGCACTCGGCGGCGCCGGCCGGGCGCCCACCCCGGAACGGCAGGTGCTTGCCGGGGTGTCCCTCACCTCGGTGCTCGGCGCCGGAATCTGGGCGATCCTGGTGACCCATCGGGAGGCGTTCGACAGGTACCGGCACTGGGACGTCGGATCGCTCGCCGACCGGGAGTCCAGCACGATCACGCAGTTGGCGCCCTTTCTGGTGGTCGGTGTCCTGCTCGCGCTGCTACTGGGCCGCCAACTCAACGCGCTGAGCATGGGCGACGACACGGCGACCTCGGTCGGCGCACACCCGGGGCGGATCCGGGTGCTGGGCATGATCACGATCACGCTGTTGTGCGGCGCGGCCACCGCCGCCTGCGGGCCGATCTGGTTCGTCGGCCTGGCCGTCCCCTACGCGGCCCGGATGTTCACCGGCTCGGACCACCGCTGGATCCTGGCCTACTCGCTGGTCCTCGGACCCACCCTGCTGCTCGTCTCGGACGTGCTCGGGCGGGTCCTGGTGGCCCCGGCCGAGTTGCCGGTCGGGGTGGTCACCGCGTTCCTGGGCGCACCACTGTTCATCGCGCTGTGCCGCCGACGCCGGTTGAGCACCCTGTGAGCGGGCCGGTTCTCCAGCTACGTCCGTCCGGACGGACCACCCGGCTGGTGATCCGCAGCCGCGGTGGTCGGCTCTCGCTGCGGGTGCACCTGCGGTCGCTGATCGCCGGCGCCGCGCTGCTGCTCACGGCGCTGGGCGTCGCGGTGGTCAACCTCTCCAGCGGCGACTTCCCGATCCCCGTGCCCGACGTGCTCCGCAGCCTCGTCGGCCAGGGCGACCCGGGCACCGACTTCATCGTGCACGAGCTGCGGCTGCCCCGCGTGCTGATCACGCTGCTGGTCGGTACGGCGCTGGGCGCGAGCGGGACGATCTTCCAGGGGTTGACCCGCAACCCACTGGGCAGCCCCGACTTCGTCGGCCTGACGGTGGGCGCGGCAACCGGCGCGCTGATCGTCCTGCTGCTGTTCAACGGCGGGGGCTTCCAGGTCGCGGCCGGTGCGATCGTCGGCTGCCTGGCCACCTCGGTCGCCATCTACCTGCTCGCGTTCCGCCGTGGGGTGCAGCCGTTCCGGCTGGTGCTGATGGGCGTCGGAGTGTCCGCGCTCCTCGACTCGTTCAACTCGTACCTGATCTACCGCAGCCGACTCGACGAGGCGATCGCCGCCCAGGTCTGGTTGATCGGCAGCGTCAACGGCCCCGGCTGGACCGAGGTGACGCTCGTCGCCGTCGCCGTCGCGGTGCTGCTGCCGGTCGCGCTCTACCACGGCCGGCACCTCGACATGTTGGCCCTGGGCGACGAGCCCGCGATGCTGCACGGCGTACCCGTCGAACGCAGCAGGGTGGTGCTCGCGCTGGCCGGCGTCGGACTCGCGGCCGGTGCCACCGCCGCGGCCGGGCCGATCGCGTTCGTCGCTCTCGCCGCGCCACCGTTGGCCGCCCGGCTGACCCGGTCGCCGAACGCCGGGATCCTGCCGGCCGCGTTGATGGGCGCCGCCCTGTTGACGGCCAGTGACTGGGTGGCGCAGCGCATCCTGCCGGACGATGACGTCCCGGTCGGTCTCGTCACCGCCGCCCTGGGCGGCATCTACCTGACCTGGTTGCTCTTCCACGAGCGACGTAACCGCGGACAAGGAGCACAGTGATGACCGAGTCGCGGCTGCGGGCCGACGCGCTGACCCTGGCGTACGACAAGAGGGTGGTCGTCCGGGACCTCGACGTCCAGATCACCGACGGTTCGTTCACCGTCATCGTCGGGCCCAACGCCTGCGGCAAGTCGACGTTGCTGCGGTCACTGGCCCGGGTGCTGAAGCCGCAGTCCGGCGCCGTCTACCTCGACGGCCAGACCATCGCGTCGCAGCCGTCCAAGCAGGTGGCCCGACAGCTCGGCATGCTGCCGCAGTCGTCGGTCGCACCCGGCGGGATCGTGGTCGAGGAGCTGGTCGCCCGGGGCCGCTTCGCCCACCAGCGTGTGCTGCGGCAGTGGTCGCCGGAGGACGAGGCGGCGGTCGCCGACGCGATGCGCCAGACCGAGGTGACCGAGCTGGCCGACCGGTTCGTCGACGAACTCTCCGGTGGCCAGCGTCAGCGGGTCTGGCTGGCGATGGCGCTGGCCCAGCAGACGCCGATCCTGCTGCTCGACGAACCGACCACGTTCCTCGACCTGTCGCACCAGTTCGAGGTCCTGGACCTCTGCGCCGACCTGCACGAGCAGGGCCGGACTGTCGTCGCCGTCCTGCACGACCTCAACCATGCCTGCCGGTACGCCACCGAGCTGATCGTGATGCGGGAGGGCCGGGTCCTCGCTCAGGGTCCGCCCGCCGAGGTGATGACGGCCGAGCTGGTGGAGACGGTCTTCGGGATGCCCTGCCGGGTGATGACCGACCCGGAGACGGACACACCGATGGTGGTCCCGGCCGGGCGGCAGCGGCGTCGACTGGCCCGCGCCGGCGTCGTCGCGGCGCCTGTCGACCGGGTTCCCGCGTGACCGGCGGACGCAGACTGCTCACCGACACGCTCGGCAGGCAGCGGCGGCTCATCTCGCTGAGCACGCTTCTGATCACCGGCCACCAGGCCGGCGAGGCCGCCGTGCCGTTCCTGATCGGTGTGATCATCGACCGGGCCGTGGACGGCGGCGTCGGCAGCCTGGCCCTCTGGCTGGGTGTGCTGGCCGCCGTCTACGTCGGCCTGAGCTACAGCTACCGCTACGGCGAGCGTACCGGTGAACGTGCCGCCGAACAGGCGGCGCACGACCTGCGGCTACGGGTGACCGGGCGGGTGTTGCACGAGCGCGGCGGCGCGGAGGCCGACCGGCTACCCGGCGCCCTGGTGTCGATCGCGACGAGCGACGCGGCCCGGGTCGGGGCCGTCGCCATCGCTGTCGTCTCCGGCGTGGCCGCCGTCGTCGGCCTGATCCTCGCGGCGGTCCTGCTGCTGTCCATCTCCCTTCCACTCGGGCTTGTGGTGCTCCTGGGCACCCCGCCGCTGCTGCTGCTCACCCGCCTGTTCGGCAAACCGCTGGAGGAGCGCAGCGAAACGGAGCAGGAGCACAGCGCGCACGCCTCCGGCATCGCCGCCGACCTCGTGATCGGCCTTCGCGTGGTCAAGGGCCTGCGGGCCGAGACGGCGGCGGTTGAGAGGTACGCGCAGCGCAGTCGCAGCGCGCTCGCCGCGACCGTACGAGCAGCGCGCGCCGAGGCCGCGTACCAGGGACTGGTGCTCACGCTCAGCGGGGCGTTCCTGGCGGTCATCGCGGTCATCGGCGGGGTCCTCGCACTCCACGGCCAGATCACCGTCGGTCAGCTCATCTCCTCGCTCGGCCTGGCGCAGTTCCTGGTCGGTCCGATGTCCACGTTCGGCTGGGTGGGCGCCGACCTCGCTCAGGGCCGCGCGTCCGCCCGCCGCGTCGCCGCCGTCCTGGACACCCCCGTCGCGGTGCCCGACGGCACGGCGAACCCGGTCACGCCGGCCCGGGGTGGGCTCGCGCTGCGCGGGGTGGACAGCCCGCCCCTGCGCGGAATCGACCTGGAGATCGCCCCCGGCGAGCTTGTCGGAATCGTGGCCACCGACCCGGCCGAGGCGGCCGAGTTCGTGCGGCTGCTCGGGCGGGTGCGTGATCCGGTCGCCGGGGTGATCGAGCTGGATGGCATACCGCTCGCCGACCTCGCACCGAACGACCTGCGGGCCGTGGTGCTGGCCGTCGAACATCAAACCGACCTGTTCGACGACACCGTCCGAGCGGCCGTCTCGCTCGCCGGACGGGCCCTCCCGGCACGCGTCGACGCAGCGGTGACCGCGGCAGACGCCGACGAGGTGGCCCGCGGCCTCCCGGATGGACTGGACACGGTGCTGGACGATCGGGCCCGTTCGCTCTCCGGCGGCCAGCGGCAGCGCATCGCGCTCGCCCGGGCACTGGCCGGCGAACCGCCGGTGCTGGTCGTGCACGACCCGACCACAGCTGTCGACGCGGCGACCGAGTCCCGCATCGCCGGGCGACTGCGCGCGATGCGGGACGGACGTACCACGATCCTGATCACCGCCAGCCCGGCGCTGCTCGCGGTGACCGACCGGGTGATCGTCGTACACGACGGCACCGTCCGCACCGACGGCGCGCACGGCGACCTGGTCGCCGAGGACGACACCTACCGGGAGACCGTGCTCGCATGACCACCGACTCGACGACGTTGCTGCCGATCGCGACCGGACGTCGCACCCTGGCGCAGTTGCGGACGCTTGTGCGCCCGCACCGGTCCCGGCTGGCCGGGGCACTCGCCCTGCTGGTCGCCGGCACCGCGGCCGGGCTGGTAGGCCCGCCGCTGCTCGGGCGCATCGTCGACCTGGCCACCGGCGGCGGCAGCACCGGTGACGTGGTCCTCGCCGGCGCGGGGCTGGTGGCCGCCGCGGTCGTCGAGGCGGTGTTGGCCGGGTTCGGTGTCGCCCTGCTCGCGCAGGTCGGCGAGGGTGTGCTGGCCCGACTACGGGAACGGTTCGTCTCCTCGGCGCTGCACCTTCCGCTGGAACAGGTCGAGCGAGCCGGGACCGGTGACCTCACCTCCCGGGTGACCAACGACGTCGCCGTGATCGCCGAGGCGGCCCGCAGCGCGGTCCCCGAGTTCACCCGCGCCCTGCTGACCATCGTGCTCACCCTGGCCGGGATGGCCGTGCTCGACTGGCGTTTCCTCGTTGCGGCGCTGATCGCGGTGCCCGTGCAGGCGCACACCGTGCGCTGGTACGCCCGCCGCGCCGTCCCGCTCTACGCCCGGCAGCGGGTCGCCGTCGCCACGCAACAGCACCACCTGCTCGCGACGATCGACGGCGCGTCGACCATCCGCGCGTTCCGGATCGCCGACGAGCACCGGGAGCGGGTCGCCACGAGGTCCCAGCAGGCGGTGGACCTGCTGCTGCGGGGCGTCGCGTTGCAGACCCGGTTCTACGCCCGGCTGCACGTCGCCGAGTTCCTCGGGCTCGCCGCCGTCCTCGGCACCGGCTTCTTCCTCGTCCGCGGGGATTCGGTGAGCATCGGCACGGCGACCGCGGCGGCGCTGTACTTCCACGGCCTGTTCGGCCCGATCAACGTCGCTCTCGCCCTGGTCGACGATGCCCAGGCCGCCGCCTCGGGGCTGGATCGGCTGGTCGGGGTCGCCGACCTGACCCCGCCCGTACGGCAGCGGGCCAGCGCCGGCGACGGCCCGGACGCGGTGGTGGTAGGTGGGCTGGACTTCGCCTACCGCCCGGACCGGCCGGTGCTGCACGCCGTCGATCTGACGATCGCCCGCGGCGAGCGGGTCGCCCTGGTCGGCGGCAGCGGCGCCGGTAAGACAACTCTGGCCAAGGTGATCGCCGGCGTGCACCAGCCGACCCGCGGGAACGTCGCGGTCCCGGCCGGCGAGGTCGCACTGATCACCCAGGAGGTGCACGTCTTCGCCGGACCCCTCGTCGACGACCTGCGACTGGCCCGTCCGGACGCCACGGACGACGAGGTGAGCGCCGCGCTGGACCGGGTGCAGGCGCTGGGGTGGGTGCGGCAACTGCCCGACGGCCTGCACACCGAGGTCGGTGCGGGCGGGCACGTCCTCACCGCGGCGCAGGCCCAGCAGTTGGCGTTCGCCCGGCTCATCCTGGCCGATCCGCCGGTGGCGATCCTGGACGAGGCCACCGCGGAGGCCGGGAGCGCCGGAGCGCGCCTGCTCGAACGGGTGGCCGACGCCGCGCTGGCGGGGCGTACCGCGCTGATCGTGGCGCACCGACTCACCCAGGCGGTGGCCGCGGACCGGGTCGTGGTGATGGAGGCCGGCCGAATCGTCGAGGCGGGCACCCACAGCGACCTGATCGAGCGGGACGGCCCGTACTCCACGCTGTGGCGGGCCTGGTCGGACCAGCGCGCTCGGCACTGAGCGCACTGGTCCGGGCCGCCGGTCAGCGGTCGGCGTCGATCAGGCTCTGCGGACGCATGTCGGTCCAGTTCGCGTTGACGTAGTCGACGCAGTCCTGCCGACCGGCCGGGCCGTGCACGGCCCGCCAGCCCGCCGGCACCTCGGCGAAGACCGGCCACAGGCTGTGCTGGTTCTCGCCGTTGACCAGCACCAGGAACGTGCCATCGGCGTTGTCGAACGGGTTCGTGCTCATCGGATACTCCTCGTGCGGGTGTGCGTTACCAGGGTTTGCAGGGCGTCGAACCAGAGGTGGGCGAGATCGTCCACCGATCCCTCGGGGAACACGCCGTCCGGCCAGCTCCAGGTGGCAACCAGTTGTGGTCCGGTCGCGCGGTCCTCGGTCTGGGCGTTCAGCACCAGTTCGTACGTCTCGGGCATGGCGTCGTCGGCGCCGTTCTCGGCGGCCTCCGCCTCGGGGGCGAACTCCCAGTCGGCGGCCTCCGGGAAGTCGAACCGTCCCATGTAATTGAACTGGATCGGCGGATGCGGCAACGCGGCCAGGGTGGGGGCGGTCACCGGGTTGAGGTAGCGGAGCATGCCGTAGCCCATGCCGTTGTCCGGCAACTGGGCCAGGTCCTCGCGGACCCGCGCCACTGCCTCGGCCACCGCCGCACCGCCGACCGACACATCGATCCCTGCGGTGTCCAGGCAGACCGGGAAGATGTTGGTGAACCAGCCGACGGTGCCGGACAGATCCGCCCCGTCCACCAGGTGCTCCTCCCGTCCGTGGCCCTCCAGCGCGACGAGCACCGCGTCGCCTTCGTCGCCCTGCGCGGCCCGCCACCGGGTGACTGCCACACCCAACGCGCCCAACAGGACGTCGTTGACACCGGCGCCGAGCCCCGCCGGAACGCGGGTGAGCAGGGCCTCGCTGACGTCGGTGGGCAGGGTCAGTGTGATGTCGCGCAGGGTGCCGGCCACGTCGACCGCGGCATCGAGCGGGCGGCGTACCGGCAACGGGTCGCCCCGCCGCACGATCTGCGCCCACCTCGGCAGTTCCGCCACCCGTGCCGGATCCAACGCCCGCTCGGCCAGGCCGGTCGCCCAGCGGCGGAACGACGTGCCTGTCGCTGCGGTCAGCGGTGCACGACCGGCGACCGCGTCCCTCCAGGCCGCGCCGATCTCGGGCAGCAGCACCCGCCACGAGACACCATCCACGACCAGGTGGTGGACCAGCAGCAGCAGGCGGCCCGGCCGGTGCGGGCCGGCGTCCAGCCAGGCGGCCCGGATCATCGCCCCGCTGTCCGGGTCGAGTCCGGCCTGCGCGACGGTCGCCTGCTCGACGACCGCGTCCCACAGGCCACGATCGTCGAGGCCGCTCACGTCGACGCGTACGGTCCAGTCGGCGGCCCGCGACGAGCCCGGCGGCGGCACGGTCACCGACCAGTCGCCGGTGCGGTCCAGCCGGGCCCGCAGCAGGTCGTGCCGGTCGGCGACGGCCTGCAACGCGGCCAGCAACGGCTCCCAACCGAGGCCCGCCGGGACCTGCACGACAGCGGACTGGTTGAACCCGTCGATCGGGCCGTCCACCTCCCGCAGCCACCGCATGACCGGGGTCAGCGGGAACGACCCGACCCCGTCGTCGACCCGGCCACCGGTCCGGTCGAGCACTGTCGCGACCACTGCCAGCCCGGCCACCGTACGCTCCGCGAAGACCTGCCGAGGGGTGAGCCGCAGGCCGGCCGCACGGGCCCGACCGACGAGCTGCATCGCGACGATGCTGTCGCCGCCCAACGTGAAGAAGTCCGCCTCGACATCCACCGAGGGCAGACCCAGCACGGCCGCGACCACCTCGCCCAGGACCCGTTCCCGCTCCGTACGGGGTGCCCGGCCGGCACCCGTCGCGCCGAGGTCGGGCGCGGGCAGCACGGCTCGGTTCAGCTTGCCGTTGGCCAGGGTGGGCAACCGGTCGAGGCGGACCAGGGCGGACGGCACCATGTAGTCGGGTAGTTCGACGGCGACCGCGGCACGCAACGCGGCCAGGTCGAGGCCGTCGGCACCGACCACGTAGCCGGCCAGGAGGCGTACGCCGGGGCGGTCCTCCCGGGCGATCACCACGGCCTCGGTGACGCCGGGCTGCGCGGCGAGCACCGACTCGATCTCGCCCAGCTCCACCCGGAAGCCGCGGATCTTCACCTGTTCGTCGACCCGGCCGAGGTACTCCACCCGGCCGTCCTCGGTCCACCGCACCAGGTCACCGGTGCGGTACATCCGCTCGCCCGCCGCGCCGTACGGGTCGGCGAGGAAACGCTCCGCGGTCTGGTCCGGCCGGCCCAGATAACCACGCGCCAGGCCGGCGCCGCCGACGTACAGCTCGCCGGCCACACCGGTCGGGGTGTGCCGCAGGGCGCGGTCCAGCACGTACGCGCGGGCGCCCGCGACGGCCCGGCCGATCACGGGGGTGGCGGTGTCGCCGATCCGGGCGGCGAGAGCGTCAACTGTCGCCTCGGTCGGACCGTACAGGTTGAACGCCTCGGTGCCGGGCAGCCCGCCCAGGCGCTGCCAGAGCGCGGGCGGCACCGCCTCGCCGCCGACACCGACCACGGCGAGGGGGCAGCGCCCGTCGCGGATCAGGCCGGCGTCGGCGAGTTGCGCGAAGTGCGAGGGGGTCAGCTCGATGAAGTCGATCCCCTCGGCCCGGATCAGCTCGGCCAGCTGCTCCGGGTCGCGTTGCAGTTCCTCGCTGACGATGTGCAGGGCATGCCCGTCGAGCAGCCACAGTTGCGGTTGCCAGGAGGCGTCGAACGCGAACGACCAGGCGTGCCCGACCCGCAGGTGACGGCGGCCGGTGGCGGCGCGGGCGGGCAGGTGCAGCTGCGCGCGGTGGCTCCGGAACAGGTTGACCAGGTTGCGATGGGTGACCACCACGCCCTTCGGGCGTCCGGTGGAGCCGGAGGTGTAGATGACGTACGCCGGGTGCTGGGGGAGGGCCGGACGTACCCGCTCGCCGTCGGTCAGGTCGTGGCCGGCGAGGGTGTCCAACGCCGGGTCGTCGACCAGGACGCGGTCGAGCCCGTCCGCGGTGACACCGACCCCGGAGGCGGTGACCAGCAGGGCGGGCCGCGCGTCGGCGAGCATCGCGGTGACCCGGGCCGGTGGGTAGGCCGGGTCCAGCGGCAGGTAGGCGGCACCGCACTTGAGCACCGCGAGGATCGCGGTGATCGCGTCGGCGGTGCGCGGCAGGGCCAGTCCGACCACGTCCTCGGCGCCGACTCCACGGGCGGCCAGCAGCCGGGCCAGCCGGTTGGCGCGACCGTTGAGTTCGGCGAACGTCAGGCGAACCGTGCCGCAGACGACTGCGGGCGCGTCCGGCGACTCGGCCACCTGCCGTTCGAACAGGACCGCCACGGTCGGGTCGTCGCCGTCGGCGGGCGGTGGTGGGTTCCAGCCGGTGCGGTCCTCGTCCGACACCAGGTCGAGGCGGCCCACCGCGCGGTCCGGATCGGTGGTGAACGCGGTCAGGACGGCGGTGAGCGCGCCGACCAGGCGTCGGGCGACCGGCGGGGCGAACAGGTCGGGACGGAACTCCAGGCCCACCCGCAGCCGCTGCCCCGGGTCGACGACCCAGGTGAGCGGATAGTGGGTGGCGTCCCGCCCACCCGCGTCGACGGCGGCGAGCAGGCTCTCCGGCCCGTCGCCGGTCCGCTCCGGGTAGTTCTCGACGATCAGCAGCGTGTCGAACAGCTCCCCGACCCCGGCCAGGCGTTGGATGTCGGCCAGCCCGAGGTACTGGTGATCGAGCAGCGCCGACTGCTCGTCCTGGAGCCGGGCCAGCAGCCCCGCCACCGGTTCGGCCGGGTCGATGCGCACCCGCACCGGCACGGTGTTGATGAACAGCCCGATCATCGACTCCACGCCTGGCAACTGCGCCGGTCGTCCGGAGACGGTCGCGCCGAAGATCACGTCGTCACGGCCGGTGAGCCGGCCCAGCACGATGCTCCAGGCGGCCTGGACCAGCGTGTTCAGCGTCAGCCCCCGGGAACGGGCCAGGCTGGTCAGGCGCGCGGTCACGGCCTCGGCCAGCTCCTGCTCGACAAGCTCGGGCACCGCCGGTTCCCGTTGCGGGTCGGCCGGGGCGAGCCGGGTGGCGTCGGCGACTCCGTCCAGTGCGGCACGCCACGCCTGCTCGGCGGCGGACCGGTCCTGCCCGACCAGCCAGGCGAGGAAGTCGCGGTACGGCGCCGGGGCGGTGCCGCCGTCGGCGCCCTCGTACAACTCGGAGAGCTGGTCCATCAGCGGCCCTCGGGACCAGCCGTCGAGCAGCATGTGCTGGTGGGTGAGGACCAGCCGGTACGCGTCACCGGTGCGTACCAGCATCATCCGCAGCAGCGGGGCGACCGCCGGATCGAATCGGCGGCCCTCCTCGGCGAGGCAGCGTTGCCAAGCCTCCTCCTGCCGTGCGGCCTCCAGATCGGACAGATCCGCCTCGGCCCAGGGCAGCGTGACACCACGGTTCACCACGGCGACCGGTCGGCCGGAGTCGAGCTGGTGAAACGACGTCCGCAGGTTGGCGTGCCTCTGCAACAGCGCCTGCCCGGCGGCGCGCAGCCGGGCCGGGTCGACGCTGCCGGGCAGGTCGAAGACCATCTGCACGGTGTAGAGGTCGAGGCCGTCGGCGTCGAACGCGGCGTGGAAGAGCAGCCCGGTCTGCAGCGGTGAGAGCGGCAGCACCTCGGCCACGTCCAGGCCCCGCCCAGCAATCTCGGCGATCTCGGCGTCGGTGAGCGTGACCAGCGCACCGCTGCCGCTGGTCACGGTGAACGCCGACCCGGCGGCGGCGGCCAACGCGGCAGGCGTACGCAGTTGGAACACCTGCCGCAGGGTCAGCGACAGACCGGCGGCGCGGGCCCGGCCGACCAACTGGATCGAGATGATGCTGTCGCCGCCGAGGCTGAAGAAGTCGTCCTCGACACCCACAGTGGGCACCGCCAGCACCTGTGCGAACAGGTCGACGAGCACCTGTTCACGCGGGTTGCGCGCGGCCGTGCCGGTGCCCGCAGCGGCGAAGTCGGGCGCGGGGAGGGCGGCCCGGTCCAGTTTGCCGTTGACCGAGACCGGCAACGCGTCGAGGACGACGAACGCGGACGGCACCATGTGCTCGGGCAGCAGCGCCGCGAGCCGGGCCCGCAACAGGGCCTCGTCCAGGTCGCCGGCCACGGTGAGGTACGCGACCAGGTGTGCGACACCCGGCCGGTCCTCGCGCAGCAGCACCACTGCCGAATCCACGTCGGGCTGTCCGGTGAGCGCGGCCTCGATCTCGCCCAGTTCGACGCGCAGCCCACGGATCTTCACCTGGCCGTCGCCGCGACCGAGGAACTCGAGCACCCCGGGCGCGCTCCAGCGCACCTGGTCGCCGGTGCGATACATGCGCGCGCCGGCCGGACCGTACGGGTCGGCGACGAACCGGCCGGCGGTCAGGTCGGGCCGGCCCCGGTAGCCGCGGGCCAACTGCACACCGGCGAGGTAGAGCTCTCCCGGCACCCCCACCGGCACCTGGCGCAGCCCGGCGTCGAGGACTGTCACCCGGGTGTTCCACACCGGCGCGCCGATCGGGACCGTGCCCGTGCCGGTGCCACGCTCGGCGGGCCACGCCGTCACGTCCACCGACGCCTCGGTCGGGCCGTACAGGTTGTGCAGGGCGGCGCCGGGCAGCAGTTCCCGGCACCGATCGGCGAGGACGCTGGGCAGCGCCTCGCCGCTGCACAGGACGCGGCGCACAGCTGTGCAACCGGCCGCGCGGGGCTCGGCGAGGAACGCGGCGAGCATCGACGGCACGAAGTGCACGGTGCTGACCCGTTCCCGTTGGATCAGTTCGGCGAGGTAGACCGGGTCGCGGTGGCCGTCCGGTCGCGCGAGGACGAGGGTGGCGCCGGTGATCAGCGGCCAGAAGAACTCCCAGACCGAGACGTCGAAGCCGGCCGGTGTCTTCTGCAGCACCCGGTCGCCCACCGTGAGGCCGTACTCGTGCTGCATCCAGCGCAGCCGGTTGACGATGCCGGCGTGCTCGATCTCGACACCCTTGGGCACGCCGGTGGAGCCGGAGGTGTAGATGACGTACGCCGGATGCCGGGGACCGGGCGGGGTGAGCCGCACCTCCGGGTCGTCCAGCGGTCCGTCGAGCACGATGGGCGCGTCCGCGTGCGGCAGCCCGGCGACGCGCGACGCGGTGACGCCGACGGTGAGTACCGCGGCGGGCCGCGCGTCGGCGAGCATCGTCGCCAGTCGCGCGTCCGGGTGGTCGAGGTCGAGCGGCAGGTACGCGGCGCCGGCCCGCCCGGCCGCGAGGATCGCCACGACCAGCTCGACCGAACGCGGAAGGGCCAGCGCGACAACGGTCTCCGGTCCGGCGCCGACGGAGGCGAGCACCCGGGCCAGCCGCTCGGTGCGCGCGTCCAGTTCGCGGTAGGTCATCTCGACACCGTCCGGGTCGACGAGCGCCACCGCGTCGGGGGTCGCCGCGACCTGCGCGGCCACCAACTCCGGCAGGGTCGCCTCGGGCAGTTCCCGGATCTCGCCGGTCCCGGCGGCGAGGATCGCCGCGCGCCCGGCCCGGTCGAGCAGGCCGACCCGACCGACCGGGGCGTCCAGCCCGCTGACGAGTTCGTCCACGACTGTGACCAGCGCCGTGGCGAGCCGGCTGGCGTACGCGGAGTCGAACAGATCGGGCCGGTACTCGACGGCGAGGTGCAGGGTCGGGCCGGGCTCGGCGATCAGCGTGAGCGGATAGTGGGTGGCGTCGTGCCCGTCGGTGCCGGTGACCGGCAACCCGTCGTCGTCGGCGTCGCCGTCCGGGTAGTTCTCGAAGACCAGCAGCGTGTCGAACAACTCGCCGTGCCCGGCGATGCGCTGGATGTCGCTGAGGCTGAGGTACTGGTGTTCCATCAGCGCGGACTGCTCGTCCTGGAGGCGGTCGAGCAGCGCGTGGGCGGGCTCGGCCCTGTCGATGCGGACCCGCACCGGCACGGTGTTGATGAACAGCCCGATCATCGACTCGACGCCTGGCAGCTGCGGGGGCCGCCCGGAGACGGTGGCGCCGAAGACCACGTCGTCGCGGCCGGTGAGCCGGGCCAGCAACAGCGCCCACGCGGCCTGCACGATGGTGTTCACGGTGAGACCACGGGCGCGGGCGCTCGCGGTCAACGCCGCCGTCCGGTCCTCGGGCAACTCCACCTCGGCCACTTCGGGAGCCAGCGCGGCACGACGCCCGTCGACGGGCGCGACACGGGTGGGCTCGGCCAGGCCGCCGAGCGCGGCGGCCCAGGCGTCCTCGGCGGTCCGCCGATCCTGCCCGGCCAGCCAGGCGAGGTAGTCCCGGAACGGCCGGCCGGTCACCGGCGCGGTGTCGCCGTCGCGGTACAGGGCGGACAGCTCGGCCAGCAGTGGTCCTCGGGACCAGCCGTCGAGCAGTAGGTGGTGGTGGGTGAGCACGAGCCGGTGGGAGTCCGGGCCGGTACGCGCCAGGGCGAGGCGCAGCAACGGCGCGACTGTCGGATCGAAGCGGCGGCCCTGCTCGGCGAGGAGCCGCTGCCAAGCGTCCTCCCTCGCGTCGCCGTCTAACTCGGACAGGTCGACAGCGGTCCACGGCACGGTGACGGTGGCCGGGACGACGCTGACCGCCGTGCCGGACGTGAGGTGGTGGAACGAGGCGCGCAGGCTGGCCTGCCGGTCGAGCAGGGCCTGACCGGCGGCGCGCAGGCGGGTGGCGTCGATCGGCCCGGTCAGGTCGACCACCATGCGGACGGTGTAGACGTCCGGGCCGGCGTCGTCGAGCAGGCTGTGGAACAGCAGGCCGGTCTGCAACGGCGAGAGCGGCAGCACCTCGCGTACGTCGACGCCGAGGCCGGCCAGTTCACGCCTGTCGGTCTCGGTGAGGGTGACCAGGGACAGGCTCGACGGAACCGCGTCGGCGCCGGTCACGGTGCCGGCGACGGCCACCAGCCGGGCCGGGGTGCGGTGGTGGAACACCTGGCGTGGGGTGATCACCAGGCCGGCGACCCGGGCCCGGCCGACCAGCTGCATCGACATGATGCTGTCCCCGCCGAGGGCGAAGAAGTCATCGTCGATGCCGACCGTGGGCACCTCCAGGACCTCGGCGAACACGTCGCAGAGCAGCTTCTCGCGGGGAGTGCGTGGTGTGCGGCCGCCGCCGTCGGCGGTGAACTCCGGGGCCGGCAGGGCGGCCCGATCCAGCTTGCCGTTGACCGACACCGGCAGCGCGTCCAGGGCGACGAACGCGCCGGGGACCATGTAGTCGGGCAGCGTGGCCGCGACGCCCGCCCGCAGCCGGCCGAGGTCGGTGCCGCCGACGACGTACGCGACGATCCGTTTGACGCCACCGTCGGTACGCAGCACCACGGCGGCCTGCCGGACGCCCTCCTGGCGGGCGACGACAGCCTCGATCTCGCCGAGTTCCACCCGGAACCCGCGGATCTTGACCTGGTGGTCGACGCGACCGACGAACTCCAACGCCCCGTCCGGGGACCAGCGCACCAGGTCGCCGGTGCGGTACATCCGGGCGCCGGGCGCGGCGAACGGGTCCGGCAGGAAACGCTCGGCGGTCAGACCAGGTCGGTTGTGGTAGCCACGGGCCAGGCCGAGGCCGCCCAGGTACAGCTCACCGACGATCCCGGGCGGGACCGGGTTCAGGCCGCTGTCCAGCACGTACGCCAACTGCCCGGGATCGGGGTAGCCGATCGGCACGGTGCCGGTGGAGACCGGCGCGCACTCCCACAGGGTCGCGTTGACGCTTGCCTCGGTGGGCCCGTACGCGTTGAACATGCGCCGGCCGGCGGCGAACCGCTCGGCCAGCCGGGCGGGCACCTCCTCGGTACCGACAAGCATGGACACCCCGAGCGGCAGTCGGCAGTCGGCGGGCAGCGCGCTGAGCACCGACGGCGGCAGAGCCAACTGGGTGACCTCGTGCTTGGTGAGGTAGTCGACGAGCGGCGCGCCGGGAACGCGCAGTTCGGCCGGGACCACCACGAGCGCGCCGCCGGACAGCAGCGCCTGGCACAGCTCCCAGTAGGCGAGGTCGAAGCTGGGCGACGCGAAGAGCAGCACCCGACTGGCCTGCGTGACACCGAGCCGGCGCTGCTGGGTGGCGAGCAGCTTCGCGACGCCCTCGTGGGTGACGACGACGCCCTTGGGCTGGCCTGTCGAACCGGACGTGTAGATGACGTACGCGGCGTCCGAGACGGCGGGCTCGACAAGCGTCACGTCCGGCCCGGACGCGGCCACGTCCACCACGGGAACGTCGTCGGGCAGCGCGTCGGTCAGCTCGGCGCGGGTGATGACGCAGGCCGGCGCGGCGTCCTCCACCATGTAGCGCAGCCGATCGGCCGGGTAGTCCAGGTCGAGCGCGAGGTAGGCGGCGCCGCAGCGCAGTACGCCGACAAGCGCGGTGACCAGGTCGACCGAGCGGGGGAGTGCCACCGCGACGACCTGGCCGGGGCCGACCCCACGGGCGGCCAGCGCCCGGGCCAGCCGGTCCGACCGGACGGCCAACTCGGCGTAGCTGATCTGCTCGTCCTCGCAGATCACGGCGATGTTCTCCGGATACGCCGCGAGCATGTCGGCGAACCGCCGGGGGAAGGTGGTGGCGACGATGCCGTCCGTGCTGCCGTTCCACTCGGTGAGGACGACAGCGCGCTCAGCCGGGTCGAGGATGTCGATCCGGCCGACCGGGGCGCCCGGGTCGGCGGCCATCGTGCTGACGATGCGGATCAGCCGGTCGAGGATGGCGCGGGCGGCGTCGGCGTCGAACACGTCGGCGCGGTGCCGGATCTCCAGATTGATCCGGGGGCCCGGCTCGGCGACCAGCACCAGCGGATAGTGGGTGGCGTCCTCGTCCTGCGCCTCGGTGACCCGCAGTCCGGGCACCGGCTCGGCGGCGTCCGGATCGTCGGGGTAGCTCTCGAAGACGGTGAGCGTGTCGAACAGCTCGCCGTGCCCGGCCAGCCGTTGGATGTCGGCCAGCCCGAGGTACTGGTGTTCCATCAGCGCGGCCTGCTCGTCCTGCAGGCGTACGAGCAGGGCGTCGGCGGGCTCGGCCGGATCGATGCGGACCCGCACCGGCACGGTGTTGATGAACAGCCCGATCATCGACTCGACACCTGGCAACTGCGGTGGCCGCCCGGAGACGGTGGCGCCGAAGACCACGTCGTCGCGACCGGTGAGCCGGGCCAGCAGCAGACCCCAGGCCGCCTGCACCACAGTGTTGACCGTGACGCCGAGGGTACGCGCGAGATCGGTGAGCCGGCCGCTCAGCTCGGCTGGCAGCGCGGTCTCCACCGAGCCGGGGACGACCGGCTCGGGCCTGGTGCCGGCGGGTGCCATCCGGGTCGGTTCGTCCAGCCCGGCGAGCGCGTGCCGCCAGGCAGCGGTAGCCGCGTCCCGGTCCCAGCGGGCCAGCCACGCCAGGTACGCCTTGTACGGGGTGACCGGCGGCAACGAGCCGGGCTTGGCGTACAGGTCGAGCAGTTCCCGCACGAGCAGCGGCGCGGACCAGCCGTCGAGCAGGATGTGGTGGTGCGTGATGGTGAGGCGGTGCGCCGCGTTCCCGAGTCGGGTCAGGGTCATCCGCAGCAACGGCGGCCGGGCCATGTCGAAGCGTTGTTGCTGGTCGGCGGCGCCGAGTCGGTCGAGTTCGGCGTCGCGTTCGGCCTCGGACAGGCCGCTGAGGTCGTGCTCGGCCCAGGGCAGGCGTGCCCGGGTGGGGATCGCGGCGACAGTGGTGCCCTTGGCCGTACGCCGGAACCCGGCCCGCAGGTTGGCGTGCCGGTCGAGCAGCGCCTGCCCGGCGTCGCGAAGCCGGACGCTGTCCAGCGGCCCGGTCAGGTCCAGCGCTGTCGACACGGTGTAGACGTCAGGGGCGTCGGTGTCGTAGAGCGCGTGGAAGAGCAGCCCTTCCTGCAACGGCGACAGTGGCAGGACGTCCTCGAGCCCGGTCTTCTTGGTCACTGCGTCTCCCACTCGGACTCGAGGTCGGCGAATTCGGCCTCAAGGCTGTCGATGTCGGCCTGGCTCAACTCGACCAGGCTCAGGTCGGACGGGGTGTAACCCCCGGATCCCGGATCGGCGGCGAGCGCCCGTAGCGCCGCCTGCCAGCGGCCGGCCAGGTCGCGGACCTGCTCCTCGGTGAGCAGGTCCCGCGGCCAGGTGAAGGTCGCGGCGAGCCGTGGCCCGTCGGCGTGGTCCTCGGTGGTCGCGTTGATCTCCAGCGGGTAGTCGGCGGGCATGCCGTCGTCGGCGCCGCCGCCCCAGCCCTCCCCGGCCGGTTCCCACGGCCCCTCGTCGGCGTTCCCGGCGGCGAACCGGCCGAGGTAGTTGAAGCTGATCAGGGGCTTGTCGTATCCGGCGAGCACGGTGGCCGTCTCGGGGTTGAGGTACCGCAGCAGGCCGTAGCCGACGCCGTTGTCCGGTGCCGCCCGCAACCGCTCCTTGATCGTCTTCAGGGCGTCACCGGGGTGCTCCGTGCCGAGGTCCAGTCGTACCGGGTACTCGCTGGTGAACCAGCCGACCGTGCGGGACAGGTCGGCGCCGGCCACCAGGTGCTCCTCGCGGCCGTGCCCTTCGAGCATGACCAGCCAGCCGGCGCCGCCGGCCCAGTCGCGTAGCGCCAACGCGAGCCCGGTCAGCAGCACGTCGCCGACGCCGGCGTGGAAGCCGGTGGGCACCGTGGTGAGCAGCGGCTGGGTCTCCTCCGGTGGCAGTTCGATGGTGATCTCGTCGCAGGTGCCGGTGCGGTCGCGGGTCCGGTCGAGGGGTCGGCTGCCCAGCGGGGCGCGCGGCCCGGCCAGAACCTCGGCCCAGTACGGCAGTTGCGCCACGGTCTTCGCGTCGCGGGAGAGGCCGTCGAGTTCCCGGGCCCAGCGGCGGAACGAGGTGCCGGTGGGCGGGAGGGTGATCGGGGTTGCCGCCTGCCGGGCCGCCCAGGCGGCAACGAGGTCGGGCAGCAGGACCCGCCAGGACACTCCGTCCACGGCGTAGTGGTGCACGACGAGCAGCACGTGCCCGGGTTCGAGCAGCACCGCCTGGAGCATGACGCCGCGGGCGGGGTCGAGCCGGTCGCGGGCAGCGGCGGCGATCGCGGGCAGGTCCTTTTCGTCGTACGAGGCCACCCGCACGACGTCGACAGGCGCGCCGGGCTCGGGGATTCGCACAGCGTCCTCGGTCACCCGGGCGCGCAGCAGGTCGTGGCGATCCACAAGCGCCTGTAGCACCTCGGCCAGCCCGGCCGCGGTGAGCCCGGCCGGGGCGTGCAGCAGCATCGACTGGCTGTATCCGGTGGTCGGGCCATCCACCTCGGCGAGCCAGCGCATCACCGGGGTGAGCGGCGCGCTCCCGTACGCCTCGCGTGGGTCCTCGGTCACCGCGACCTCGACGGTGGCGGCCTGGGCGAGGCCGGCCGGGGTCTTGTGCCGGAACACGTCCCGTGGGCTGATGCCGAGGCCGGCCGCACGGGCGCGGCTGACCAGTTGGATCGAGACGATGCTGTCCCCACCCATTGCGAAGAAGTCGTCGTCGATGCCGACCGACGGCAGGCCCAGCACCTCGGCGAACAGGTCACACAGGTGTTGTTCGCGGTTGTTGCGGGCGGCCGTGCCGCCGACCAGTTGGGAGAAGTCCGGGGTGGGCAGCGCGGCTACGTCGAGTTTGCCGGCGATGGTGCGGGGCAGCGCGTCGACCTGGACGAACGCCGACGGGATCATGTAGTCGGGCAGCGTGGCCCGCAGCCGGTCGGTGTCGACCGGTCCGCCGACCACGTAGGCGACGAGTCGGCCGTCGCGGACCACCACGGCGGCTTGGCCGAGGGCGGCCTCGATCTCGCCCACCTCGATCCGGTAGCCGCGGACCTTTACCTGCCCGTCGGCGCGGCCGGCGAACTCCAGCACCCCGTCCCGGTCGAACCGGGCGAGGTCTCCGGTGCGGTACATGCGCGCGCCGGCGGGACCGAACGGGTCGGCCACGAACCGCTCGGCGGTGAGCCCGGCCCGGTTCAGGTAGCCGTGTGCCAACCCGGCCCCGGCGACGTACACCTCGCCGAGCACCCCCGGCGCCACCGGCTGCAATCCGGCGTCGAGCAGATAGGTCCGCACGTTGGCCAACCGGTACGCCGACCGGTCCGGACCGTGCCATCCGTAGGCGTCCACCGATGCCTCGGTCGGCCCGTACAGGTCGTGACAGGTCAACCCGGGTGTGGCACAGACCCGCTGCCACAACTGCCCGTCGATGGCCTCACCACCGACGAGCAGCACGCTCAGACCGGCGTCCAACACACCTGCCGGAATCAACTCCCGCAGATAGGTGGGCGTCACGTCCAACACGTCGACGTGGTGGCGGCGGACGTAGCCGACCAGGGCGGCGTCGTCGCGGTACTCGTCGTCGTCCAGGACGTGCAGGGTGTGCCCGTCGAGCAGCCAGATCAGCGGTTCCCACGACCCGTCGAACGTGAACGACGCGACGTGCGCCACCCGTCGCCGCGGCCCGGCCATCAGCCGCTCACGATGCGAGCCGAACAGGTTCACGATCCCCCGGTGGGGCACCACCACACCCTTTGGCCGCCCCGTCGACCCCGACGTGAAAATCACATATGCGGGGTCGTCCGCCCGAGGGCGGGTGGTGCCGCCGATCGGACCCTCGAAGACTGTGGGGTCGTCTAGCAGCAGGCGGGCGGTGCCGGGCGGTAGGGACGTGTCGCCGGTGGTGAGCACAAGCGTCGGCGCGGCGTCGTCGAGCATCGCGGCGATCCGGTCGGTCGGCTGGTACGCGTCGAGCGGCAGGTACACCGCACCCGCCTTGAGCACGCCCAGGATCGCCGGAACGGTGAGCGGGCGGGGGACCGCGAGCGCGACCAGGTGCCCTCGGCCCACGTCGCGTCCGGCCAGCACCCCGGCCAGCCGGGACGACCACCCGTCCAGCTCGGCGAACGTCCAGGACCGGCCACCGGAGACCAGCGCCACGGCCGTGGGCGTGGTTGATACCTGTGTCTCGAAGAGGTCCACGATGGACCCCGGCGGGATGGTCGCGCTGACGTCCGCGTCGAAGAGCCGATCCCGTTCGTCAGGGCTCAGGACGTCGATTCGGCTGACCACCGCCGACGGGTCGGCGGCGACAGTGGCGAGGACCCGCTGCAACCGCTCGACCAGGGTGTGGGCGGTCGTGCGGTCGTACCGGTCGGTGGCGAATTCGAGGCTTCCCTCGATGCCGCCGTCCGGGGCGTCGGCGAAGTCGAAGGAGAGGTCGAACATCGCCGTACGGTGTCCGACGGGTTCGGGCCGTCCGGTCAGCTCGCCGAGCGTCCAGGTGTCACCCCCGCCGGGCAGGTAGGAGACCATCGTCTGGAACAGGGGGTGCCGGCTCAGGGACCGGACCGGGTTCAGTGCTTCGACCAGGTGCTCGAACGGTACGTCCTGCCTGTCGAACGCGGCGAGGTCGGTCTCCCGTACCCGGGCCAGCAGTTCCTGGAACGACGGGTTACCCGAGGTGTCGGTGCGGAGCACGAGTGTGTTCACGAAGAAGCCGACGAGGTCGTCCAGTGCGGCGTCCGGGCGGCCCGCCACCGGCGCGCCCAGCGGCACGTCAGTACCTGCGCCCAACCGCGACAGCAGGACCGCCACCGCCGCCTGCACCACCATGAAGAGGCTGGTGCCTGTCGATCGGGCCAGGTGGCGGAGGTCGCGGGCCACCGCGTCGGGCAGGACGAAGTCGACGAGGTCGCCGCGGTGGCTGGCCTCGGCGGGGCGGGGCCGGTCGGCCGGCAGGTCCACCTCGTCGGGCAGCCCGGCCAGGGCCTCCCGCCACGCTCGCACCTGTTCGGTCAGGTCCGCGGACTGCTCGCGCTGCCAGAGGGCGAAGTCGGCGTACTGCACGGGGAGCGGTCGGAACGCCGGGGCGCGTCCGGCGCGGCGCGCCTCGTACGCCGCGGTGAGGTCGGCGCGCAACGGTTCGTCGGACCACTCGTCGCCGGCGATGTGGTGCAACAGCAGGAGCAACACGTGCTCGTCCGGTGCCACCCGGAACACGTCGACCCGCAGCGGCGGCTCCCGATCGAGCGCGAACGCGTGCTCGGCGGCGGCGTCGACGTCGCCGCCCTCGTGGAACGCGACAGGGACGGCGTCCGGTTGGAGGATGTGTTGGTAGGGGGCCCCGTCGACGTCCGGGAAGATGGTGCGGAGGGTTTCGTGTCGGGCCACCACGTCGCCGACGGCGGCGATCAACGCGTCGGTGTCGAGACGGCCCCGCAGTCGCCAGGCGATCGGGATGTTGTACGTCGGGTTCGGTCCTTCGAGGCGGTAGAGGAACCACAGCCGTTGTTGGGCGTACGACAGCGGCACCCGGTGCGGGCGCGGCCGTGCCACCAGCGGTGCTCGACTCGATCCGACCAGCCTCGGCAGCAGAGCCGCCACTGTCGGTGCGTCGAACACCGCTCGGACCGGCAGTTCCACGCCCATGACGGCCCGCACCCGGCCGGCGAGGCGCATCACCAGCAGCGAGTGACCGCCCAACGCGAAGAAGTCGTCGTGGATGCCGACCGACGGCAGGCCCAGCACCTCGGCGAACAGGTCGCACAGGTGTTGCTCGCGGCTGTTGCGGGCGGCCGTGCCGCCGACCAGTTGGGAGAAGTCCGGGGTGGGCAGCGCGGCTACGTCGAGTTTGCCGGCGATGGTCCGGGGCAACGCGTCGACCTGGACGAACGCCGACGGGATCATGTAGTCGGGCAGCGTGGCCCGCAAGCGGTCCAGGTCGACCCCGCCGACCACGTAGGCGACGAGTCGGCCGTCGCGGACGACGACTGCGGCTTGGCCGAGGGCGGCCTCGATCTCGCCCACCTCGATCCGGTAGCCGCGGACCTTGACCTGTCCGTCGGCGCGGCCGGCGAACTCCAGCACCCCGTCCCGGTCGAACCGGGCCAGGTCCCCGGTGCGGTACATGCGCGCGCCGGCGGGGCCGAACGGGTCGGCCACGAACCGTTCTGCGGTGAGCCCGGCCCGGTTCAGGTAGCCGTGCGCCAACCCGGCCCCGGCGACATACACCTCGCCGAGCACCCCCGGCGCCACCGGCTGCAATCCGGCGTCGAGCAGATAGGTCCGCACGTTGGCCAACCGGTACGCCGACCGGTCCGGACCCTCCCACCCGTAGGCGTCCACCGATGCCTCGGTCGGCCCGTACAGGTCGTGACAGGTCAACCCCGGTGTGGCAGAGACCCGTTGCCACAACTGCCCGTCGATGGCCTCACCACCGACGAGCAGCACACTCAGACCCGCGTCCAACACACCTGCCGGCACCAACTCCCGCAGATAGGTGGGCGTCACGTCCAGCACATCGATGTGCTGTTCACTCAACCGCGACACGAGAACACCCGGATCGCGGTACTCGTCATCATCGAAAACGTGCAGGGTGTGTCCGTCGAGCAGCCAGATCAGCGGTTCCCACGACCCGTCGAACGTGAACGACGCGACGTGCGCCACCCGTCGCCGCGGACCGGCCATCAGCCGCTCACGATGCGAGCCGAACAGGTTCACGATCCCCCGGTGGGGCACCACCACACCCTTCGGCCGCCCCGTCGACCCCGACGTGAAAATCACATACGCCGCGTCGTCCGCCGACGGCGCACCCACGAACGGCGTCGCCTCCGGTACCGCCGAACCCACCACCAGTCGAGGGCCCGACCAGGGCACGTCGGTGTCCCCGGTGGTGACCAGGATCGCCGGCTGGGCGTCGTCGAGCATCGCAGTGATCCGGTCGGTCGGCTGGTACGCGTCGAGCGGCAGGTACGCCGCACCCGCCTTGAGCACGCCGAGGATCGCCGGGACGGTGAGCGGGCGGGACGTGGCCAGCGCGACGAGGCCGCCCGCGTACGCGGCGAGCGCACCGGCGAGCCGCGACGACCAGTGGTCCAGCTCGGCGAACGTCCAGGCGCGTCCGCCGGAGACCAGGGCCACCGCGTCGGGCCTGGCGGCCGCCTGCGCGACGAACAGGTCCACGATGGAGTTCGTGGGGATCGGCGTGGCGGCCTCCACGGCCAGCAGCCGCGAACGCTCGGCCGGGGCGAGCACGTCGATCCTGCTCACCACCGCCGCCGGGTCGGCGGCGACCGTGGCGAGGACCCGCTGCAACCGCTCGACCAGGGTCCGGGCGGAGGAACTGTCGTACCTGTCGGTCGCGTACTCCAGTTCGGCACGTATGCCGCCGCGGGTCTCGAAGAAGTCGAATGACAGATCGAACATCGCGACGTGCTGGCGCACCCGCTCGGTCTCGACGCGCAGCGACCCGAGGTGCCAGGCGCCGTCGGCCTCGCCGAGGTAGGAGACCATCGTCTGGAACAGGGGGTGCCTGCTCAGGGACCGGACCGGGTTCAGCGCTTCGACCAGGTGCTCGAACGGCACGTCCTGCCTGTCGAACGCGGCGAGGTCGGTCTCCCGTACCCGGGCCAGCAGTTCTTGGAACGACGGGTTACCCGATGTGTCGGTGCGGAGCACGAGTGTGTTCACGAAGAAGCCGACGAGGCCGTCCAGTGCGGCGTCCGGGCGGCCCGCCACGGGCGCGCCCAGCGGCACGTCAGTACCCGCGCCCAACCGCGACAGCAGCACCGCCACCGCCGCCTGCACCACCATGAACATGGAGGTGCCGGTCGACCGGGCCAGCGCACGCAGCCGTTCGGTCACCTCGGCGGGCAGCGTGAAGTCGACAACGTCGCCGCGGTGGCTGGCCTCGGCGGGGCGGGGCCGGTCGGCCGGCAGGTCCACCTCGTCGGGCAGCCCGGCCAGCGCCTCCCGCCATCCGTCGACCTGCGCGGTGAGCGCGCTCGACTCCTCGCGCTGCCACAGCGCGAAGTCGGCGTACTGCACGGGCAGGGGCGGGAACGCCGGCGCCAGTCCGGCGCAGCGGGCCGTGTAGGCGGCCACGATGTCCCGGCGCAGCGGCACGTCCGACCATTCGTCGCCGGCGATGTGATGCAACAGCAGAAGCAGCACATGCTCGTCCGGTGCGATCCGGAAGAGCCAGGCGCGCAGTGGCGGCTCGTGGTCGAGACGGAATCCGTACGCCCCGATCTCCGCGAGCCGTTCGGGGAGGTCCGCCTCGGCGATGTCCGCCACCGGCACCGCGACCGATTCGGCGGGCAGGACGCATTGGTACGGCTCACCGCCGTCCTGGTCGCCGAAGATGGTGCGGAGGGTTTCGTGTCGGGCCACCACGTCGCCGACGGCGGCGATCAACGCGTCGGTGTCGAGACGGCCACGCAGTCGCCACGCGATCGGGATGTTGTACGTCGGGTTCGGTCCTTCGAGGCGGTAGAGGAACCACAACCGTTGTTGGGCGTACGACAGCGGCACCCGGTCCGGGCGCGGCCGTGCCACCAGCGGCGCTCGACTCGATCCGACCAGCCTCGGCAGCAGACCCGCCACTGTCGGTGCGTCGAACACCGCTCGGACCGGCAACTCCACACCCATGACGGCCCGCACCCGACCGGCGAGGCGCATCACCGACAACGAGTGACCGCCCAACGCGAAGAAGTCGTCGTCGATGCCCACCGACGGCACGCCCAGCACCTCGGCGAACAGGTCGCACAGGTGTTGCTCACGGGTGTTGCGGGCGGTGCGACCCACGCTTGACCCGGCGAAGTCCGGAGCCGGCAACGCGGCCACGTCAAGCTTCCCGGCCACCGTCCGGGGCAGTGCGTCCATCTCGACGAACGCCGACGGGATCATGTAATCCGGCAACGTCTCCCGCAGCCGGTCGGTGTCGACCGGCCCGCCCACCACGTACGCGACGAGTCGGCCGTCGCGGAGCACCACGGCGGCCTGGCCGAGGGCGGCCTCGATCTCGCCCACCTCGATCCGGTAACCGCGGATCTTTACCTGTCCGTCGGCGCGGCCGGCGAACTCCAACACCCCGTCCCGGTCGAACCGGGCCAGGTCCCCGGTGCGGTACATCCGCGCACCCGCCGGACCGAAGGGGTCGGCCACGAACCGCTCCGCCGTCAGCCCGGCCCGGTTCAGGTACCCGTGCGCCAACCCGGCCCCGGCGACGTACACCTCGCCGAGCACCCCCGGCGCCACCGGCCGCAACCCGCCGTCGAGGACGTACGTGCGCACGTTCGCCAGTCGATACGCCGACCGGTCCGGACCCTCCCACCCGTAGGCGTCCACCGATGCCTCGGTCGGCCCGTACAGGTCATGACAGGTCAGCCCCGGAGTGGCCGACACCCGCTGCCACAGCTGCCCGTCGATCGCCTCACCACCGACCAGCAACACACTCAGACCCGCGTCCAACACACCCGCCGGAACCAACTCCCGCAGAAACGTGGGCGTCACGTCCAGCACGTCGATCCGCTGCTCACGCAGCTGGCCGACCAGCGCGGCGGCGTCGTGGTAGACGTCGGAGTCGATGACGTGCAGGGTGTGTCCGTCGAGCAGCCAGATCAGCGGTTCCCACGACCCGTCGAACGTGAACGACGCGACGTGCGCCACCCGTCGCCGCGGACCGGCCATCAGCCGCTCACGATGCGAGCCGAACAGGTTCACGATCCCCCGGTGGGGCACCACCACACCCTTCGGCCGCCCCGTCGACCCCGACGTGAAAATCACGTACGCCGCGTCGTCCGCCGACGGCGCACCCACGAACGGCGTCGCCTCCGGTACCGCCGAACCCACCACCAGCCGAGGGCCGGTCCACTGCGGGGCCGGGTCGTCGCCGGCCGCTACCACCAGCACCGCCGGGGCCGCGTCGTCGAGCATCGCCGTGATCCGGGCTGTCGGCTGGTTCAGGTCGATCGGCAGGTAGGCCGCCCCGCTGTCGAGCACGCCGAACACCGCCGGCACGGTGAGCGCCCGTGGCAGCGCGAGCGCGACCCGGTCGGTTCGCGTGACGCCGTGCTCGCGCAACGCCCCGGCCAGTCCGGCAGCCCAGCGCTCCACGTCGGCGAAGGTCCACTCGCGTCCGTCCGCGACGAGAGCGACAGCTGTGGGCGTCCGGGTCGCCTGCTCGTGGAACAGCGCGCTGACCGTGGTGTCGGGCACCGGCCTGGCGGTGTCGTTCCAGCCCCGCAGGACGCGGTCCCGTTCCGCCGAGGTCAGCACGTCGACCGCGGCTAGGGGCGCGTCCGGGGCGTCGCAGATCCGGGTCAGCACCAGGGTCAGCCGGTCCAGCAGCGTCCCGGCGGCGTCCCGGCCGATCAGGTCGGCGCGGTACTCCAGGTCGAGGTGCAGCCGGTGGCCGGGACGCGCGGTCAGTGTCAGGGGATAGTGCGCGCAGTCGCGGACGTCCGCGCCGGTGACGCGTACGCCGTCGACCGGCTCCGGTAGCGACTCGCCCAGCGGGTAGTTCTCGAAGACCGTCAGGGTGTCGAACAGCTCGCCGTGCCCGGCCAGCCGCTGGATCTCGGCCAACCCGAGGTGCTGGTGCTCCATCAGCCGCACCTGCCCGTCCTGCAGGCGGCGCAGCACTGTCGCCACCGGCGCGGCCGGATCCAGGGTGATGCGTACCGGAATGGTGTTGATGAACAGACCGATCATGGTGTCGGCACCGGGGAGGTCCGGCGGACGACCGGCGACTGTCGCGCCGACCACCACGTCGTCGCGTCCGGTCAGCGCCCCGGCCACGACCCCCCAGGCACCCTGGACGATGGTGTTCATGGTGAGCCCACGGGCACGACCGAGTGCGGTGAGCCGCGCGGTCAGTTCGACCGAGAGGTCACGCACGAGGCGTTCCGGCACCACCGCCTCGGCCGGGGGACGCCCGGCGAGCACTGTCGGCCCGTCCAGCCCGGCCAGTGCCTCGCGCCACGCGGCCTCGGCCGCCGGACGGTCCTGAGCGGCGGTCCAGGCGAGGTAGTCGCGGAAGTCGGCGGGCTCCGGCAACAGGTCGCCCCGGTACAGGGCGATCAGCTCGTCCAGCAACAGCGGCACCGACCAACCGTCGAGCAGCAGGTGGTGGTGGGTGATCACGAGCCGGTGCCGGTGCGGACCGAGGCGGACCAGTGTCATCCGCAGCAGTGGCGCGGTCGCCGGGTCGAGCCGGGTCGCGAGGTCCGTGTCGAGGAATCCGGGGAGTTCGTCCTCGGCCAGGGTCAGGGCGGACCAGGGCAGTGGCACGTGCCGCGGCACCACGGCCACGGACTGCCCGTTCTTCCGGCGGCGGAAGGCCACCCGCAGGTTGGGCCGACGGTCGAGCACTGACTGCCCGGCGGCCCGCAGCCGCTCGGCGTCCAGTGGCCCGTCCAGGGCGACTGTCAACTGCCCGGTGTAGACGTCCGGGCCGTCCGCGGCGAGATGCGCGTGGAACAGCAGCCCCTCCTGCAGCGGGGTCAGCGACAGGATGTCGGCGATCCCGGAGGCCTGCCCGGGAGTGGCGGTCGCGGTCACGAAAGCTCCCATTCGGCCTCGAACTCGTCGATCTCGTCCTGGCTGAGCGTCAGCGTCAGGTCGGACGGGGTGAGCCCGCCGGCGGCCGGGCCGCGGGCATGCACGACGAGCGCCTCCAGCGCGGCGAACCAGGCCGCGGCGAGGTCGGCGACCGCCGCGTCGTCCAGCAGGTCACGCGGGTACGCCCAGGTCACACCCAACTCCGGGCCGGCCGTGGTGTCCTGCACGTACGCGTTGATCTCCAACGTGTACGGCGCGACAGGCATGCCGAGGTCGAACCCGCCGGCCAGGATGCCGTGCCCCGCCACCGGCGTCCAGCTCTCGCCGTCGCCGGACGAGGCGGTGAACCGACCGAGGTAGTTGAAGCTGACCTGCGGCGCGGGGCGGCCGGCCAGCTCAGGCTCGGTATCCGGATTGAGGTAGCGCAGCATCCCGTACCCGATGCCGTGGTCCGGGATGGCCCGCAGCTGCTCCTTGAGCCGCTTCAGCGCGATGCCGGCGCTCGGTCCACCGGCCAGCGCGTCGGCGACATCGATGTCACCGGGGTCGAGGCGGACCGGGAAGACTGTGGTGAACCAGCCGAGCCCCGGAGTGAGGTCGGCGTTCGCGACGACCTGCTCCTCCCGGCCGTGCCCCTCCAACGCGATGAGCACCGAGCGCTCGGTGCCCTTCCCGTGTCGGGTCCGCCAGTCGATCATCGCCAGAGCGAGCGCGGTGAGCAGCACGTCATTGATGCCGGCGTGGAAGGCTGCGGCAACCGTGGTGATCACCGGTTCGGTGGTCGCGGCGGGCAGCCGTACGGTGTGCCGGGCGACAGTGGCGAGGTCGTCCACCGGCCGCAGCGGGCGCCGCGTCAACGCCGGGTCCGCGCCGGTCAGGATGCGCTGCCACAGCGCCAGTTCCGCTGTGCGTTCCGGGCGCCGGGCCGCCTCGGTGAGTTCCGTGGCCCACCGCCGGAAGGACGTGCCGGTGCGTTCCAGGACCGGGGTACGACCAGCCAACCGCCGCTCCCAGGCGGTGGCGAGGTCGGCCGGCAGGATCCGCCACGAGACGCCGTCCACGATGCTGTGGTGGATGACCAGCAACAGCCGGCCCGGCGCGGAGTCCCCCCTGTCGAACCAGACGGCCTGGGCCAGCACACCCCGCTCGGGGTCGAGCCGGCCGGCGGCGGCCTGCTCCTCGACCTCGATCACCGCTGCGGGTTCGGCCCGCCGCAGCCACGACCGGCCGGTGCCGCGCGGCGCGACGTGCAGCCGGCCCGGTGCCGTGGGGGTGGCGCGGACGAACCGCGAGCGCAGCAGGTCGTGCCTGTCGGTGAGCGCGTTCAGCACGGCGGCCAGGTCAGCCTCGGTGGCTCCCGCCGGGGTCGCGAGCACGATCGACTGGCTGAACGCGTCGATCGGGCCGCCGGTCTCGTCGAGCCACCGCAGGATCGGCGTGAACGGAATGTCGCCCACACCGTCGTCGGGCTGGTCCTGGGTGCCGGCGTCGAGGTCGGTGACGACCTCGGCCAACGCGGCCACCGTCCGAAGCTCGAACACCTGGCGTGAGGTGCAGACCAGCCCCGTCGCGCGGGCGCGCAGCACGAACTGGATGGAGACGATGCTGTCCCCGCCCAGGCTGAAGAAATCGTCCTCGATGCCGACGCCGGGGACGCCCAGGACGTCCGCGTACAGCTCGCAGAGCACCCTCTCCCGTGGCGTGCGGGGGGCGGTGCCGGTGGCCTGGGCGGCGTAGTCCGGTGCTGGCAACGCGGCCCGGTCGAGCTTGCCGCTGGTCAGCACCGGCAGTCGGTCCAGCAGCACGAAGCCGGTCGGCACCATGTAGCTGGGCAGCCAGGACTCGGCGTGCAGGCGCAGCGCCTTCACCAGCGCCGTCGGATCGGCGACCGCGGTCAGGGTGTTGGCGTGCGCGACCACGCCACCGCGACGGTAGGCGTGGCGGGGCTCGGCGCCGCGTTGGAAGACGACGTCCAGATCCCCGCTGATCGAGGAGCCGTCCCAGGTCACCACGGCGCGGTAGCCGAATGCGTCGGCCAGCGCGTGGAAGTCCTCGACGGACGGGGCGAATTTTCCACCCAGGCGGGCGTTCGGCACACCTGTGATCCGCAGCCGCTGCGGGCCGACCGCCAGCTGGTCCCGGACGTCGTCCAAGCGCCCGGTCCAGGCGTACGTCGCCTCGGCTGTGGGCGCGGGCGTGGGCGCGGTGGTCAGCACGACGTCGTAGCGGTAGCGGCTCAGCTCGTTGTCGTAGCCGCCCCGCTTGACCCACACCTCGGCGCCCCGGATCGATCCGCTCGGCAGCGCGGCGAAGTAGTCCGGGTCGAGCAGTAGCTCGCGTTCGGCTCGGACCGCCGCCTCGACCGCGGCGTCCAACTCGGCGGGGGCGACGCCACGGCTGGCCTGGATCGCCTCGTGCAGCATCCGGTGCAGGCGCAGGTTACGGACGTCCCCGACGAAGATCACACCGCCGGGGGCGAGTCGCTCGGCTGCGGCACGCAGCACGCCGGTCAGGTAGTCGGCGCTCGGGAAGTACTGCACCACCGAGTTGATGACGACAGTGTCGAACCAGCCGGTCGGCACCCCGGTCAGGTCGTGGGCCGGTTGGGCGCGAAGCGTGACCCGTTCGTCGAGCCCCGGGATCGTCGTCACTGCGGCACGCAACGTGTCGATGGCCTGCTCGGAGAGGTCCAGCCCCCAGTAGCTCTCACACTCCGGGGCCAGTCGCGACAGCAGCAACCCGCTGCCGACGCCGATCTCCAGGACGCGTCGGGGCCGCAGCGACCGGATCCGGTCGACTGTGGTGTCCCGCCACTCGCGCATCTGCTCCAACCCAATGGGCGAGCCGTCGAAGCTGCTGTTCCATCCGGTGAAGTTCTCGTCGAAGCGCTCGACCCGGCCGGCCTGGTAGAGCAGTTCGTGCAACTCCTTCCACTCGGCGACCTGACTGTCGGCCCGGTCCTCCGGTGCGTCGTCCTCGCTCGGTACGACGTAGGCGGCCAGCCGCACGTCACCCGGGCGGTCCTCGCGGGCCAGCACGGTGACCTGGCCGACGTTCGGGTGGCGGGCCAGCACCGACTCGATCTCGCCCAGCTCGATGCGGTATCCACGCACCTTCACCTGGTCGTCGACCCGCCCGAGGAAGTCCAGCCGTCCGTCGGCACGCCAGGTCGCCACGTCGCCGGTGCGGTACATCCGTCGGCCGGGTGGCCCGTACGGGTCGGCGAGGAACCGCTCGGCGGTCAGGTCCGGCCGGTTGACGTAGCAGCGGGCCAGGCCCGGACCGGCGAGGTAGAGCTCGCCGGGCACACCGGGCTCGACCGGCCGCAGCGCGTCGTCGAGCACGTAGGCGTCGGTGCCCGGGTCGGGACGTCCGATCGGGACGGAGGAGCCGTCGATCCGCTCCGGGTCACACTCGCCAAGCGTGGAGTTGACGGTGGCCTCCGTCGGGCCGTACGCGTTGAACATGCGGCGGCCTCGCGCCCAGCGGGCGACCAGTTCCGGCGACACCCGTTCGGTGCCGGCCAACAGGATGCCCGGTGGCAGTTCACACTCCGGGGGCAGCGCGGCCAGCAGCGCCGGTGGCAGGATCATGAAGTTGACCCGGTGCCGGATCGCGTACTCGGTGAGCGCCGGTCCGGCGACGCGGCGGTCGGCGGGGACGATGACCAGCCGCCCACCGGAGAGCAGGGCCAGGCAGAGATCCCAGAACGCCACGTCGAAGCTCGGCGAGGCGAAGTGCAGGACCCGGACGTCGGGGGTGAGCCCGAACCGCTCGAACTGGGTGGAGAGCAGCTTGGCCACGCCGGTGTGGGTGAGCAGCACCCCCTTGGGCCGGCCGGTCGAGCCCGAGGTGTAGATGACGTAGGCGGCGTGGTCGACCCGCAGGCCGGGGCGTTCGGGGTCGTCGGTCGACGCGTTCGCCAGTTCAGCCGCCACTTCTGGGGTATCGAGCAGCAGCCGGGGCACACCATCGACCCGGGGGAGCCGGTCGGCCACCTCGGAGGTGGTGACCAGGCAGACCGGCCGCGCGTCGCCGACCAGGTAGGCGAGCCGCTCGGCCGGGTCGGCCGGGTCCAGCGGAAGGTAGGCGCCGCCGGCCTTCAGCACGGCCAGCTCCGCCACGATCATGTCGACCGAGCGCGGCACGGCGAGCCCGGCCACCCGATCCGGGCCCAGCCCTCGGGCGACGAGCAGGTGCGCCAGCCGGTTGGCCCTGGCGTCCAGCTCGGCGTAACTGACCTCGATGTCCTCGAAAACGACAGCTACCGCGTCGGGGTTGCGTCGAGCCATCGTCGCGAAGGCGTCCGGGAGTGTGGTCGGCGCGACGGTCAGCGGGCCGCCAGTGGAGTGTGACTCCCGGTCCGCCACGGTGCCGCCGGTGCTGCCACCGATGATCTGCATACAGTCGCTCCTGAGGGCCGGGGCGGTTGAAGTCAGTAAGGCAAGCCTGCCCTAAATGTGTGGATCCGGGGCGCGACGGATCCGGGGCCCGGCCCATCGGCGCGAACCCCGGAGGCCCGAACGAATCAGCGCCCGCGCGTCACGGGTGGCTGGTGAGATAGCCGCCCATGGTGCGGAAGTACTCCGCCGCGGTCAGCTCCGTGCCGTCGTCCAAGCGGACCCGCTCGATCGCGAGACCGCGGCTCTTGCCGCGGCGGGCCTCGGCGCCAGCCACGATGACGACGGCGTCACCCTCGCGGATGAAGATGCGACCAGGCGTACCGCCGTAGTTGCCCTGCGAGACGGACGCGGCGGTGATGCGCAGTCGCTGTCCCTTGTGGAACGCGTACGCGTTCGGGTACGGGTCGGACTGCGCCCGGACCAGCCGGTCCAGCTCCTCCGCCGACCAGGTCCAGTCGATGCGGTTGTCCTCGTCGGACCGCTTGTGGAAGAAGCTGGCCTTCGAACGGTCCTGCGGCGTCCAATCGGTCTTGCCGGAGGCGATCAGCGCGAGACCGTCGACGGTGATCGGCCCGAACAGCTCCAGCGTCTTGTGGAAGAGGTCGGTAGTGGTGTCGCGTGGGCCGACCGGGACCGACCGCTGCAACACGACGTTTCCGGCATCCAGCTCGGCATCCATCATGTGCGCGGTCACCCCGACCTCCTTCTCGCCGTTGATCAGAGCCCAGATCAACGGCGAGAAGCCCGCGTACGCGGGAAGTAACGAGTCGTGCACGTTGAGCGTGCCCCGGCGGGGCAACTCGAAGATCTGCGGTGGGATCCAGGTACGCCAGTTGGTCGCCACGATGACGTCCGGATCGGCCTTCTCCAGCGGGACCAGCAGGTCGTCGTCGGGTCGGTCACGGACCTCGACCGGAACGCCGTGGGCCGCCGCGAGGTCGGCGACCGAGTCGCTCCAGATCCGCTCGTACGCGTGGTCACTCGGCGGATGCGTGACCACGAGAGCGACCTCGTGCTCCGAGTCCAGCAGCGCTTGCAGGGTGCGATGCCCCCACGTCTGGTACCCGAACATGACTACCCGCACGGTTCCTCCTGGCCCATCCAACTCAGCAAAAGTTAGGTTAGTCTAACCTAGCTTCGCGCCGTCCCTGGGGGCGGCTCGTTCACGTGCAGGGTGTCGACCCGCTCGACCTGACGATGAGGACTGCCGATGTCACAGGCCGCTCCGTACGGCGCAATTCCGGTCATCGACCTGCTGGGAATCGGCTTCGGTCCGTCCAATCTGGCCTTGGCGGTCGCTGTTCACGAGCACAACCGCGGCGGCGCGACGGACCCGGTGACCGCCGTGTTCCTGGAGCGCCAAGCCCGTTTCGGCTGGCACCGCGGCATGCTTCTGTCGGACGCGACAATGCAGGTGTCCTTCCTCAAGGACCTGGTCACGCTGCGTAACCCCACCAGTGAGTTCAGCTTCCTGTGCTACCTGCAGGACCAGGGACGACTCATCGACTTCGTCAACCACAAGAGCTTCTTCCCGCTGCGCGTCGAGTTCCACGACTACCTCGAGTGGGCCGCGGCCAAGGTCGGCGACATGGTGCACTACGGCCAGGAAGTCACAAAGGTCGTCCCGGTGCTCCGCGACGGCGTCGTCGAGGCGTTCGACGTGCTGGTCTGCCACAGCGGCGGCGCCACCTCGTACCGCGCCCGCAATCTCGTCATCGCGACCGGGCTGCAACCGCAGACCCCGGCCGGCGTGGAGATCTCCGACCAGATCTGGCACAGCCGCGACCTCCTGACCAACATCGACCGGCTCGACGGCACCGACCCGTCCCGGGTCGTCGTGGTGGGCGCCGGCCAGAGTGCCGCCGAGGTCACCGCGTTCCTGCACGAGCGGTTCCCCAACACCGAGGTCTGCGGCGTGTTCTCCCGCTACGGCTACAGCCCGGCCGACGACAGCTCGTTCGCCAACCGCATCTTCGACCCGGCCGCCGTGGACGATTACTTCACCGCGCCGTCCGAGGTCAAGACGATGCTGATGAACTACCACCGCAACACGAACTACGCGGTCGTCGACGCCGACCTCATCGAGGACCTCTATCGACGCTCCTACCAGGAGAAGGTAAACGGCGTCCAGCGGCTGCGCCTGCTCAACATGTCCCGCCTGACCGGAGCCCGGCAACACGACGGCAGGGTGGCGGTGAGCGTCGAGACGTTGACCACCGGCGAGGTGTCGGTCCTCGACGCCGACGTGCTGATCTGCGCCACCGGCTACCAGCCGGTCGATCCGTTCCCGCTGCTCGACGACGCCGCCCGGTACTACCACCGGGACGAATTCGGCCGGGCCGTGGTGCAACGCGACTACCGCATCCGCGCGGACGCGTCCGTGTTGGCCAACGTCTACCTGCAGGGAGGCACCGAACACTCCCACGGCATCACTGCCTCCCTGCTGTCCAACGCTGCCGTACGCGCCGGCGAGATTCTCGGCTCCATCGTCGGCCACCTCGGCGACGCGCGCCCGATGGCCAACCGCGTCGCGGTGAGCGCGGGCGTTCCGGACTGACGGCCCAGTCCCCGTCGATCGCCCGGCAACTGCGCCGGCCGACGTGGCGTCGCTGCTATTCGGCGTCAGTGACGATGACGACGTTGGCCATGTCGACGACCGGCCGGTAGCCGAGGGCGGCGTAGATCTTGTTCGAGGTCGGGTTGGCCTGGTCGGTGAACAGGCAGACCCGCGCAGCCTCGGCCTGGATTCGCCGGGAAACCTCGGCGACCGCGTTGCTCGCCCAACCACGCCCGCGCTGGGCCGGCGGCGTGTACACCGGGCCCACGCGGGCCACCCCGAACGCCGGTGGGTTGGCGCCGGTGAGGTGCACCGGCTCGCCGGTCTCGTCGACCCAGAACCACAGCCGTCCGGTGTGGAGTCGGCGCAGCATCTCCGCGTGGTCGGGCACTTCGTGCGCGCTGGCACCGCGCGGGCGGCCCGCCTGTTCGTCGGCGTCGCCCATGAACGCGGCGAACCACTCCGTGACCAGTCCCACGTCGTCCTCGCTCGCGGCCACCAGGCCGCCAGGGACAGGTGGCGGCCAGGCCAGCTCGCCGAGCTCGTGCAGTCGTGTGTGCTGGGTGACCTGGACTCGACCCCCGCCGAGCCGGGTCAGCTCGGCGGCGCACAGCTCAACGGCGGGCAGGGCCCCGTTGACCGCGAGGACCTCCTCCCCGCGCTCATGCAACGCGTGGGCCAGCGCAACGGCCGCCTCGTCGGGCATGGGCAGCAGGAAGGGCGGGTAGGGGGCATACGGCGCCGAGCGCATCCCCGCGCCGACCACGGCGCCCGAGTCGTCGCTGACCACCAGCCACCAGTTGCGGTCGGGCTGCGAGATTCCCTCGGACCGCTGCGACAACACCCGGTGCGCGATGGTGGTCACCACAGTGCTGACGACCGGATCGGCGCCCAGGTAGTCACCCGCAGCGGCCAGGAACTCTTCCGGATCGGTGTAGAACCGCAGCCGCAGTCCGGCCATCGGGACAATGCTCATCTGCGTACGCTAGCCACCGTCGACCACGTCGACACCCGAATTGTGCACGGCCGAGAACCTGCGGAACCCTGAGCCAGCCGGCGCGCGCGGCCGCGCGGAGACGCGCCGGGCCCGGCCTTCACCATCGTCCTGAGGCTCGGGTACGAGACCTCGACGCCGTTGAAGGCCGGGCGCCGTCGTACGTCAGCGGCCCTGCAGGCGCTTCACGTTGTCGCCGAAGGTCCATCCCTTCGACCCGTCCCAGTTCGCCGACCAGGTCATCAGGCCCTTGAGGCCGGGCACAGAGTTCCAGGCCTGCGTGACCAACGACGTCGACAGGTAGCCGCCGCCCGCCCCGATCTGCGCCGGCAGGCCCGGGACCTGCCTGTCGTACGGCACGCGGATGGTGGTGCCCTGGATGGTGAGGCCGTTGTTCAGGCACTGCGTCTGCACCGTGAAGCCCTGCACGGTGCCCGCCGGGTACGAGTCGCCGGCGCAGCCGTACATGCTGCCGTTGTAGTACTGCATGTTCAGCCACCAGAGCCGGCCGTTGTCCACGTACTTCTTGATGATCGGCAGGTACGAGCCCCAGATCGAGCCGTAGACCACGCTGCCGCCGGTGACGTAGGCCGTCTCCGGGGCCATGGTCAGGCCGAAGTTCGACGGCATCCGGGCCAATACACCGTCGATGATCCGGATCAGGTTGGCCTGCGACGTGGACAGGGTGTTGATGTTGCCGCTGCCGGTCAGGCCGGTCTCGATGTCGATGTCGATGCCGTCGAAGTGGTAGGCCGTCAGGATCGGCACGATCGTCGCGATGAACCGGTCGGCGACCGCGGCGGAACTCAGGTCGATGCCCGCGGCGGCCCCGCCGATCGACATCAGGATGGTGGCGCCGGCCGCTTTGGCCTGGCACATCTCGGCCGGGGTCGCCACCTTCACGCCAGCGTCCATGCCGTTCTCCCAGAGGACGGTGCCGTCCGAGCGGATCACCGGGAACGCCGCGTTGATCACGTTGTAGCCGTGCTGGGTGAGCCGGCTGTCGGTGATCGGGATCCAGCCGAGGCCGGGGTGCACGCCGTTGGAGGCGCCGTCCCAGTTCTCCCAGTAGCCCTGCAACACCTTGCCGGTGGGCCGCGACTTCACCGCGCAGGCCCCACCCGTCGGCGGTGGCGTGGTGGGGGGAGGTGTGGTCGGTGGCGGCGTGGTGGGCGGCGGGGTCGTCGGTGGTGGGGTGGTGGGCGGCGGAGTGCTTCCCGAGCACGCGCCCAGGTCACGCCACAGCGACGGGGTCGCGGCGGGGTTCCAGCCGGCGCCGGGGTGCGCGGTGTGGGTGACCAGTGCCTGGTACTGCCTGCCGCTGTAGGTGACCTGGGCGCCCGCCTGGTAGGTGGGGCCCTCGGACCAGCCCGGGGCGGTGCAGGCGACCATCGGGGCGGCATTGGCCGAGGACACGGCCGCCATGCTGCTGGGGACGAAGGCGACGGCGGCCGCGACGGTCATCGCCGCCCCGGCTACCACTGCGAAAATCCGACGGCTTCTCATTGCTCACTCCCCAGGCTTCGGCGACCCGCGACCTCCACATATTGACGTTCGTGAAGTCTAATATCAAGGGTTGTTTACAGATCCCGGGAAGTTGGGGGTGCCGAGGCCGGGGCGCCTCCCTGGGTCTTCCGAACTGGAGCGTGGGCCTCGTCTATCTGGTGCCGCACCTCATGAACCGACGCAGTGCATCGAGTGTCGCCGAGGCGAGCACGTCGGGGTTCGCGGGGTCGGTCAGATCGTGAGCCACGTCCGGTAGCACGATTCGGCCGGGCCCGCTGGTGTGCGCCCGCTCCAGCGCTGCCGCCAGCTCCGTGGTCGTGTGGCACGGGACCTGCTGGTCGATGGTTCCGCAGGTGAGCAGGGCAGGGATCCGAGGCGGTAGCTGGTGTGCGACCGAGGCGGGGTTGATGGCGTCGATGGTTTCCACGTACCGCCGACTGGGACCGGCAAGGGCCCGGAAGAGTTCGGCGAGCGCGGGCGGCATGGCGCTGGTGTCGGGCGGGCGGTGCGCCCGGAGATCGGCAACGGCCTGGTCGACGGCGCGGCCGATGGTGAGTTGCTCCTGCCGGCTCAGCTGGCCTGCGGCGACGGCGGCGGCGAGCTGGTCGTGCAGTTGCTGGGCGAGCACGTCGAGGAACCGTCTCGCCAGGGGTTGCAACAATCCGACTCCGGCCGCGCGGGGTGCGGCGGTGACGGCGACCCGCAGTGCCGTCAGTGCGCCTTCGCTGTGACCGATCAGGCGTACCGCTCGCCGGTTGACCTCGGGCTGGCCGGCGAGTAGCCGGTACGCGGCATCGGCTTGGCGGACGAAGGCGGGGTAGTCGAGCGTCTCGGGCCGTCCGGCGTAGGCGCCCAGCCCGGTCCGGCCCGTGCCGTACTTGTCGAAGCGCAGGCTGACGACTCCGTCACCCGCCAGCGCCCCGGCGAGTTTGGCCAGGGTGTGCGGGGTGAGCGCGGGCGGCTGGTCGCCGTTGCGGTCGGTGGGGCCGCTGCCGGGCAGCAACAACACGGCGGGCATCTTCTGCCCCGGGCGGTGGGCGGGGATGTGCAGGGTGCCGTACGTGATGGTCCCGTCCACGGTGAAGGTGATCTCACGGTCCGCGGCCGGCGTGGCTGGCCTGGCCTGCGCGGCGGTGGCGGGAAGGGACCCTGCGGCGATGCTGCCGACCATGACGGTACCGACCGCGACTCTGCGTGCGATCCGGCGGGCGGTCCGCGGCATCCCGCCGATCGAGATCATCGAGGGACCGCCTGCTCGATCAGGGCGACCGTGGCGGCCGGGTCGGCGACCTCCACGACCAGGCGGGCGTAGTGCTCGTCCGCGAGTTCGATGACGACGGCGCGGGCACCGTCACGAATGTTCCAGAAGATGCGTTCACCGTCCTGGTGGAAGGTGCCGGCCGTGATCACACCGGGCAGGCTCGTTCCCGGTGCGCGCAGGCCCTTGGGTTCGGCGGCGATGCCCGGGTCGGCGGTGGCGCCGCGGACGTTGGCCAACGGGATCACCATGCGGCTCTTGAGCGACCACAACCTGTCCATACCTTCGATCTGCACGACGAGGTCGTCGCCATCGATGAGGACATTGGCCATGAACACGGTCCTTTCGTCAGCCCGGCGGCACCGGCTGCGGGGCATGGTGGGGCACCGGCGCGAGCAGCGCCGGGCGGGCTGGTCGGTGAGCGGGGGGCTACCAAGGGTCGGCCGATGCCGGAGCGGCACGGATCCGCAGCCGCTCGCCCAGCAACGCGTCCAACGCAGTCGAGCGAGGGTCGTCGGCGGGGGTCGCCGACGCCCGCTGCAGGGCCTGATCAAGCGCCTGCCACGCCTTGGCCACGAGGGTGGCTACCTCGACGTCGTTGGGGGCGCGCTCGACAGCGGCCAGCAACAGCAGATCGAGCGCGGAGCCGTCGGCGACTGCCGCGCCGGCGGCGAGCTGCTCGGTCAGCGACGGTAGCCGGTGCTCGAGGTGCCACCGCAGGGCGGCGAGATACAGACCTCGCTTGCTGCCGAAGGTCTTGTACAGACTGTTGCGGTGCACGCCCAGCTGCTGGACGAGGTCGTCGACGGACACCCCGTCGTAGGCCCGGCCGGCGAACAGCTCCGCTGCCGCGGCCGTCACAGCCTGTTCGTCGAAACCCCTCGGGCGTCCCATGTCGAGAACCCTAAATTATTTGGGAACGACCAGTCAAGAACAATCGTTCCTAATCTGCGCGCGTGCTCCGGCGCTGGAACGAGGAGGGTGAGATCGTCGCGCCGGATGGCGTCGACTGACCTGGGCAATCGGGCGACGTACGCTCGGGCGATGAGCAAGCTGTCCGTCGAGTCGGCGTCGGCCGTCCCGGTCTATCGCCAGATCGTCGAGCAGATCCGGTTCCTGGTCGAGAGCGGCGGGCTGCGGCCGGGCGAGCGCCTACCACCGGTCCGGCAGCTGGCAGAAAACCTCGGCGTCAACCGGAACACCGTGGTGAAGGCGTACGCCACGTTGCGCGAGATGGGGATGATCGAAACCCGCGGCGCGTCCGGGACGGTGATCGCCACGCCGCCGGTCGCCGTGCAGCAGGCGCCGGCGTTGCGGGACGCCGTGCTGGCGGCGGTGCGCGGCGGGATGTCCCCGGAGCAGGTGCGCGACGCTGCGTACGCGATCGCCCGCCAGGGCGCGAGCGGGGTGCGGGCGGTGTTCGTGGAGTGCAACGAGGAACGCGCGCAGGCGTTCTCGAAGGAGCTGTCCGTCCGGCTGCGCATCGACGTGCGGCCGGGGCTGCTCACCGAACTGGACACCAGCACGAACGACGTGGGCCTGGTCATCACCACGTTCTTCCACCTGGCGGAGGTCCGTCGGTGGGCGCGGACCAGGCAACGCGACATCGAGACGGCCGCCATCGTGGTGGCCCCGCACATCCGCACGCTGATGAAGGTCGCCGAGTTGCCCGCCGGCGCCCGGGTCGGCGTCCGCTACTCCACCGAGCACCAGAGCGCGCAGGTCCGCGACTGGCTGGCCACCGCCGGAAGCGCGGAAGTCGTGCTCATCGCGTCCGCCGCGCCGGTCCCCGCGGACCTGGCGGTGCTGGTCGTGCCGAGTGAGGATCCGCGGCTCGGCGAGGGCGCGGGTCCGGGCACCGAGGTGGTCGAGTTCGGCAACGTCCTCGACGAGGGGTCGATCCGCATGGTCGCGACGGTTGTCGATGAGATTCGGTTCAGGCGGTGGGTTTGACCTAGGACGAGAACGGTCAAGGGGTGTTTGGCATAGGCCAAGATGCACTCTTGAAGGAGCCGCTCATGTCGACTACCGACGTCCTGGAGAGAAGCGAGACGCGCCGCTCGATCACACCGGGCTGGCCGGAGATCGTGGTCGGCCTGGTCGTGCTGGTGGCCGTCGCGTTCGGCTTTCCGGCGCTGCTCAAGGCCACCGGGGTCGCCGAGCACCTCTCATCGCTGGCTTCCGGTCTGATCCTCGCCGCGCTGTCCGGTGTGGCCGGACTCATCGCCTTCTTCGCCGCCAACCAGGTGCGCATCCATGACTGGTCCGCTTTCGGCGTACGCCGTACCTCCGTACGGTGGCTGCTGATCGGCGTCGCCGGCGGAATCGTCGCGGCGATCGTGTGGCGGCTGGTGGCCGGAATCGTCCTCGTCCTGGTCGGACCGACTGAGAACATTCAGGAGCCGTATCGCGACGCGGCCCAGGGCAGCGTGTTCCTCATCGTGCTGTCCATTCTGTTCCTGGCCGTGCTCACCCCGCTCGGCGAGGAGTTCCTGTTCCGCGGTGTCATCACCACAGCGTTGCTGCGTTACGGCGCACTGATCGGCGTCATCGGCAGCACGTTGATCTTCGCCTTGGCCCACTGGAACCTCGCGATCTCCATCATCGCGCTTGTCGTCGGCCTGATCGCCGCCGAGCTGCGTCGGCGCAGCGGTTCGGTGTGGCCCGGCTTTGTCGTCCACCTGGTCAACAACCTGATCGGCCAACTGATCATCGTGGTGTGGCTGTGAAGCTGACTGCGAAGGGCCGGGGATTGTTCAAGAACGACTACGAGTTGAGCGCCGACGGGAAGCCGCTGACCTCCTGGGACGCGAACAGCCTGCGCAGCGGCGGATCGTTCTCGCTCGACGGCCGGACCTACGAGGTGAAGGCCAACATGCTGGCCACCCAGTGGGAGCTGACCGACGAGACCGGGATGCCGGTCGCGGTTACGGAACGCGTAGGGCGTAAGAACTGGACGATCACCTCGGGTGGACGAACGTACGCCTTCGAGCGCGCCTCGATCTTCCGGCTGGAGGAACGGCTCATCGTCGACGGCAGAGCGGCCGGTTCCATCCGCCGCAAATACCTGCACAGCGATGTCTCCCATGCCGACCTGCCGGGGCTGCCGGCGCCGATCCAGGTGTTCGCGTTCATGGTGTCGTTGAGCGGGTGGGACCTCGCCGCCGACGCCGGGTAGGGCGCAGAGTGCGGGTTTGCTTCAGTGAAGAAGATCGCCCGGTTAACCGGCCTGCCGGTTGGCCGGGCGAGACGGATCGCGTAGCGGCCGACCGTACCGGGTGTTGCCCCGGGGGCGGCCGGCATTGAGCGCTTGCCTTCGGTGACCGAGGCGAGGTTGTTGGTTTCGAGGGGTACCTCGTTCTTGCGCTGCTTTGTCCTCTGCGTGTCTGCCGGCTCGGCGAGGGCAACGTTCTCGACGCGGCAGTAGCCCTGCGCACCCACCGTCTCCGCGCGATGCCTGCTGGGCGCTTGACGGTAGGGACCGCGCCGATATAATTCATCAAACCGGGATGTCACCAGATGAGGAAAGCCCTTCGTTCGGCACGAGCACACCCGTCGAGCCGGCCCGCCGTTCGAGCAGCGTGGAGGCTACGTGTCCACTATAGATTCGCCGCTGGCGGCCGGGAGGCATGATTTGCCCGCGCACGGCACCGGTTGGGTCGACGACGTCCTGCTGGCCGGGCCGGGCAGCGAAACCTGCCTCGTCCTCGGCGCACCGATCACCAGGGCGCAGCTGCGCGCCGAGGTGACCTCCCGGCAGGCCCGGCTCACCGACGCCGGCCTGCGCCCGGGCGGCGCGATTGCGCTGCGACTGCCCTCCTCGCTGGCATACGTGGCCAACCTTCTCGCCGCCTGGCGGATCGGCGCCCAGGTGACGCTGCTGGACCACAGACTGTCACGCGGCGAGGTGGAGCGGGCGCTCGAGCGCGTCGGCGCGCAGTTCCTCGTGCAACCCGCCGCGGCGGTGGTCGCTCCGCTGCGCGGCTTCGTCACAGTCGACGAGACTGTCGTCGCACTCCCGGCCGGGCGGCCGGCGCCGACATCGCACGCGCTCATCCAGCTGAGTTCCGGGTCCACCGGCCCGTCGAAGGTCATCGGCCGCACCGTCGACGACCTCGTCGCCGAGATCGAGCGCTACACACGCATCGACGGGGTGCCCCGGCCCGGCGAGCGGCTCGTGCTGCTCGCGTCGATGGCGCACGTGCTCGGCCTGGTCGGCGGCCTGCTCTACGCGCTGCACGCCCATGTCAGGCTCACGCTGCCCGAGCGGATGACCGTGGGCGGGGTGCTGGGCGCCATCACTGCGGAATCGACGCCGACCACCGTGATCGGTGTTCCGGTCCACCTCGAGATGCTGATGGCCGGCCGCCCCGACGGGCCGCTGTCGCAGTTCGTGCGGATGACCACGGCGGGCGAGCTGGTCCGGCCCGGGGTCCGGGAGCGTTTCGCGACCTGCTACGACACCGTGCTGGCCAACATGTACGGGATGACCGAGGTCGGCGTCATCGCCACCGACCTGTTCGGCGCACACCGGCCCGGGGTCCGCCCGGCGCCCGGGATCGACGTACGGGTCGTCGACGGTGAGCTTCAGGTGCGCCGGCCCGTCACACCGTACGTGGGGCTCGTCGACGAGAGCCGCTGGTCCGACGGCTGGCTGCGCACGCGTGACGCTGCCTCGCTCGACCCCGTGACGGGCCTGGTCACGATCCGCGGTCGCCTCGACTCGCAGGTCTCCATCGGGGGCCTCAAGGTCGACCTGACCGAGGTCGAACAAGCCATCCTCGACCTGCCCGGCGTCACCGAGGTGGTGGTGACGTTCGACGGCGGTGCCATCGAGGCCTACACGGCGGTGGAGAAGCCGTGGACCGGGCCGGAGCTCGACGCCGCGCTGGAGGACGTGCTGGCCCCGTACAAGCGACCGCTGCGGTGGCAACTCCTGGAGCGTCTGCCGCGTACGTCCAGCGGCAAGGTGGTGCGTGACGTGGCGGTGCTGCGCCGTGCGTCGGCCGGGCCGACGCCGTCATGATGCCCCTGCGCCTGACGCGTGCGGCGCGGCTGCCGACCGGCCCCGGCCGTCATGGCGCGGTCGCCTCCCGGGGGTCGGTGATCAGCCGGATGCCGTCGGCAGCGCCGTCGTGGAGCAGCCTGTCCTGCCCGGCCACCGCCAGCACCAGGCCGCCGGAGAGCACACCGCAGGCCACACCGGCCGTGCTGCCGGGCACGGGGCGTAACGGCAGTGAGCCCAGCGGGTCCGGCCAGACGGGCGGCAGCACCAGCGGCTGCCGTAGACCGCCGCCGCGCAGGCCGGTGCCGCGTGCCTTGCCGATGGCCTCCTTCTGCGTCCACAGCCACAGGAACGCGCTGGTGTGCAGCGCCGCCGGCCGGTCGGTCAGCCAGTCGGCGTCGGCCGCCGTCATCCAGCGCCGGGCCAACGCCTCACCCGGCAGGGCGCGTTCGCGCTCGATGTCCACACCGACCTCCGTGACCGCAGACACGGCCACCGCGACCACGCCACGTCCGTGGCTGATGCTCGCGTGCAACTCTCGCGCCGCGCCGGTGAGCCTCGGCCGGCCGGTCTGGTCCCGTGCCACGGCGACCTCGCCTGCCGGCACGCCGAGCACGTCGGCGGCGGTGTCGACCAGATATCCCGACGCCCGATCCCTGGGGTCGCCGGTGACCCTCGCAATCCGCACCACGACCCATTCCATGGGAGGAGTCAAGCAATGTCAGATGAGGTTCGCCAGTCCATCATTGATGCGCTGGCCCAGATGAACTACGACGTCGACGACGTCAACGGGACCACGGTGCTCGGCCCCGCCGGGCTCGACCTGGAGTCGCTGGCCGTCGCCGAACTCGCCGTCCGGGTGGAGGACACCTTCGGAGTCAAGTTCACTGATGAGGAGTTGGAGAAGCTGGCCGACCTGACGCTCGATCGGTTCGCCGCCGAGGTGGCCGGGCGTGCGGAGCCGGCGTTGAGCGCACCTGCCGCGCCGGCTGCTACGGCGGAGTGACGGTGGGCGGCAGCGATCGCCGCGACGAGATCCTGTCGATCCTCGCCGCCGTGGGTTACCGGACAGTCGACGCCTCGCGCGAGCGCATCGACTCGCTGGAGCTCGCCCGGCTGGTCCACGAGCTTGAGCGGCGCTACGGCATCGACCTGGACCTGGACGACGACGAGTTGGCGGCCATGTCCACGGTGTCCGGTGCGGCGGAGCTCCTCGGCCGCCTTACCCTGACGGCGGCGGAGCCCGAGTGACCTGCTCACCTGTTCTGGTCACCGGGCTGGGCCTGCTGACGGCCCATGGCCGTGGCCCCGCGCGGCTGCTGGCGGCGGTGTTGGCCGGGGAGCCCGCGTTCAGCGAGGTTCGCCGCTTCGACCCCGGTCGCAGCCGGGTGCGGGCGGCGGCGACGCTGGCCGACGCGGGCGACCTGACCGCCGAATTGGTCGCCGTGGTGGCGGATGCCTGCGACGACGCCGGGTTGGCGCACCGTCGAGCGGAGTGCCAGTTGTTCTTCGCCACCGGCACGGGCACCACAGTGGTCCGTTCCGGCGGGCAGGGCAACGGGCCGGCCGAGCTGGCGGCCGCCGTGGCTCGGCGGTCGGGGCTTTCCGGCGTCGCGCGGGTCTACACGTCGGCATGCGTGGCGGGCAGCACGGCGCTGGCCGAGGCCGCCTCGATGATTGCCCGGGGCCGCTGCGAACGCGCCGTGGTCGCCGGGGGCTTCCTCGTCGACGCCGACCACCAGGCCCTGTTCGACGCTGGCCGGGCGCTGGCCGACGACGGCGCAGTGCGGCCGTTCAGTAAGGACCGGCGGGGGATGCTGCTGGGCGACGGGATCGTCGCCGTGGTGCTGGAGTCGGCGGCCGGCACCCGGGGTCGGGGCGATCGGGTGCGGTCCCGGCTGGCCGGCTGGGCCCGGGCTGGCGACGCGTACCACGTCTGCCAGCCCGACCCGGGCGGCGCAGGGTTGGCGTCGGCCATCCGGGCCGGCCTGGCCCGGGCCGGGGTGACGCCGGCGGAGCTGGCCTACGTCAACGCCAACGGCACCGGCACGATGCGCGCCGATGCCGCCGAGAGCAGCGCGCTGCGCACCGGCCTCGGTGCCGTGGCGGGGTCGGTCGCGGTGAGCTCGACCAAGTCCGTTCACGGGCACGCCCTGGAGGCGTCCGGTCTGCTGGAGTTCGCGGTCACCGCACTGGCCCTCGACGCGGGACAGTTGCCGGTCAACGCCGGTTTCCGGGCGGCGGATCCGCAATGCCCGGTACAGGTGGTCCGCGAGCCCAGCCCGATGGTGGGCCGGTACGCCCTGAGCTGCAACCTCGCCTTCGGCGGTGCGAACACCGCGCTGGTGCTGGGGGCGGTGTGACCGGCCTCGACACCGACCGCGGTGCGCTTCACGAGCTGGCCCGCGCGGCGTGGCCCGAGCCCGGCGACGCTGGCCCACCGCCGCCGATCCGCGGCTTTGTCGCCTCGCCGTTCGCCCCGCTCGTCGCGGCCGTCGCCGGTCGCTGCCTGCACCGGCGCACCGGAGTCGGGCCCACCGGGCAGACCGCTGTCGTGCTGGTCAGCGCGTACGCCGACCAGGCGACGGCGGCGGCGGTCGTCGCGGAGGTGGACGGTGGCCGCCGGGTGTCGCCGATGTACTTCTTCCAATCCGTGCCGAACTCGATCCTCGGCCACGTCGCCACCGAATGGGCGTTGACCGGACCGGTCGTGTGCCTCAGCCCGGCCGGCGATCCACACGGCGAGGGCCGGGCGGTGGCCGAGGGCCTGTTCGCCGATGGAGACGCGGCCGAGGCGCTGGTGATCATCGTCGAGCACGGCGCCGACCCGGCCAAGCCCTCCGGCGCTACCGCCGTGCTGCTGAGGCCGGACAACCAGACGACCAGGCCGCCGACCGGCGGCGGACAGGGCGGTTGACATGACCGGATCGACCAGAGTCTCGGCCACCATCACCGGCATCGGGCTGGTGACACCCGTCGGTCGGGGCGTGGCGGACTTCTTCGGGGCGATCTGCACCGGACGCTCCGGGCTGGTGCGCCCACCCGACGGGCACGGCGCGGCCGGTGCCACGGAGGCGGTCGGGATCGCCCCGGACATCGACCCCACCACCGTGCTGCCGCGCAACGAGGTGCTGGGCGCCGACCGATTCCTGATCATGGCGTTGGCCGCCGCCGACGACGCGATGCGGGACGCCGCGCTGGAGGTCGGCCGCGATGTCGACCCGCTGCGGATCGCCGTTGTCGTCTCCAGCGGAGCGGGCGGCCTCACCACCTATGAGGCGCAGGCCAAGGCCCGGGAGGAGCGCGGCCGTACCGCAGTGAGCGCGTACCTCTACCCAGGCTTCCTCCCCAACATGGCGGCCGCCCGTATCGCCATCAGGTACGGCATTCAGGGCTACAGCTCCTGCATCGCCACCGCCTGCGCGGCCGGCGCCCACGCGGTGGCGGAGGCGCTGCGGCTCATCCGGGCCGGCGACGCGGACGTGGTCGTGTGCGGCGGTGCCGAGTCACCACTCGGGCCGACCGGCACCGCCGGTTTCGCCAATGCCCGGGCGCTGGCCACCGGCTGGTCCGACCCGACGCAGGCGAGCCGCCCGTTCGACCGACGACGCAACGGCTTCGTGCTCGGCGAGGGTGCCGGGATCATGGTCGTCGAGCGCGCCGGACACGCGGACGCGCGGGGGGTGGCCGGCTATGCCGACATCATCGGGTGGGGAGCCACCACCGACGCCTTCCACCCCACGTCGCCGCGGGCGGACGGCGCCGGCGCCGCGCAGAGCATGCGTCGGGCGGTCGCCGACGCCGGCGTCGAGGCTACCGACGTCGGTTACATCAACGCCCATGGCACGAGCACCAAGCGGGGCGACGTGGCCGAGACCCGGGCCGTCCACACCGCATTCGGTACGCACGCCCCCGCAGTCAGCTCCACCAAGGGCGTGACCGGCCACCTGCTGGGTGGCGCCGGAGCCGTGGAAGCGGCAGCCACTGCCCTGACGATGACCTACGGGCTGCTGCCGCCGACCCACAACCTCGACGAGCCGGACCCGGCCTGCGACCTCGACCACGTGCGGGGTCACGCGCGCCCGGCTCGGCCCCGCGCGGCCCTGTCCAACTCCTTCGCGTTCGGCGGACACAACGTCAGCCTGATGTTCGGCCCGCCGTCCACTGCGCGGGCCCGGGAGGCGGAGGCGGCGCCGGTGGTCACCACAACGGATCAACGATGAGAGGAGCGCGATGACAACGACGGAATTCACGCTGACCGACGCGGAACGGGCCGCGCTGCCCACCGACGAAGACGTGCGGTCGTACGCGGAGCGGGGCTGGTACCTGAGCCAGAAGCTCCTCACCGACGACGAGGTCGACACGCTCGTCGAGGCCAGCGAACGGTTCTACGCGGGTCACCGCGCCCGGCGGCTGCCCAGCCGGCCGGCGAAGCTGGCCTACTGGGAGCCGGAGCACGGCGACGTGCAGCGGCACAACGACTACGTGCACTACGAGAGCGACGAGATCGCCGCGATCCTGCGTAAGCCGATCATCGGCGCGGTCGCGGCTCGGCTGGCGGAAGCGGCCGAGATCCGGGTGTTCCAGAGCACGCTCATCCTCAAGCCGCCGAGCCCTGGCGAGCCGAGCAACATCGTGCCCTGGCACTTCGACCGCCACTACTGGCAGACCTGCACCTCCGAGCGGATGCTCACCGCCTTCATCCCGATGCACGAGTGCACCGAGGAGATGGGCACCATCACGATGGTCGACGGCAGCCACGCCTGGAAGGAGATCGGCGGAGACGACAAGACGACGAGGCACTTCGCCGAGCGGAATCGTTCCGAGCTGGAGGACCTGCTCGTCCGCAACGCGGAGTTCAACGGCGCGCAGGTGAACAAGATCCCCATGCACATCCCCAAGGGGCACATGAGCTTCCACCACTGCCGCACGTACCACGGCAGTGGGGCCAACCGCAGCCCGCGCCCCCGGCGCGCCATCTCGTTGCACCTGCAGGACGGCGACAACCGGTACCGGCAATTCCACCGCTCGGACGGTGACCTCGTCGTCTACAACCACGATTCCCTGGTGCGCCGTGACGAGGCGGGTCTGGCCGACTACAGCGATCCGCAGTTCTGCCCGGTGCTGTGGCAGTCCCAAACCGCCTCGGACGAGACGGCATGACGATCGGCACGCCCCGGCTCGCGGCGGTTGCGCGGGACCGGGGCGACGGCCGGCGCGACCCGTTGCTGTGGCCGGAGGAGTGCCTGTTCGCGGTGGCCCTCACGCTCGTCGCCGGGCTGGCCGTGGCCACCGGCGCGTTCTCGTGGGCGCTGGGTGGCGCGTTGGCCGTGGTGGTCGCCGGGCTCCTGGCCGCGTTCACGCTGTCGCGCCGCCGACGTACACAGTCGTTGGGGTCGGCGGCGCTCGACGGGCCGGCGCGGTCGGGCGGCCCGGCGAGGTTGGCCAGGCTCGTCGGCGGGGCGGCCAGGACGGGGGTGCCGTTCCTGGCCTGCGTGGTGATCTACACGAGCCTGCGCACCATCACCCCGCAGCTCGACTTTCCGCTTGTCGATCCGGCGTTGATCGAGTTCGACCGGGCCGTCTTCGGCGGTGACGTCAGCCGTTGGGTCAACGACACCCTCGGCTCACCCGCACTGACGCTGTTCATGGTGATCTGTTACCTGAGCTACGGCGTGTCCCAGGGGGCGTACGCCCTGACCACGTACCTGCGGGGCCGGGTGAGGGAGTATCACGACTTCGCACTCGCGATATCCATCACCGCGGTCGTCGGCTACTCCGGCTACGTGCTGGTGCCGGGGGTCGGTCCGCACATCTACCAGACCGACACGTACGCCGACCCGCTCCCTGGCCAGGAGGGGTCGATCGGCGGCGCGCTGGACGCCATCACCGCGGTCCAAGGCCCGGCGCGGGACCTCTTTCCCAGCCTGCACACCGCAATGACTGTGGTGTTGATGGTGTACCTGTGGCGCGACGCCCGTCGGTTGTTCTGGTGGTATCTGCCGGTCGGCCTGGGACTGCTGCTGTCCACGCTGTACCTGCGTAAGCACTACGCCGTCGACCTGCTGGCCGGGATAGCGCTCGCGGCACTGGCGGTGGTGGTGTCCGGGCGGGTCAACCGCTGGTGGTACCGGCCTCGGGTCGACGGCCCGGCCGAAGCAGCTCGGTCATTCGCGCCGTCAGCGTCGCGATGACCTGCGGATGGTCGAGAAGGAAGTGCCCGGCATCGGCAACGGTCAGGTCGAAGCGGTCGGCCGTCTCCTGCTGCCAGGTCAGCGAGCCCGCGGCGTCGGCCATCCGGTCGTGGCGGCCCACGACGGCGGCGATCGGGCATGGCAACGCCGGCCGGGGCGGGCGGGCGTAGGTCTCTGCCAGCCGCAGGTCGGTGCGCAGCACGGGCAGGGCGAGCCGCATCAGCGCCGGTTCGGCGAGGACTTCGGCCGGGGTGCCGCCGAGGCGCCGCAACGACTCGATGAGCCGGTCGTCGTCCAGCATGTGCAGGGGGCGGTGCGCGAGACCGGCGGCGGGTCCGTTGCGTCCCGCGACGATCAGCAGCGCCGGGCCCGGGACGGTGCGTGGCAGCGTCGCCGCCACCTCGTACGCCAGGAGGGCGCCGAAGCTGTGCCCGACCAGCGCGTAGGGACCGGACACGCGACCGTGCAGCGTTTCGCACGCCGTGGCCACCAGCTGGGGCCAGTCGTCGATCGCCGGCTCCTGTCGGCGGGTGCCGTGCCCGGGCAGGTCCACCGGCTCGACAGTCACTCCGGCCGGAAGCCATCGCCTCCACCTGGTGAAATGCGAGGCCGACCCGCCGGCGGCCGGGAAGCCGAACACGGTCAGGGACGGCAGCCCGGCGGGGCCCTTGTGCAGGGCGCCATCCCCAGCCGAGGCGTGATCTATCAGCATTGACATCTCGCTTCTCGTCCGATGTACTTCAACATACAGGGAAATCATCAGGCGGGGAATCGCCGTTGCAGTTCGCCAGACGGATGAGCGTGGGGGGTGCCGTGGGGATGCGCCGCGACCGTCGCTCGGCCTCCCGGGTGGGCGGGACCGACATCGCCGTTGTGGGCGTCGGTTGCCGGTTCCCCGGCGACGTGGACGACCTCGACTCGCTCTGGCGCGTTCTGCAGGAGGGGCGCGACGTCACCGGTCGGGTCCCGGCCGGGCGGCCCGGCGCCGCCTCGCTCGACACGGTCGGCGTCGGCGGATTCCTGCCCGACATCGACAGGTTCGACGCCGAGTTCTTCGGCGTCTCGCCACGTGAAGCCCGCGAGATAGACCCGCAACAGCGTCTCCTCCTGACGCTCGCCTGGCAGGCCATGGAGCACAGCGGCGTGCCGCTGACGACCTGGTCCGGCAGCAACACCGGGGTCTACTTCGGCATTCTGGCGATGGACTACGCGGTCCTGCACGCCCGCACCCTCGGCGTCGACCAGGTTGGCGCGCACTACGCCAGCGGCAAGGAGTTCAGCTTCGGCTCCGGGCGGGTGTCGTACACGTTCGGCCTGAACGGGCCGTGCATGACCCTGACCGCCGCCTGCGCGTCCTCGCTGTTGGCGGTGCACCTCGCCGCCCGCGCCCTGGTGGCCGGCGACTGTGACACCGCGCTGGCCGGCGGGGTGAACCTGATGGTCGGGCCGGAGCTCACCCTCTACATGCGACAGATTCAGGCCCTGTCGCCGCAGGGGCTCTGCCGACCATTCGACGCGGCGGCCGACGGCGTGGTGCGCGGCGAGGGCGGCGCCGTGGTCGTCCTCAAGCGGTACGCGGACGCGGTCGCCGACGGCGACCAGATCTGGGGTGTGATCAAGGGAAGCGCGACGAACCACGACGGCCGCAGCGCCGGCCTGACCGCGCCCAGTGCCGTCGCCCAGGAGCAGTTGCTGCGCAACGCGCTCCGCGATGCCGGCGTGGCGCCCGCGGAGGTCGGCTACGTCGAGGCCCACAGCACCGGCACACCGCTGGGCGACCCGATCGAGCTCAGCGCGCTGGCGGCGGTCTTCGGCCCGGAGCGTCCACCGGAGCGCCCGCTGCTCATCGGCTCGCACAAGGCCAACTTCGGCCACCTCGACTCCGCCGCCGGCATCCTCGGGTTGCTCAAGGGCCTCCTGGTCGCGCGCACTGGCATGGTGCCGCCGCAGATCAAGCTGGTCCAGCAGACGCCCCGGTTCGGCTGGTCCGGCTCCGGCCTGGCCGTCCCCACCACCCGTACGGCGCTGCCCCATGCCCCCCAACACCTGACCGGCGTCAGCGCGTTCGGCCTGTCCGGCAGCAACGTCCACGTCGTGCTCGCCGCGCCCGACCAGGACCGGCCGACGCCGGCGCCGGAGCCCGTCCGGTGGCCGGTTCTGGTGTTGTCCGGTCCCACCGAAGCGGCCCTGGCGGACCAGGTCACGCGGCACGCGGAGCTGCTCGACGACAGTTCGGTGGCCGAGCCCGACCAGCTCGGCGACCTGCTGTTCAGCGCTGGCGCCCGGCGCAGCCACCACACGCACCGGCTCGCGGTGACCGGCGCGACGGCCGCGGACCTGCGCGCCACGTTGGCCCGGCGCCAGGACGGCGAGGCGTCCCCCAAGACGGTCGCCGCGGAGCTGCTCCACGACGGGCCGGCGTACGTGGTGCACGTGTTCTCCGGCCAAGGCTCGCAATACCCGGGCATGGGGCTCGACCTCTACCGAGCCGACCCGACCATGCGCGCCACGCTTGACGAGTGCGATGCGCTGATGCGGCGGATCGCCCGGTGGTCGCTCCTGGAGGAGCTGGGCCGCCGCACCGGCAGCCGGCTGGCCGATACCCGGTTCGCTCAGCCGGCGATCTTCGCGCTCCAGGTCGGGCTGTCCCGGCTCTGGGCGCGGTGGGGTGTCCCGCCGGATTCGGTCGTCGGTCACAGCATGGGCGAGGTCGCCGCGGCCTGCGCCGCCGGCGCGTTGCCGCTGGAGGACGCGCTGCGCGTCATCGTGCTACGCGGTGAGCTGCTGCAGCAGGCCGCCGGCAGCGGGCGGATGGCAGCCATCGCGCTGTCCGCCGACGAGGTCACCGCAGCCACCGAACGGCACGCCGACGAGGTCGTGATCGCGGCTGTCAACGGGCCGCGCTCGGTAGTGGTCGCCGGCCCGGCGGCCGCCCTGGACCGGCTGCTCGCCGAGCTGACCGCCGCCGGGGTACGGTGCGTGCCGCTGGCCGGTGACTACGCGTTTCACAGCCCGGCGGTTGCGGCGTACGGCGACGAGCTGGAGCGCCAGCTCGACGGTCTGACACCGGCCAAGCCGCAGGTGCCGATCCTGTCCAGCGTGGACCCGGCCGCCGGCGCGCCCGTGCCCGACCCGGCCTACTGGGGCCGCAACGTGCGCGAACCCGTGCTGTTCTGGTCGGCGGTCGACCGGCTGCTGGCCCGGCGTCCGGCGGTCTTCCTGGAGCTGGGCCCGCACCCGGTGCTGACCGGGCCACTGAGCGCCGCACTCGCGGCCCGCTCCCGTCCGGGCGCCGCGGTCGGCACGCTGACCCGGGGCCGGCCGCCGGCGGAGAGCATGACGCGCGCCCTCGCTGAGGCGTACGCGGCCGGTGTCGCGGTCGACTGGGCGGCTGTGCACGGCGAGGGCCGGCGGTACGTGCCGCTGCCGCCGGTGCGGCTGGCCGGCGAAAAGTACTGGCTACCAAGCCCGCCGATCCAGAACGGGGCATCCGTCGCCCAGGCGTCACCGGATGCGGTGCGGGTGGGCTCCCAGGGGCCCGCCGACCCCGGGCCTGGTGCCCGTGGGCTGGCCGGCCTGACGCTCGGCGAGCTGCGGGCCGAGGTGCGCCTCATCGCGCCGGACGGCACCGTCGTGCAGACGCTGGCCGGGGTCGGTGCGCCCGTGGCTGCCACGCGCAACGGCGGCGGCAACGGTAGCGGCAACGGTAGCCGGGACAGCAGAGCCGTCGGCGACGGGCACGTCGCCGCCGCGGACGCCAACCGCACGGGTGCGACAAGCGGCGAAGCCGGTGGCGGTGTCGGCAACGGCGGCCGTGCGGCCACCAACGGAAACCGCCCCCGCGCTGGCACGCCGTCGGAGCGGGAACGGATCGCCGCCCTGGTCAACGACGCGGCCGCCGAGGCCCTGGGGCACGAGCCCGGCCGGCGCCTGGCGCGCGGGCGTGGGTTCTTCGAGCTGGGCATGGACTCGCTCGCCCTGGTCGCTCTCGTCAGCCGGCTCGAACGCGACCTGGGGGCGGTCCTCGGCGCCGCCGTCGGCATCGAGCACCCGACCATCGACGCCCTCACCGACCATCTCCTCGCCGAGGTGCTCCCGGCTGCGCCGCCGCTCCAGCCTGGACCGCCGCTTCGGCCCGAGTCACCGCCGACCCGCGATGCGGTCGTCGCGCCGGCGGCTGGAGCACTCGTCGCCCTCGCCACGTCGGGGACGCCTGGTCCGACCGTGGCCGTCGCACGTGGATCGGCCGAGCCGGTGGCCATCGTGGGCATCGGTTGCCGACTGCCGCAGGCCGACGGCCCCGAGCAGTTCTGGCAGCTGCTCTCCGACGGCGTCGACGCCACCGGCGACGTGCCGGCGGACCGGTGGGACGCCGAGGCGCTGCTCGGCGCCGGGCCCGGGGCACCCGGCACGGTGGTCACCCGTCGCGGCGGCTTCCTGGACCGGATCGACCTGTTCGACAACGCGTTCTTCCGAATCTCGGCCCGCGAGGCCCGCGCCATGGACCCGCAACAGCGCCTCTTCCTGGAGGTGGCGTGGGAGGCACTCGAGGACGCGGGGATCACGCTGGAGCACCGGCGCGCCGCCCGCGTCGGCGTGTTCGTCGGCATGAACACCACCGACTATCAGCAACTGCTCACCCGGCGCGCCCGGGACGTCGACCTCTACTACGGCACGGGCAACTCCTTCAGCGGAACGGCCGGCCGGCTGTCGTACTTCCTGGACGTACGCGGCCCGAGCCTGGCGATCGACACGGCGTGCTCGTCCTCGCTGGTCGCGGTGCACCTGGCCGTGCAGAGCCTGCGCGCCGGCGAGGCCGACGTCGCGCTCGCCGGCGGCGTCAACGTGATGGTCGGGCCCACCGTCCACCTGGCCATGTCGGCCGCGGGCGCGCTGTCGCCCGACGGTCGCTGCAAGACCTTTGACGCCGGCGCCGACGGTTACGGGCGCGGTGAGGGTGCCGGCGTGGTGGTGCTCAAGCCGCTCGCCCGGGCCGAGCGCGACGGCGACCGGATCTACGCCGTGATACGCGGCAGCGCGGTCAACCACAACGGCGCCAGCGGCGGCCTGACCGTGCCCGGTGGCGAGGCTCAGGAGGAGCTGATCCGGTCGGCGCTTGCCGTGGGCGGCGTCGCCGCGTCGGACGTGGACTACCTGGAGGCGCACGGCACCGGCACGGTGCTCGGCGACGCCGTGGAGGTGCGGGCGATCGCCCGCGCGCTCGGCGGTGGCCGCCAGCCGGACCGGCCGCTGCTGGTCGGGTCCGTGAAGACGAACATCGGCCACCTGGAGGCGGCCGCCGGCATCGCCGGGCTGATCAAGACCGCGTTGGCGCTGCGGCACGGTGAGCTGCCCGCGCACCTGCACGTCTCCCAGCCCACGAACCAGGTGGACTGGGCGCGGCTGCCGGTCCGGATCACCACGTCGACGACGCCGTGGCCGGCCACCGGCGGGCGACCCCGGGTCGCCGGGGTGAGCGCGTTCGGGTTCACCGGGACCAACGCCCACGTGGTTCTCAGCGGGCCGTCGGCCCCGGCGTCGTCGTCGGCGAACGGTGCCGGGCGTCCGACGCCGGGTGTCGGCCCGGCGTCGAGGGCCGGCGCGATCATCTCCGGCCGGGCCCACCTACTGGTGCTGTCGGCCGCCGGGGGCGGCGCCCTGGCCGCCGCGCGGGACGGCTTCGCTCGAGCGCTGTCCGCGCCGGCCGACGCCGACATCGGCGACATCTGCTACGCCGCGGCGGCCCGCCGCGCTCACCTGGAGCACCGGTTGGCGGTGGTCGGCCACGGGGCCGCCGAACTCGTCGCGGGGCTGTCCGGTGGCCCGACCGCGCACCAGGGCGTGGCCCCGGGCGACGCCGCGCGCCTGATGATCGTGTATGGCGACCGGGTGGCCGTGGACTGGCGTGCTCTGGAGCGGGACGAGCCGGCATTCCGCGGCGCGTTGGACGCGCTCGACGACGGCGGTGTGGTGCGCGCGGCGCTGGCCGCCAACGGCGCGGAGCGGGGCGAGCCCGTCGCCGTGCTGGCGATCCAACTCGCTCTCGCTGCCGTCTGGGAGGCGTACGGGCTGCGGCCCGACGCGGTTGCCGGCCGCGGCGTCGGCGAGTTGGCGGCAGCCTGCGCGGCTGGTGCGCTGGACCAGGCGCAGGCGATCCGAGCGACGCTCGGCGGCGCGACGGTCACCGTGGCGCCGCCAGTGGACAGTCCGGCGGCGCCTGTGTTGTGGCTGGCCTCGGTGGGCGGGCCGCTGTCCGGTCCGCACCCGCTGACGGCGCGGACACCGGTGTTCGATTGGGATGCGCTGTCCGCGTCACTCGCGGCGGCGGGGGAGTACGAGCTGCTCGCGATCGCCGGTGGGCCGGACGCTGCGGCCGTCACCGCGAAGCGGCAGCCGGGCCTCGCTGCCGTCGGGGTGGACCTGAACCGCCCCGAGGGATTTCTGGACGCCGTCGCCGGGCTGCACGTGCGCGGGGTCGGCATCCACTGGGAGACGCTGTTCGGCCGCCGCCCGTACCGGGCGGTGCTGCCGCGCTACCCGTGGCAGCGTCGCCGGCACTGGGCGGACGCGCCGGGCCAGGCGGCGTCGCCGGCACCCGCCGGGACACCTGCGGCCGTGGTGCGGACCGCATCCGTGACCACTGCCCCGGCCGCCACCACCGCTGCGGCTGTCCCCGCTGTGTCGGCCGTCGCTGTCTCGGCTGTCACTGTGTCGGCTGTCGCGCGCGAGGCTGTCGAGGTCACATCCGGCGGTCCCGTCGGCGCGGTCCTGCCCGACGACGTCCGGGGCCGCTGTGCGGCGCGGATGTTCACCGTCCGGTGGCGCCACGTCTCGCCGCCCGCCGCAGACCCGGTCGGGAGGTGGCTCGTCGTCCCGCTCACGGGCGCGTCCGTCGAGGCGGGTCGCCGGGTGGCCGACGCTCTGCTGCTCGGTGGTGCCGAGGTGACCTGGCAGCCATCGTCCGCCGGCTCCGACCGCGACCGGGTCGCCGGCGCGTCGGCCGCCGCCGTGCCTGAGGCCGACGCGCCGTGGGACAAGGTTCCGCCGGACCACGGGATCGTGCTGGTCGCGGCAGCGGTACCCGGCAGCGTGCCGGGCGACGTCCTGGCCGCGCGTGTGTTGCGGGCGGCCCGTCAGCTGCGCACCGGGCTGGACGTGGCACCCGGGCGGCTGCGCGTCGTCACCGCCGGGGCGCACCAGCCGACCGGCTCCGGGGAGGTCGACCCGGCGCAGGCGGCGGTGTGGGCCGCCGGGCGGGTGCTCGCGATGGAGGCGGCGCCCGGGTGGGGCGGTCTGGTCGACATCGACCCGCACGCACTCGGCACCGCCCCGGGCCAGGCAGGTGCCGTGCCGGGCCAGGCAGGTGCCGAACCCGGCTGGGCCGCCGGCGACGCGGCCGAACTGGCCGGGGCCCTGACGGCGCCGCGTGCGCCCGGCATTGAGCCGGCCGAGGACGAGCTGTGCCTGCGCGACGGCACCTGGTACGCCCCCCGGCTGTCCTCGGCGGACCCGCTGCCCGCCGCGCTACCCGAGATCGACTGCGACCCGGACGCCTGGTATCTGGTGACCGACGCGTTGCACCCCGCCAGCCGGCCGTTCGTCGACGTGCTCGTGCGCCGTGGCCTGCGCCGGCTGATCGTCGGAGAGACCGCGCCAGCCGACACCGCGCCAGCCGACACCGCGCCAGCCGACACCGCGCCAGCCGACACCGCGTCGCTCGACGCCGTGCCCTCCCACGATGCCCGGCTCGGCGAGCTGGCGGCGGCCGGCGTGGCGGTACGACGAATCGACCTCACGGCGGCAGACCTCACGGCGGCAGACCTCACCGCCGAACTGACGCCGGACGCGTTGGGCGCCCCGCTCGGTGGCGTGCTGCTGATCGGCTTGCCCGTGCCGGCGGCCCCGCTGGACACCGTCGACGCGGCTGCGGTGTCGGCGGCCATGCGCTGGGCTGACCTCGTACACCGGCTGGACCTGGCGACCCGCGAACTCGCGCCGCGGCTGTTCTGCGTGACCGGGGCGGCGGCCGCGATCTGGGGGGCCACCGGGATGGCCGCGCGGGCCGCGGCCGAGGGCGCGGTCGACGCGGTGACCGCCGCCCGGGAGCGGGCTGGCCAGCCCGTCCAGGTGGTCCGGTTCATGCCCGGCGACGACCCCGCCCAGCTGTCCCGCCGGGACCGGATGGTGATGGTCGACAGTGGTCTGCGGCCGCTGGCCGGGGCGGACGTCGGCGAGGCCTTCGAGGTCGCTCTCCGGGCGGGCCTGACCCAGGTCACGGTCGCGGACGTCGACGGTCCGCGGTACGCGCGGGTGTGCCGAGAGCGGGCCTACCGCGCGTTCCTGGCCGAGGTCGGCACCGGATCTCCGGTGACCGGCGACCGAGCGGAGGAGGCCGCACCGACTGTCGCGCCGCTGGCCGCCGTCGTGCTGGCGCTGCCGACCGAGCAACGCGTCGAGCACCTGTTGGAAACGGTGCTCGACGCGGTGGCCGAGGTGCTGGGCGAGACGTCCGGGGTGGATGTCATGGCCAACCAGGGCTTCTTCGATCTCGGCATGGATTCGGTGATGTCGCTGAGCCTGCGCGGATGGCTCGAGCGGGCGCTGGGGGTCGCCCTGCCGGCGACGCTGACCTTCGAGTTCCCCAACGCGGCGGCGCTCACCGATCACCTCCTGACGCTGCTCGACCCGACGGCCGCTCCGGTTGGTGGCCCGCCGCCCACCACGGCCCCGGGCGTGCTGGACGGGGCCGGCGACGACCTGGCGGCGATGCCCGAGGACGAGCTGATCGCGCGGTTGTCGGCCGCGATAGCGGAGGGAGGCTGAGATGTCGACGCAGACTTCGCGTACCCCGGACAGCCGACGGCTGATGGTCGAGGCGCTGCGCACCATCGAGGACCTGCGCGGCCGTCTGGCCAGCAGCCGTGACGGGTGGCTGGACGAGCCGATCGCCATCGTCGGGATGGCCTGCCGGTTTCCCGGCGGCGCGCAGTCGCCGGAGGAGTTCTGGACGCTGCTGCGCAACGGGGTGGACACCACCTCGGAGTTCCCGCAGGAGCGCGCCGACGCCCAGTCCTACCACCACCCGGACCCGGAGGAGCCGGGCAAGGCGTACACGATTCGGGGAGCCTTCCTCGACCAGGTCGACCGGTTCGAGCCGGAGGCGTTCGGCATCTCCCCGCGCGAGGCGCTGGGCATGGACCCGCAGCACCGCATCGCGCTGGAGATCTGTTGGGAAGGGTTGGAGCGGGCCGGCTACGCCCCCGACCGGCTCGACGGTTCGCGCACCGGCGTCTACTTCGGGCTGAGCACGACCGACTACGTACGCGGTCGGCAGGCCGTCGGCGACATCAACGACGTGGATTTCTACCAGCTCACCGGCGAGCCCAGCTTCCTGGCCGGTCGCATCTCGTACCTGCTCGGGTTGCGGGGGCCGAGCAAGGTCGTCGACACGTCCTGCTCGTCGTCGCTCGTCGCCCTGCACGAGGCGTGCCAGGCGCTGCGGCTGAGGGAGTGCGATCTGGCGCTGGCGGGCGGGGTGAACCTGCTGCTGTCGCCGTACGGCTTCGTGATGATGAGCAAGTTCCGCGGTCTGTCCGCCGACGGGCGGTGCAAGACCTTCGACGCGTCGGCCGACGGATACGCCCGCGGGGAGGGCGCCGGCGTCGTGGTGCTCAAGCGGCTGTCCGCCGCGCAGGCGGACAACGACCCGATCATTGCCGTCATCCGCGGCTCGGCGATCAACCACGACGGTCGCTCCAGCGGCCTCACCGTGCCGAACCCCGTCGCGCAGCAGGACGTGATCGGGGCGGCCATGGCCCAGGCCGGCGTCGGGCCGGACGGGGTGGACTACGTCGAGGCGCACGGAACGGGCACCTCCCTCGGCGACCCCATCGAGCTGCGCTCGCTGGAAGCCGTCATCGGCCGGCACCGTCGGTCGGACGACCCGCTGCTGGTGGGCTCGGTCAAGACGAACATCGGGCACCTGGAGCCGGCCGCCGGCATCGCCGGCCTGTTCAAGGTCGTCCTGGCGATGTCGCACGGGGAGATCCCACCGCACCTGCACCTGACCCAGCCGAACCCGAATCTGGACTGGTCGGGTCTGCACGTGCGGGTTCCCGTGGCGTGCACGCCGTGGCCGGAGCGGGGTCACCCGCGCACCGGCGGGGTGAGCAGCTTCGGAGCCAGTGGAACCAACGCGCACGTCGTGGTCGCCGCGCCGCCGGCCGGCGACGCCCGCACCGGCTCGCACCTGTCGCACGGGCTGTTCCTGGCCTCCGCACGTACCGAGGAGGCACTGCGCGAGCTGGCCGACCGGCACGCGCGGTGGCTGCGTGGTCCCCAGGCGCCGTCCCTCGGCGATGCCTGTTACACCACACACGTCGGCCGCGCGGTGCAGGCCCACGGCCTCGCGGCCACCGCGGCGGACACCGAGGAACTCGCGGACGTGCTGTCGGCGTACGCCCAGGGACGCCACCCGCGCGGGCTGACCGTCGCCGCGTTGCCGCGGCGCCGTGAGCGCAAGGTCGCCTGGCTGTTCACCGGCCAGGGCGCGCAGTACCCGGGCATGGCCCGCGGGCTGCTCGGGAACGCCGCCTTCCGCGCCGCGTTCGAGGAAGCCGCAGCCCTCTTCGATCCCGAGTTGCTGCGCCCGGTGGCGGACGTGCTGTGGGCCGACGGCCCGACGCCGCTCGACGACACCCGGTACACGCAGCCGGCGCTGTTCGCGGTGGAGTACGCGCTAGCTCAGATGTGGCTCTCCTGGGGCATGCGGCCGGCCGCGGTGGCCGGCCACAGCGTCGGTGAGCTGGTCGCCGCCTGCGTCGCCGGCGTGCTGGACCTGCCCGCCGCCGCGACGCTGGTGGCCGCGCGGTCGCGACTGATGGCCGAGCTGCCGCCGGGCGGCGCGATGGCCGCCGCGAGTTGCGCCGAGGAGGTCGCCGTCGCGGCGATCGACGGGTACGCGGACACGGTCGCCCTCGCGGCGGTCAACGGGCCGGCCGACGTCACGATCTCGGGGGCCACAGCACATGTGGACGCCGTCCTGGAACGGCTGGCCGCCGACGGCGTACGCACCCGGCGGTTGGCCGTGTCGCACGCGTTCCACTCGCCGCTGATCCGGCCCATGCTGGAGCCGTTCCGGGCGGTGTTGGCCGGGCTGTCCTTCCGGCCGCCGCGCATCCCGTTGGCGTCCAACGTCACCGGTCGGCTGTGGGGCGACGACGAGGTCGGCCCGGACTACTGGCTGCGGCACGCGGCCGGCGCGGTCCGCTTCCGCGAGGGGGTGCGCGCGTTGCACGACGCGGGCGCACGCACCTTCGTGGAGCTCGGGCCCGCCCCGGTGCTGACGACCCTGGCGACGCGCTCCCTCGCGGGCGAGGCGGACTGCGCGTTCGTGCCGACCCTGCGGCGGGGCGGTGCGGACCTGCGGGACGTGCTCAGCGCGGTCGGCACCGTCAGCCTGCGGGGTTCCCGGCCGGACTGGCGGGCCTTCCACGAGGGCGAGGACGTGCGCGCGGTACCGCTGCCGACGACGCCGTGGCGCGGGGCGCACTACTGGTTCCGCGAGGTCGGGCGGGCGGCCGCGCCGGTGTCTGCGGCGTCGCCGAATGTCGGCGAGGAGACCGGGGCCGCCGTCGTGACCGGCGAGGTCCCGGGCGTCGGCCGCCGCCTGTCGGGGCCGGTGCCGGCGTACGAGGTGACACCCGAGGCGTTGCCCGGTGAGCTCAGTCTGGGTGTGGTGTTGGACCTGGCTGCCCGCGCCGCCGCGGACTGCCTGGGTGGCGTGTGGCGTTGCGTCGAGGGTCTGACCGCCCACGCCGCGGTTCCGACCGGCGACCGGGGCCAGTTGCGGCTCACCGTCACGGCGCAGGACGACGGTTCGGCCGCCTGGGAGCTGACCGGGGCCACGGCCGCACGGGAGGCGTTGGCCGCCCCGTGGATCCGCTACGCCAGCGGGCTGCTGCGTCGCCGGTGGCCGGCGGATCGTCAGTACCCGGACGTTGACGCGACGACTGCGGCGTCCATGACGGAGGTTCCCGTGCCGGACGGCGCGGGCTGGCACGAGGTGCTCGAGGCCGCCGGCGTCGCGGTGACGGCGGCGGGCGGGGCGGCACCGCCGGGTCCGGCGCACCTGTCGACGGTGGCCGGCTGTGGCGCGCTTGGCCTAGCGCGCGTGGATGGCACCGCTGTCGGAAGTGGCACGGTGCCACCGGGCGGCGTACGGGCGGTGCGGGTCCGCGCCGGGTCCGTCCGGCTGGTCGACGACGCGGTGACCGGCTCCGTCGACCTGCTCGACGGATCGGGCGTCCAGATCGGATACGCGCAGGACGTGACAGTGGCGCCGGTGCCGGCTGCGACGCCGTGGGAGGAACCGGCCGACCTGCTCTACGACCAGACCTGGGTGCCGCTGACCGGGCCGTCCCCGCAGCCCACGGCCGACCTGGCCGGACGGAGCTACCTGCTGGTGGCCGACCCGGCGGGCCAGGATGCCGCGCTGACGACCCGGCTGACCGCGCTGCTGCGGCAGCAGGGCGCCGTGGTGACCGTGGCGGCGCCGCCGGTGGTGGGGGAGGGGCCGGACTGCCGGCCCGACTCCGACGGCGTACGGGACCTGGTGACCACCTGGTCCACCGGCCCCGGCCGGCCCTGGCTCGCGGTGGTCATGACCGGGCTCGACGCACCGGCGTCCGCCCACTGCGACGCCTGGAGCCTGGAGGAGTACGCCGGGCGCGCCGACCTGATGACACTTGCCCTTCTCCGCGAGCTGCTCGACCACTCGGAGTGCGCGGACGCCCGGCTCACAGTGGTCACCCGGGCGGCGATGCGAGTGCCGACGACACCGGCCACCGACACCACCGACCGGGCCGCTGGCAGCTCGGACGCCGCAGCTCCGGTCGCCGGCACGTTGTGGGGCCTGGGCCGGGTGCTGGCACTGGAACACCCCGACCGGTGGGGCGGCGCGATCGACCTCGACCCGGACCGGCCGACCGGTGAGGAGCACCAGCTGCTCGCCGCGCTGACCACGGGCGGGCTGACCACGGACGGGTCGCCCGGCGGGGAGGACGGATACGAGGATCAGCAGGCGCTGCGCGCCGACCGCCGGTACGCGCTGCGCCTGGTGCCCGCACCGCTGCCGCCCGAGGCTCTGCGCCGTCGGCCGCCGGTCCACGGCGACGCCACGTACCTGATCACCGGGGCTTTCGGTGGGATCGGCCTGACCGTCGCGGAGTGGCTGGCCCGCGCCGGCGCCGGCCGTCTGGTGCTGCTCGCCCGCACGCCGCTGCCGGAGCGGGACGGTTGGGCCGACTCGACCGGCGAGGCGGCGCGGCGGGTGTCCGCGGTGCGGCGACTGGAGCAGCTGGGCGCGGCGGTCGACGTGGTGGCCGCGGACGTCGTCGACGAGGCGGCGATGACCGCCGTGTTCGCCGCGTTGGATGCGGCTCCTCTGCCGCTGCGCGGGGTCGTCCACGCCGCCGGGGTGTCCGAGCCCGAGTTCGCCCGCGAGGCCACCGGCGCGGCGTACCGGCGGGTTTGGCGGCCCAAGGTGATCGGCGGCTGGCTGCTGCACCGGCTCACCCGCGGCGCGGAGCTGGACTTCTTCGTCGGGTTCTCGTCGATCGCCGCGACCTGGGGTTCGCAGCACCTGGCCAGCTATGCGGCCGGCAATGCGTTCCTCGACGCGCTGGCCGGGCACCGCAACGCGGCCGGCCTGCCGGCTCTGTCCGTCGCGTGGGGCCCATGGGACCTGCCCTCCGCGCTGTTCGGCGACGAGGTCATGGCGTTCCTGCGGGCCACCGGGCTGCGGCCGCTGCCGGCCGAACAGAGCATGCGGCTGCTCACTGCGCTCGCGGCTGGCGACGCCCCGCAGCGGGTGGTCTGCGCGGTGGACTGGTCGGTGTTCAAGCCGGTCATGCAGGCCCGCACGGAGCGGCCGATGCTGCGCGGGATCACCGTCGACGAGACGGCGACTGACGACTCCGGAGCGGCGCCCCTGTTGGCCGGCCTGCGCGCCGAGCGCGACCCGCGCCGGGTGCGCGCGACGCTCGGCTCGTACGCGGTCGAGCTGGCGACGGACGTCCTGGGCGCCGGTGCGGGCGCCCTCGACGAGGAGAGCGACGTGCTGGCCAGCGGCATGGACTCGCTGATGGTCATGGACGCGGTCCGGCGCTGCCGGCGCGACCTCGGCCTGACCGTGCGGGCCGGTGACCTGCTCACGCTGGCCACCCCGGCGCAGTGGGCCGACCTGTTCGCCGGGCTGCTGGCCGACCGGCTCGGTGACCCGGCCGCCGACGCCGTCGGTGAGCCCGCCGACGATCAGGCCGGCGACGATCCAGCGGGTGACCTGGCCAGCGACCCGGCGTGGATCGCGGGTGACGTCACCCTCGCGCCGGATGTCCGGGTGATCGGCGCGGCGCCGGCCCGGGTACGCGACCCCCGGCACGTCCTGCTGACCGGTGCCACCGGCTTCGTCGGCGGCTATCTGCTGCACACCCTGCTCGAGTCGACCGCGGCTCACGTGTCGTGCCTGGTCCGGTGCGCCGACGAGGCGGTCGGGCTGCGGCGGGTGCTGGACAACATGGAGCGCTACCTTCCCCGGCCAGCCATGGCAGCCGACCGGATCACCGTGCTGCCGGGTGACCTGGGGCAGCCCAGGCTGGGCCTGTCTGCGGACCGGTACGACGAACTCGCCGAGCAGCTGGACGGGATCTACCACTGTGGCGCCCGGGTGCACTTCGGCTACAGCTACCAGCAGCTCCGGCCGGACAACATCGCGGGCACGGCGGAGATTCTGCGGCTGGCCGCGCGAGGCCGCCCGACCGCTGTGCACCACGTCTCCACGTACGGCATCTGGGGCCTGCCGGCCCCCGGCCGGGATGTCGTCGGTGAGGACGACGACATCGCCACGGCCGGCCGGCTGGTGACCGGCTACGTGCAGACCAAGTGGGCGGCGGAGCGGCTGGTCGAGTTGGCCCGCGCACGCGGGGTCCCGGTCGACATCTACCGACCCGGTCGGGTGCTCGGCGACTCCCGTACCGGCGCCAGCCTGACCACCCACTTCACGACGCGGGTGATGAAGGGCTGCGTGCAGCTGGGGATGGCGCCGGACATCGACATCAAGGTGGAGATGACGCCTGTCGACTACGTGGCGAGCGCGCTTGTGCACATTTCCCGGCATGGCCCGGCCCTCGGAGGCACGTACCACCTGGTGAGCCCGCACAAGCTGCTGTTCGCGGACGTGGTGCGCGCGCTGCGCCGGCACGGCTTCGGGGTCGAGGTCGTGCCGGTAGAGGAGTGGTGGCAGGCGCTCAAGGCGTCCTATGCCGTCGGCACGAACGAGCTGCACCCCGTCATGCCGGTGGTGGAGGAGTTCGTGGTCGGTGGCGAGGAGGCCGTCCACTACGCCGTCGACAACACCGAGGAACAGCTGCGCGGCACCGACGTCCGATGCCCGCCGTTGGACGACGACCTGCTCGACACCTACCTGCGCTGGATGGTGCGGACCGGCTACCTGCCCGCGCCCAGAGCGGCCGATAAAGGAGCTCGAACGACATGACTGATCATCCGCGGAGCACGCCGGATTACGACGTGGCGATCATCGGGTCCGGCCTGTCCGGCACGATGCTGGCCGCGTGCCTGGCCCGCAACGGCGCGAAGGTGCTGATCGTCGACGGCGCAACCCATCCCCGTTTCGCCATCGGCGAGTCGACCATCCCGGCCACGTCGATGATGATGCGGCTGGTCAGCGAGCGGTACGGGGTTCCCGAGATCAAGTGGCTGTCCACCTTCGAGGGCGTCCAATCGAAGATCAACACCACGTCGGGTGTCAAGCGCAACTTCGGGTTCGTCTACCACCGGCCCGGGGAGCGCCAGGACCCGCGCGAGACGCACATGTTCCCGATCCCGAAGGTCACCCACACCGAGAGCCACTTCTACCGCCAGGACATCGACAACTGGATGCTCACGGTAGCGGCGAAGTACGGCACCACGGTCCGCCAGCAGGTGCGGATCACCGGTGTGGAGGTGGATGACGACGGGGTGACGCTCGCGCACACCGGCGGGCACTTCCGGGCCAAGTTCGTGGTGGACGCCAGCGGCTACCGCTCGGTCCTGGCCGAGCAGTTCGGCCTACGGGAGGAACCGTCCCGGTTCCGACACCAGTCGCGATCGCTGTTCACCCACATGGTCGGTATCCGCCCGTACGACGAGATCGCCCCCAAGTCCCGCTACGGGCATCCCAGTCCATGGCACGACGGCACGCTGCACCACCTGTTCCCCGGCGGCTGGATGTGGGTCATCCCGTTCGACAACCACCTACGGGGCACCAACGACCTGTGCAGTGTCGGCCTGCAGCTCGACCCGCGGGTGCACCCGGTGCCGGACTGCTCCCCGGAGGAGGAGTTCCGTCGCTTCATCGCGCGGTTCCCGGACATCGAACCGCAGTTCGCCGAGGCTCGGTCGGTACGCGACTGGACGCGTACCGGCCGGCTGCAGTATTCGTCGCGGCAGACGGTCGGCTACCGGTGGTGCCTCACCTCGCACGCGGCCGGGTTCCTGGACCCACTGTTCTCCCGGGGGCTGTCGAACTCCCTGGAGACGATGCACGCGCTTGTGCACCGCCTGCTGTCCGCGATCGCCGACGACGACTTCTCGGTCGAGCGGTTCGAGTACATGCAGGAGTTCGAGCAGGGTCTGCTGGACTTCAACGACGACCTGGTCGCCAACGCCTACACGTCGTTCGGCGACTGGCGGCTGTGGGACGCCTGGTTCCGCATCTGGTCGCTCGGGCAGTTCATCGCCACCTTCGAGGTGAACCGGGCGTACGCCCGGTTCCTCGACACCCGCGACCCGGCGGTGCTGGCCCCGCTGGAGCGGCCGTGGTGGCGGGGTCGGGTCATTCCGCAGGACTCGCCGTACGGGGCGGTGATGGAACTGCTGCAGCAGGTCAACGACATGACCCGCGCGGTGCAGGAGGGCCGGGCGGAGTCCGGGGCGACCGCCGAGGAGCTGCTCCGGCTGTTGCGCGAGGCGGACTTCGTGCCACCCGCGTGGGGGCTGGCGGACCCGAACAACCAGTGGACCGACGCCAGCTTCCTCGAAATCGGTCGGACCCTGCGCTGGGCTCGCAAGACGGCACCGAAAGCCGTCGGCGACCTCACCTACGACGGTCTCACCCTGTTCATGAAGAAGCGCTTCTCGCGCGGCGAGTTCGCCGTCGGCGAAGAGCTCAAGCACCTTCTCGCGCGCTGGCCCGTGATCGGTAAGCGGCTACGCGTTCCGACGCCGAAGTGAAGCCGATGAATAAGGAGCCCATGATGGAAGGTGCGGCCGCGCACAACGGGTCGTTCGACGTGGTGGTGATCGGCTCCGGGCTGGCAGGCTCCACCCTGGCGGCGTGCCTGGCCCGCAACGGCGCGCGCACGCTCGTGCTGGACGCCGGCACACACCCGCGATTCGCCGTCGGCGAGTCGACCATCCCGTACACCTCCATGGCGATGCGCCTGATCAGCGAGCGGTACGGGGTGCCGGAGATCAAGTACCTGAGCACCTTCGAGTCGGTGTACGCGCACATCAACACGACAGGCGGGGTGAAGCGGAACTTCGGCTTCGTCTATCAGCGGCCGGGCGAGCAACAGCGGCCCGAAGAATCCAACATGTTCCAGATTCCGAAGATCCTGAACACCGAGAATCACTTCTTCCGGCAGGACATCGACAACTTCATGCTCACCGTCGCGGCGAAGCACGGCGCCGTGATCCGGCAGCAGGTGCGTGTCGCGAACGTGCAGGTCGACGACGACGGTGTGACGCTCGACGTCGGCCCCGGCGCGCCGGTTCGGGCCCGCTACGTGGTGGACGCCAGCGGTTTCCGCTCGGCGCTGGCCGAGCAGTTCGATCTGCGTGAGGAGCCGACCCGGCTGGAACACCACTCGCGGTCGCTGTTCACCCACATGGTCGGCGTGCGGCCGTACGACGACTTCGCCCCGCGAAGCGAGTACGGCAATCCGACCCGGTGGCACGAGGGCACGCTGCACCACATCTTCGAGGGCGGTTGGATGTGGGTGATCCCGTTCGACAACCACCCCCGGTCCACCAACGACCTGTGCAGCGTCGGTGTGCAGTTCGACCCGCGGACGCACCCGGTGCCGGACTGCTCGCCGGAGGAGGAGTTCCGCCGGTTCCTCGAGCGGTTCCCGGGCATCGCCCAGCAGTTCACGAACGCCACGCCGGTGCGCGAGTGGGTGCGTACCGGCCGCCTGCAGTACTCGCCGAAGAAGACGGTCGGCTATCGCTGGTGTCTGATGTCGCACGCCGCGGGCTTCGTCGACGCGCTGTTCTCCCGCGGCCTGTCCAACACCATGGAGATCATCAACGCGTTGACCCAGCGGCTGCTGGACGCGCTGAAGGACGACGACTTCGCCGTCGAGCGGTTCGAGTACGTGCAGGAGCTCGAACAGGGCCAGCTCGACTTCAACGACGATCTGGTCAACAACGCGTACATCGCGTTCCGGGACTGGGACCTGTGGGACGCCTGGTTCCGGGTCTGGGCGCTGACCCAGATCCTCTCCACGTTCGAGATCAGCAGGGGCTACTCGCTCTACTCCAAGACCCGTGATCCGGCCGTGTTGCGGCGGATGGAACGGCCGTGGTGGCGGGTGGACCTGCGCGAGTTCGACAGGTCCAAGGTCGACGACCCGGACCACGCCGCGGTGCTCGAGTTCCTGGCCGACGTCAGCCGGATGATGCGCGCCGTCGACGCGGGGCAGGCCCAGCCCAAGGACGTCGCCAACCAGATCCGCGACCGGCTCGCACGCGCGCCGTTCGTGCCGCCGGCGTTCGGGCTGGCCGACCCGTCCGTCCGGATCACTGGCGCCTCCGCCGCCAAGGTGCTCGGCACCCTGCGCTGGGCAAAGCGGGACGCGCCGCCGGCGATCGGCGAGCTCACCTACGAGGGCCTGACCCTCTTCATGCGCAAGCGCTTCGCCCGGGGCGAGTTCGAGCCGGTCGAGGAGATCAAGCAGAAGCTCGCCGGCTGGCCCGTGCTCGGCTCCCGGCTGCGCGTTCCCGAGCCGAAGTAAACCGAGAAAATTGGAGTGCACGGTGAGTGAATTGATAGAGGCCGAGAAGGTCACGTACGACGTCGCGATTCTCGGAGCGGGGTTCGCCGGCTCGATGCTCGGCGCGATCCTGGCGCGCAACGGCGCGAAGGTGTTGCTGGTCGACGCCAAGGCGCACCCGAAGTTCGCCATCGGCGAGTCCACCATCCCCAACATGCTGGTGTCGTTGCGCACCATGTCCGAGCGCTACAAGGTGCCGGAGCTGATGACCCTGGCGACGCTGACCGCCTGCCAGAAGATCATCTCGCCCTGGCACGGCAAGAAGGACCACTTCGCCTTCCTGAACCACCAGGAGGGCAAGCAGCAGGATCCGAAGCAGGTCACCATGTTCAACTTCCCGAGCCTGCTGCACGAGACGCCGCACATGTACCGGCAGGACACCGACGCGTACCTGTTCCACGCGGCGATCAAGTACGGGTGCACGGCGCGGGTGAACTTCACGATCGCCGACGTCGACTTCGACGACTCCGGTGTGACTGTCAGCTCCACCCGGGGCGAGCAGTTCCGCAGCCGGTACGTGGTGGACGCCAGTGGTTACCGTTCGCCGCTGGCCGAGAAGTTCGCCCTGCGTGAGGACCCGTGCCGCTACAAGCACCACTCGCGCGCCATCTGGAACCACATGATCGACCTCAAGACCACCGACGAGGTGTTCAAGCGCACCGGCGCGGACAAGCCTCCGGTGCCGTTCTACGAGGGCACCGTGCACCACCTGTTCCCGCGGGGCTGGTCGTGGGTGATCGCGTTCAACAACCACAAGGACTCCAAGAACCCGCTGTGCAGCGTCGGCCTGACGATGGACCCACGTATGTACCCGAAGACGCCCGGCATGTCGCCGGAGGAGGACTTCTGGAAGCACATGCAGCGGTTCCCGGGCATGGCCGCGCAGTTCGAGGGCGCCCGGCCGATGCGGGAGTGGGTGGGCACCGACCGGGTGCAGTACTCGTCCAAGACCACCGTCGGCGACCGCTGGGTGCTGCTGGCCCACGCCGCGGCGTTCATCGACCCGCTGTTCTCCCGCGGCCTGTCCAACACCTGCGAGGCGGTCAACGTGCTGGCCTGGCGGATCCTGCGGGCGGTCGGCGACGACGACTTCTCGGCCGACCGGTTCGAAGGGGTGAACACCCGCCAGCAGGCGCTGTTCGACGGCAACGACAAGTTGGTGAACGCCGCATACGCCTCGTTCGAGAACTACGGGCTGTGGACGGCCGTCTTCCGGATCTGGGCGTGGGGCTCGAACGCCGGCACCTTCCGGGCCCACGAGGCGTACCGCCGCTGGCGCTCCACCGGCGACGAGCGGCATCTGAACGAGCTGGAGGAGGTGAAGAACCCCGGCCTGCACTGGTCCGACCACGAGGGCTATGGCGAGCTGTTTGAGGACATGGTCAAGCAGTGCGGTGACTTCGAGGCGGGGACGATCACCGGCGAGCAGGCGACGGACGCCCTCTACGACCACCTCAACCGCGCGCCCTTCGTGCCGGACCACTGGGGCTGGAAGGACCGCAACCTGCGGTTCATCAACCCGACCCCAGTCAAGATCGCCCGAACCATGCTGTGGGCCGCGACCAAGGCGCCGCCGGACGTGCGACGGCTGATGCTCGGCTTCCTCCGCGAGGCCGGCAAGGAGCAGCTGCTGGGCCGGAAGATCTTCTAGGAGAGCGAATGACTACCACCGAACCCGGTGCCACGGTGTCGTACGACGTCGTGATCCTGGGCAACCATCTGGCGACTGGCCTGCTCGCCACGGTGCTGGCCAAGCAGGACCTGCGGGTCCTGCTCGTCGGCTCGCCCGACGACACGGTGTTGCCGTCGGGCGACAGCACCGTGCCGTACACGACAGCTGTGCTGCACCTCCTGGCCGAGCGGTTCGACGTGCCGGAGATCGCCTCCTTCGCCCACTTCGAGGACCTACCGGAGCAGGTACGCAGGAACAGCGGGATCAAGAAGAGCCTCGCGTTCCTGCACCACACCGCGGGCCGTGGGCACGATCCGGCGCACGCCGTGCAGTTCCACGTGCCGGGGGAGCACAGCGAGTGGCACCTCTACCGGCCGGTCGTCGACGAGTACGCCCGGGAGTTGGCCGTCAGCTACGGCGCGTCGGTCCTACCGGACCGGGCGTCCGCCACCGAGGTTCGGCTGGCGTCCGACGCCGTACACCTGACCTTCGGTGGTGGGCAGACGGCGACCGCGCGGTTCGTGGTGGACGCGTGCGGAGCGGACTCACCCCTGCGGGCGGTGACCGGCGACGGCGATCCGGGCACGCTGACGTTGCGGTCCCGGATGATGCACGCCTACCTGCGCGACGTCCGGAAGTTCGAGGAGTGCAGCCGGCTCACCGACTACCACCGGGCGACCGCCTGGTCGCGGGGGACAGTGCATCACCTCTTCGACGGCGGCTGGATCCAGGTGGTGGACTTCCGCAACCACCACGACGCGGTCAACGACCTGTGCAGCGTCACAGTGGGGCTGGACCCCGACCGGTTCGACGACCTGCCGGCCGGCCCGGAGGAGGCGTTCCGGGCGCTGGTCGCGCGGTTCCCGAGCCTGGCGGAGCAGTTCGCGTCCGCCGCGGTGCAGGGTGACTGGACCACCTCACCCAGCTGGCAGCGTCGGGCGGCGGTGACCCACGGGCCGCGGTGGTTCGCGATGGAGCGGTCGGCATGCCGCACGGACGAGTTCCTGTCCCGCGACGTGACGATGACGGCGGAGGTGGTCCACGCGCTCGGCGCGGCGCTGCCGCGCGCGGTGCGCGACGAGCAGGCGGCGGGCGCCGCGTTGGCCGAGGTGGCGGCCTTCCAGGACGCCCTGATCGAGTTCAACGACCAGATGCTGGCCGCGGCGCGTACGGCCTGCGGCAGCTTCGCGCTGTGGAACGCGTACAGCCGGGTCTGGCTGCTCTGGCAGATCCTGGCCCACCTGTCGCTGAAGCGGGCGACAAACGATGCCGTCGCGGCCGGGACGTGGGATCCGGTCGAGCAGTTCGCCGACGGCGGGCTGTGGTTCCGCACCCCGGACGGCCTGCGCCAGATGTTGGACTGGTTCTTCGGGGTGTTCGCCCGGGTACGCGACGGTGGGCTGGGGCAGACCGAGGCGGCTGACATGATCTTCCGGGAGCTGCGCCGGGCGCGGTTCGTGCCGCCGCTGTACCGCTTCGGCGACCCGGACGCGCGGTACTACCACTTCACCAAGGCCCGTCGCCTCCTGATGGTGGCGTGGGTCATGACGGTGGCGCCCGCGGACTTCAAGCGGCTGCTGACCAAGGACAACGTGACCGGCCGGCGAGATGACGCGCCGGTGCCGACCCCCGCTCGGGGGCCGGTCCCGGCCGGCGACGGGCGGGTGGAAACCAACGGTGACGGGCGCGCGGACGGCTCGGCCGCCGGCGCGCCCGGCGTCACTCAGCCAGGTCGGCGGTGAGGTAGTGCTGGATCGTGCGACCCATCAGCCGGGCCAGATCGTCGCGGTCGTGCCGGGACAGCTCGGTGCCGTCGATCAGGTAGCGGCACAGGGCCAGGCCAATCACCTGGGAGGCGGCGAGCGCGGCCCGCAGTTCGTGCCGGTCGGGGCTGACGCCCTCGGCCAACGTGCCGAAGAACGTCCGCACGAACTCGTCGCGCATGAGACCCGCGATCTCGTCGCTGGTCAGCGAGGCGGACAGCCGGGCCCGGTACGTGATCGTCGTGCGGGGGCTGTCCCAATGGGTGAGCAGGGCGGTCGCGGTGGCCCGGCCCAACCGGCGGCGGCTGCCGCTGAGCAGATGCTCGGCCAGTTCCACGGGGTTGCCCTCGACCTGCACCGCCTGGCGCAGGAGCTGCTCCTTGGAGCCGTAGTAATGCCGCACGAGCCGCGGGTCGACGCCCACGCGTCGGGCGACACTGCGGATGCTGACCCCGGTCAGGCCGCATTCGGAGATCTCCCGACGGGTGACGTCGAGGATCGCCTGCCGGATGCCGGTCCCACCGTCGAAGCCCTGTTGCGTCGTCAAGGAAACCTCTTACGAGTTCTCGTGCACCCGCGCGCACAGCCCGATGAAGTGCCTAAGTCTAGACCTTTGAGGATATGTCAGTACCGACCCAGTTGCTCCTGCAACCCGGTCGTTTTACCGCGCCGGCTATCCGTACGGCCGAGGGGGCACCGTGGACTTCGCCTGGACGCCTGAACAGCGGGCCGCGTACGACGAGCTACGCGCGAGCGTCGAGCAGACGTTCGCGCCCACCGCCGACGCCGGTCGGCTGCACGACCGCGATGTCTGGCGGCAACTCGGCCAGTTGGGGCTGCTCGGCCTCTGCATTCCCGCAGAGTACGGCGGCGGTGGGCTGGGCGCCTTGGACACCGCGCTGCGTGTCGAGGCGTTCGGTCGGGGGTGCGCGGACACCGGTCTGGTGTTCGCCGCCGGCGCACACCAGTTCGCGTGCGCGGTGCCGGTCGCGGGATTCGGCACGCCGGAGCTGAAGAAGGGACTCCTCCCACGGATCTGCTCCGGTGAGGTGGTGGCCGGCAACGCGATGACCGAGGCGGGCGCCGGTTCCGACGTGTCGCGGCTCGCCGTGACCGCGACGGCGACGGCGGACGGCTACCTGCTCAACGGCGAGAAGACGTTCGTCACCAACGGGCCGGTGGCCGACGTACTGGTGACCTACGCGACCACCGATCCGGCGGCCGGCCACCTCGGTGTCACAGCGTTCGTGCTGGACCGCGACACGCCTGGCCTGACGGTCGGCGCGCCGCTGGACAAGATGGGGCTCGTGTCGGCGCCGGCCGGGCGGGTGTCCTTCGAGGACTGCCCGGTGCCGGCGCACCGGGTGCTCGGCGAGCCGGGCCAGGGCGCCGCCATCTTCCAGCACTCGATGCGGTGGGAACGCGCCTGCCTGTTCGCGGGCTACGTCGGCCTGCTGGACCGCCTGGTGGAGCGCTGCGTCGGCCACGCGACCTCGCGCCGACAGTTCGGCCGGCGTATCGGCGACTTCCAGGCGGTGGCGAACCGGATCGTGGAGATGAAGCTGCGCACGGAGTCGGCGCGGCTGCTGCTCTATCGCTGCTGCTGGGAGATGGACAACAACGCCGGATCGGAGCTCAACGTGGCGCTGTCCAAGCTGGCCGTCTCCGAGGCGGCCGTCGCCGGCGCACTGGATGCGGTGCGCCTGTTCGGCGGCCTTGGATACCTGCGCGAGGCCGGCATCGAGACAGTTCTTCGCGACGCCGTGCCCAGCACCATCTTCTCCGGTACGTCCGACGTGCAACGGCTGTTGATCGCCCACGAGCTGGGCCTGTGAGGGCTGCGGCCTTGAGGAGGAAGGAGGTGCCGACCGTGCGGGACGTGGACCAGTCCGACGCCCCGGGTGGAGCGGGAATCCACGGCTACGTGGCCGCGTGGGCCCGGCGTACCCCTGACGCACCGGCCGTGACAGCGGAGGGTGAGCAGCTCACGTACGCGGAGTTGGCGGCGGCCGCCCGGCGTCTGGCGGCGGGGCTGGCCCGCGCAGGTGTGTCAGTGGGCGACCGGGTGGTGCTGTGGTCCGACAAGCGGCCCGCCGCGGTGGCCGTCATGCAGGCGGCGCTGTCGCTCGGCGCGCCGTACGTCCCGGTGTCCGCCGCGAACCCACCCGCCCGGGTGTGGCGCATCGCGGCCGACTGCGCGGCGACAGTGGTCGTCGCCGACGCGCCGGCCGCGGAACGGGTCGCGAGGGGGGGCGGTGTCCCTGGCGGGCCGCCGTTGGTGACGCTCGACGAGCTGGAGCGGCTGGGTGCCGACAGCGACCCGCCGCCAGTGCACCTACCCGACCTGGACGATCCCGCGTACATCCTCTACACCTCCGGGTCGACGGGGGCCCCGAAGGGCGTCAGCCTGAGCCACCGCAACGCGACAGCGTTCGTCGAGTGGGCCGGCGACCTGCTCGCGGTGTCGTCGCGGGATCGGCTGGCCAACCACGCCCCGTTCAACTTCGACCTGTCGGTGTTCGACCTCTACGCGGCGTTCCGGGCGGGCGCGTCGGTGCACCTGGTCCCCGCCGAACTGGCGTACGCGCCGGTGCAGTTGGCGCGGTTCGTCCGCGAGGCGGGCATCACCATCTGGTATTCGGTGCCGTCCGCGCTGACCCTGATGATCCGGGACGGCGGGTTGCTGGATGGTCCGCCGCCACCGGCCCTGCGGGCCTGCGTCTTCGCCGGCGAGGTGATGCCGATCCGGTACGTGCACGACCTCCGTGCCGCCTGGCCGGCAGTGCGACTGCTGAACTGGTACGGGCCCACCGAGACCAACGTGTGCGCCTCCTACGAGGTGACCGACGCCGATGCGGGGCGCGACCGCCCGCTGCCCATCGGCCGATCGGCAAGCGGCGCGGTCTTGCACCTGGACCCGCCGACCTCGAATGGCACGGGCGGTGACAGCGTCGGCGACCACCCGGAGGGCGAGATCGTGGTCGACGGGCCCACTGTCATGCTCGGCTACTGGGGCCGAGAGCCGCAGCGCGGACCGTACCGGACCGGCGATCTCGGCCGGCTGGCATCCGACGGTTGTCTGGAGTACCTGGGCCGCCATGACGACATGGCCAAGGTCCGCGGCAACCGGGTGGAGCCCGGGGAGATCGAGGCTGTCCTCGCCGCCCATCCGGACGTCGCGGCGGCGGCGGTGGTCGTCGCCGGCGCGGGGCTCGCCGCGCGGCTGCACGCGGTCGTGGTGCCGGCCGGCGACCGCAGACCCGGCCTGCTGGAGATCAAGCGCTGGTGCGCCGGGCAGCTGCCGACCTACATGATCGTCGACTCAGTTCAGGCGGCCACGAGCCTGCCGCTCACCCCGAACGGAAAGACCGATCGAGCCGCGCTGCTGGCGGCGATCGAAGGAGGTGGACCATTACTGGCACCGAACTAGTCAACGTAGAGCCAGGTGCGTTCCTGGCGATCATGGGCTCGCTGGCCAGCGGCGTCAGCGTGGTGACCGCACTGGACGCGTCTGGGCGGCCGCACGGCCTGACCTCGTCGTCGGTGTGCAGCGTCTCCAAGGACCCACCGCTGCTGCTGTTCTGCGTGCGGCAGGTGAGTGCGACCTTGGACGCCATCCGGGAGACCGGCGGATTCGCCGTCAACTTCCTCGATGCCGACGGCCACGAGATTTCCGAACTGTTCGCCAGCTACAACGACGACAAGTTCGCGAGCGTGGCGTGGCGTCCCGGCGACGTCGCCGGCATGCCCCGCCTGGAACCCACCGTCGCCTTCACCGAATGCGCGCTACATGACGTGATCGCCGCTGGTGATCACGTCATCGTGCTCGGCCGCCTCGTCGGCGGTGCGACGGTGCCGGACCGATTCCCGCTGGGTTATTGGCGCGGAACATATGTCCGGGTCTCTCCCCCCCAATACCGACGAGAGGAGCGCAACGGGCATCGCCCCAGCGATCCTTCCCAGTCATTCCATCTCGAGTAGGGAAACAGAGTGGACAAGAACCAACCAGCGACCCACAGCACCGCCTGGACTTGGACCGCGGCCCTGGTCGCTGTGTTCATGGTCGCGATCGACACCCTCGTCGTCACGACGACGCTACCGGTCATTCGCACCGAACTCGGTGCGACTCTTGAAGATCTTGAATGGATCGTCAACGCCTACACGCTCACCTTCGCCGTCTTCCTGCTGACCGGCGCCGCGCTCGGCGACCGATTCGGCCGGCGGAAGGTCTTCACCATCGCGCTTGTGGTCTTCACCCTCGCGTCCGGGCTGGCGGGCCTCGCCGAGGACATCAACTACCTGATCGCGGCACGCGCGGTGCAGGGCCTGGGTGCCGCTGTCATCCTCCCGCTGACCCTCACCCTGTTGGCCAGCGTGGTGCCGGCACGCCAGCGCGGCCACGCGTTCGGGCTGTGGGGCGCGATGGTGGGTCTCGGTATCGCCCTCGGGCCGGTCATCGGCGGCGCCGTGACCGAAGCCTGGTCCTGGCAGTGGATCTTCTGGGTCAACGTGCCCATCGGCCTGTTGCTGTTGCCGGTGATGGCGCGCGTCCGTGAGAGCCGCGGCGGCTACGGCAAACTGGATCCGCTGGGCGTCGTCCTGATCACCGCTGGCATGCTCGGCATCGTGTCCAGCCTCGTGCGGGGCAACTCCGCCGGCTGGGGCAGTGCCTCCGTGCTGGCCGGATTCATCGTCGGCGGTCTTCTCGTGCTGGTGTTCGTCTTCTGGCAGTCGCGGGCGCAGACGCCGATGGTGCCGCTGCGGTTGTTCCGCAGCCGAGGCTTCAGCCTCACCATGGTGGCGACGATCCTCATGCCGTTCGGCGTCTTCGGCGCCGTCTTCCTCGGCACCCAGTTCCTCCAGAGCGTCCTTGGCTACTCGCCGCTGGAGGCCGGCCTTCGCACGCTGCCGTGGACTGCCATGCCGATGATCGCGGCGCCGATCTCCGGCATCCTGACCGACAAGATCGGCGGCAAGCCGCTGGTGATCCTGGGCCTGACGATGCAGGCGATCGGCGTGGGCTGGATCGGTGCGGTCGCCGACGATCTGACGTACTCGAAGCTCGTCGTGCCGTTCGTGATCACCGGGCTCGGGCTGGGCATCTTCCTCGCGCCGATCGGTCGGTTGGCCTTCGGGTTCGCGCCCGCCGAGTTGGAGGGTGTCGCCTCCGGTGTGTCCAACGCCATCCGGCAGACCGGCACCGTACTGGGTGTGTCCGTCGGCGGCGCGATCCTCGGCGTCCACGGCGGCTACGAGTCCACGGCCACGTTCGTCGAAGGTCTGCAGAACGCGCACCTGGTGGCCGCCATCGCACTCGGCGCCGGCGCGGTGATCGCGCTGTTCATTCCACACCTGCGGACGCAGGGTCACGGCCACGCGGTTGACGACGAGGAGGAGAGCGTCCCGGCGGGCGCCGCGGCCTGAGCGGTCCACCGGTTCGGTTCGAGGCCCCGACCGCACGGTCGGGGCCTCGAACGCGCCCGACACGGGTGTTGCCCGCGAAGGAATTGTCCAATGAGTGAGTGGTAGGACCCGGTTCGGTGCTGCCGGCAGCTGGTGTCAGATTGGCGGCAGGCTCTGCGACGGGGGGCGCCAGCCGTCACCGCGGGAGGCCCGGGCGCCGGCTCGGCGTCTGGGCCGCGAGGTCGCTGACGCCGTCGTGCGACATTCGTTGCCGGCCGGGCGGCTCATCGCGTTGTCCCACGTCAACCGGGTTGTTCCGGTGCCGTCGAGCACCAGCGGATTGCCGCGCCCGTATTTGTGTCCGACACCCTCAGGCCGACACGTCATGCCCGACCCGACCTATTCGGGGCGCGACGGTCCGCATCCTGAGGACCTTGCCGCGCCATGGCGTACCCATTTAGGGGGGGACAGGAGGCTGCCCGACAGGATAACATCCATCGATGAACTGGCGGTACGCTAATGGGGGATGGGGCCACCAGGGATATGAAAGCATCAGCTCTAGCGGCTACGGATGTCCAGATACTCTTCTACGAGCCCGAAGGCCTGTTGTTGACGGCGGGACTATTGCCGGCAGACGTAGGTGGGCGTGAGTATCGCGTAATGTTTCAACTAAGTTACTTGGGTAGTGGGGGGATTACAGCGCACGTTGGCTTCCAGCAGTGCGATGGCACTGACAAGACGGCACCAGAGTTCGTCACGGTTGAATTGCTGGGGGCAGCACGGAATCGTATGCCCATCATTTGGACCGCCTCGGCGTCGGTGCGCGCGGAGCAGGTGAACTGTCGGCTCATCATTTGGGGGGAGCCCGACGGTGAGGACCTGTTGCGTGGCGAGTTGATCGCCGAGGTGTCGGGTCGACTGCCGGTGCTGACGGCCAGTTGCCAGGCATCGGTGACGCAGGCGGAGCTGCCTACTCGGGAACGGGTGGCCTAGACGGCTGGCGGCCCTCCGTCGGACGGCGGGGGGCCATCAGCCCTCGTAAGCGAGCGGCATAGCAGTCCCTTCGCGGGTCGGTGGCTCGGTCGACCGCCCGGGTGCGCGGTCACGCCTGCGGTGATGAGCTGGCGCCCTGCCACGGACGCAGCCGGGGGATCCACGCCGGCACCGCGGCACGGTAGGTGTCGTAGGTCGAGCCGTACCGCCGACGCAGGCCGGGCTCCTCGTAGAAGCGCACGAACGCGGCCTGGATGAGGGCGATGGCCAACGCGTACCACAGCAGCGCGCCCTGACCGAACAACAGCGCCTGGCCGAGGATGGCCGTCACCACCGCGACGTACATCGGGTTGCGGACGTATCGGTACGGCCCGCCGATCACCAGGTGCTCGGTCGGTGCCACCGGGGCCGGAGTGCCCAGGCCCTCCACGACGAACCGCACGAACGACTGGAGAAGAAAGGCCACCGCGGCAACCAGCATCAGTACGCCGAGGACTCGAACCGGCTGGTAGAAGGCGAACGGTGTCGCGATCTCCCAGTCGGAAATCCACCACGGGCCGAGGCCGGCGACCACGCCCGGCGCGGCGCAAAAGAAGACAAGACTCCCGACAACCGCCCGTGTTCGTAGCACTGCGCCATGCTACGGCTCGTGCGGGGCACCGTGTCAAGGCATCGTTACGTACTGTTGTTGTTGCCGCGCCGCAGAACCTGCCTAATTCCGCACGTAGGAAGGCGATACTATGGCGTTTGCCCCCATACGATGAATAGGGCACGCGATGAACTGGGAAAGGTGAACTTGTGGGCGCGGAGGTGTCCCCGAACGGTGCTCCACGACGGCGGACGGGGCGACGCGTCGGGCCGACGGTGAGCCATCAGCTCATCCTCGAGATCGCTCGTGGCCAGTTCGCCGAGCGGGGCTACGAGGGCACCACTGTGCGCACCATCGCCCAGGAGGCGGGGGTCGACAGCGCGCTCGTGCACCACTTCTTCCTCACCAAGGAGGGCCTGTTCGAGGCGGCGGTACGTGGCGCCCTGCAGCCGCCGGATCTGGTGGAGCGGGCGATGAAGGGCCCGCGCGGCCAGGTCGGCCGGCGCACCGTCGAGCTGTTCTTCAGCCACTGGGACGAGCCCGGCTCGGCGGCGCGGCTCGGCGGCATCCTGCGATCGATGACGGCCAACGACATGGCGGCGGACGCCGTCCGCAACTTCCTCGGCGACCAGGTGATCCTCCCACTGGCCCAGGCGCTGGGCCACTCCCAGCCTGAGCTGCGCGCCGCCATGGTGGGCTCGCACCTGATCGGTCTCGCCACCACCCGGTACGTCTACCGCGTGCCGGCGATCGCAGAGCTCACCGCCGCCGGGCTGGCCGCGGGCACGGGCAAGGCCATCCAGACCTACCTCACCGGCGTCCTGGCCTGATTCGTCCGCACTCAGCGGGCGTCGCCGTCGTCGCGCCAATGGCCGACGTCGATCCTTCCTCGACATCCCCTTGACGAACCCACATTGGCTCCTAGAATTCATCGGGTAGGGATGTCATCAGAGGGGGAAGCGCCGACGGCGTCTCGGCCTCCTGGATGACGACCCACAGGGGAGATCGTGTCCGGCAACCTGGGAGGGGTTTGTGCCGACAGACCAACGCGACGAGATACTCGGCCAACTGATGGTGTACGTCCGCCACGAGCTGCTCGGTGACCAGGGCGAGGCGGTCAGCGGAGTCGATCTGCGTCCCGACTCGCCACTGCTGGAGTGGGGCGTCCTGAACTCGCTGAACACGGCTCGGCTCATCGCGTACGTCCGGGCGGAGCTCGACGTCGACGTGCCGCCCTCGCACATCACGGGACGGCACTTCCGCAGTCTCGACACCATCACCGACCTGATCCTGTCGTTGCCCCGCGCCTGACAGGCATGCCGAGGAGGCGCCATGAACACCAAGCCAGCAGAGTGGGACATCGGCATCATCGGGGGCGGGCCCGGCGGGTCCACAGCCGCCGCCTACCTGGCCAAGGCGGGGCTGTCCGTCGTGGTCTTCGAAAGCGCACACTTCCCCCGCGAACACGTGGGCGAATCATTGGTCCCGGCCACCACGCCGGTGCTGTTGGAGACCGGGGCGATGGCCGCCGTCGAGGCAGCCGGCTTCCCGCGCAAGTTCGGCGCGGCGTGGACGTCGGCCGAGACACGGCCGGTGAGCCACCTCGGCTTCTCCAACCTCACCCACGACTTCCGGCTCGCCGAGGTCATGTTCAACGAGCGGGATCAGGCCGGCGTCGACCGGGATTACACCTTCCACGTCGACCGGGGCAAGTTCGACCAGATCCTGCTGGAGAACGCGGCGAGTCTCGGCGCGCAGGTGCACCAGGGTGTACGGGTCAACCGCGTCGACTTCGACGGCGAGCACCCCGTCATGCACACCCGGTCCGCCGACGGGAACCGCGAGGTGCCGGTGCGGATGGTGATCGACGCCAGTGGCCGGAACACCACGCTGGGCAGTCAGCTCAAGGTGAAGGTGGCCGACTCGGTCTTCAACCAGTATGCGATCCACACCTGGTTCGACGGCTTCGACCGGCAGGCGCTGTCGGCGGAGCAGTCGAAGTCGGACTTCATCTTCATCCACTTCCTGCCACTGACCGACACCTGGGTGTGGCAGATCCCCATCACCGACACGGTCACCTCGATCGGCGTGGTCACTCAGAAGCGCCGGTTCGCCGACGCGGCCCGGGAGGATCTCGAGGCCTTCTTCTGGGAGTGCGTGGGCAGCCGCCCAGAGCTCGAGGCGGCCCTGCGGAGCGCGGAGCAGGTGCGGCCCTTCAAGTCCGAGGGCGACTACAGCTACGCGATGAAGCAGATCTGCGGGGACAACTTCGTCATGGTCGGCGACGCCGCCCGCTTCGTGGATCCCATCTTCTCCACCGGTGTCAGCATCGCCCTCAACAGCGCCCGGCTGGCCTGTCAGGACATCATCGCCGCCGCCGAGGCGGGCGACTTCAAGCGCGAGCGGTTCAAAACGTACGAGATGCTGCTGCGGCGCGGCGTGCGCAACTGGTACGAGTTCATCTCGGTCTACTACCGGCTCAACATCCTGTTCACCGCGTTCGTCCAGGACCCGCGGTATCGCCTCGACGTGCTGAAAATGTTGCAGGGCAACATGTATGACGAGGCCGAGCCCAAGGCGCTCGTCGAGATGCGGAACGTCATCCGGGCCGTTGAGCAGGACCCCGAGCATCTCTGGCATCCGTATCTCGGTGAGCTGTCGGCTCCGACCGCGGCTCCCATCTTCTGATCACAAGGGGGCCGTGCGGCCCCGGTAGGGGGACATCAGTGAGCGTGGGCAGCAGTGTGTTCAGTGACCTGGCCGTGCACCACGTCGAGTTTCACGTGACCGACGCCGTCTGGGCGGCCCGCGAGCTCGCCGGACAGTACGGCTTCGCCGTCGTCGGCTCGCGCCAGGCCGAGGACCACCTGTCGGTGGCGCTGCGGCAGGGTTCGACAATTCTCGTGGTCACCGAGGGGCTCACCGACGGGCACCCGGCGAGCCTGTACGTGCAGCAGCACGGCGATGGCGTCGCCGACCTGGCGCTGCGTACCGCGGACGCGAGGGCCGCGTTCGAGGTCGCGGTGTCCCGGGGCGCGCGGGCGGTGATCGAACCGGCCGCCCGCGACGGGTTCGTCACGGCTACCGTCGGCGGCTTCGGCGACGTGACGCACACGTTCGTCCAGCCGCCCGAGGGGTCGGCCGGTCCGGTGCTGCCCGGCCTGACCCCCGGCCTGCCCGACGGGCAGGTGCCGGAGGCAGGTCCGGCGCCGGGGCTGGGCGTGGTCGACCACCTCGCCGTCTGCCTGGAGTCGGGCACGCTTGATCCGACGGTGGATTTCTACCGCACGGTGCTGGATTTCGATGTGACCTTCGTGGAGCACATCCTGGTCGGCAAGCAGGCGATGTTCTCCAAGGTGGTGCAGAGCCCGTCCCGGTTGGTCACGCTGACGCTCATCGAGCCGGACGCGTCCGCCGCCGCTGGGCAGATCGACGACTTCCTCAAGGGACACGGTGGTCCCGGCGTGCAGCACCTGGCGCTGTGCTCCACCGACATCGTGTCCGCGATCTCGGCGTTGACCGATCGCGGCGTGGAGTTCCTGCGGACGCCGGACACCTACTACGACCGGCTCGGCCAGCGACTCGACCTCGCCCGGTACGACGTGGGCCAGCTGCAGTCCCGCAACATCCTCGTCGACGAGGACCACGACGGGCAGCTGTTCCAGATCTTCGCCAGGTCCACGCATCCGCGTCGGACGTTCTTCTTCGAGGTCATCGAGCGGCTGGGCGCGCGAACCTTCGGCAGCGGAAACATCCGGGCGCTCTACGAGGCGGTCGAGGCGGAGCGGACCCAGACCCACGACGTCCTGTGACCACCACCGCGGATCAGGGAACCGACCTGGCCGCCCTGCTCAGCCTCGACGACGTGGCACTGGCGGCGCGGCGGGTGCTGGCCGAGCCGGTCTGGGACTACGTCGCCGGCGGCAGCGGCACGGAGTCGACGTTGCGGGACAACCGGGACGCGTTCGACCGGGTCCACCTGGTCCCGCGGGTGCTGGTGGGGGCGGCGACGTACGACCTCGGCACGGAGCTGCTGGGCACGCCGATGGGGTTGCCCGTCGGGGTGGCCCCGATGGCCTACCAGCGGCTCCTGCATCCGGACGGCGAGGTGGCGCTCGCCGAGGCCGCCCGGGACGAGGGCGCGGTGTTCGTGGCCAGCATGCTCAGCAGCGAGCCGGTCGAGCGGATCGCCGCCACCGGCGCGGCGGTCTGGTTGCAGCTCTACTGGCTGCGCGACCGCAGGGTGATCGCGGACCTGGTTACCCGTGCCGAGGACGCTGGCTGTCGAGCTCTCATGCTGACTGTCGACGTGCCGAGGATGGGCCGCCGGCTGCGGGACATGCGGTCCGGGTTCACGCTGCCGGGCGACGTCGTGGCCGCCAACCTGCCGCCGGAGGTCCGCGCGCCCGCACACGAGAGCGGTGCCAACAGTTCGGCGCTGATGGTGCACACCGGTCTCGCGTTCGACCCGAAGCTGTCCTGGCGGGACCTGGACTGGCTGCGTGGACGGACGCGTCTGCCGATCGTCGTGAAGGGCATTCTGCACCCGGACGACGCGGTGCGGGCGGTGGACCGGGGAGTGGACGCGGTCGTGGTGTCCAACCATGGTGGCCGCCAGCTCGACGGCGTGGTGCCCAGCATCGCGGCGCTGGAGCCGGTGGTCGCGGCCGTGGACGGCCGGTGCGCGGTGCTGTTGGACAGCGGCGTCCGTGGCGGCGTGGACGTGGCGCGGGCACTGGCCCTCGGCGCCTCCGCGGTGCTGGTGGGCCGGCCCGCCCTCTGGGGGCTGGCGGTGGGTGGCCGGGCCGGCGCCCGCCGGGTGCTGTCGTTGCTACGGGCCGAGTTGGAGGATGCGATGGCCATGATGGGCTGTGCCGATCTGCGGGCGCTGGGCCACGGTGCCACAGTGCCCGTCGGCGGGTCGGTGCCGACGATGCGGGGTCGAGCGTCCGATGACGCCCCGGCGCGGTCGGCTGGATGGTCCCCGTGACCGGCGGGTCGGGGACGACCGCTGTCGGCGCTCGCGCGCCGATCGCGCTCGCCGACCTGCACGATTCGCTGGCCGACCCGGTGCTCGACTCGATGACCTTCCTCAACGAGATCGCCGGTCGCTTCCCGGACGCGGTGTCGTTCGCGGCCGGTCGGCCGTACGAGGAGTTCTTCGAGGTGGAGGCGGTGCACCGGTATCTGCGCCGCTACTGCGACCACCTGCGCGACGAGCACGGGTTGAGCGAGGGTCAGGTCAATCGCACCCTGTTGCAGTACGGGCGGACGAAGGGCATCGTGCACCATCTGGTGGCCACCAACCTGTCGGTCGACGAAGGGATCGATGTCGACCCGGAGGCCATCGTGGTGACCGTGGGCGCGCAGGAGGCGATGTTCCTCGTGTTGCGGGCGTTGCGGAGCGACCCGCGCGACGTGCTGCTGGCGGTCTCGCCCAACTACGTGGGGATTCGCGGCGCCGCGTCGCTCGTCGACATGACCACGCTGCCGGTGCGGGACGGCTCGCGGGGCATCGACCTGGTCGATCTCGCCCGGGTGGTGCGCTCCGCCCGGGCGGCGGGCCAGCGTCCCCGCGCGCTGTACCTGGTGCCCGACTTCGCCAACCCGGCCGGGGCGAGCCTGGACCGGGACACCCGGTTGGCGCTGTTGCGCGCGGCCTCCGAGCACGACCTGCTGATCCTGGAGGACAACCCGTACGGGCTGTTCCACGCGGGCGGCGACCGCCCGGCCACCCTGAAGGCCATGGACGACGAGGGTCGCGTCGTCTATCTCGGCTCGTTCGCCAAGACCGGGATGCCCGGCGCCCGGGTGGGTTATGTGGTCGCCGACCAGCCGGTGGCCGGGCCTGCGGGCATCGGCCTGCTGGCGGACGAGCTATCCAAGATCAAGAGTATGGTGACAGTCAACACCTCACCGCTGGCGCAGGCGGTCATCGCCGGCAAGTTGCTGGAGCACGGGTGCAGTCTGGTGCGCGCCAACGAGCGCGAGGCCGGGGCGTACCGGCGCAATCTGCGGCACGTGCTGGACGGCCTGGCCGCGCGTTTCCCGAAGACCGGCCCGGAGGGTGACCGGGTGTCCTGGAACACGCCGGCCGGCGGCTTCTTCGTCGTGGTGACGGTGCCGTTCGTGGTCGACGACGCGCTGTTGGAGCGCTCCGCCCGCGACTTCGGTGTGTTGTGGACGCCGATGCATCACTTCTACGCCGACGAGGGCGGGAGTCACCAGCTCCGACTGTCGGTCAGTCTGCTGCAGCCCCCGCAGATCGAGCAGGGGCTCGATCGATTGGCGGCCCTGATCAGGGAGATGAGGCCGGTATGAGCGCCCCCGTCATGCCGTTGGCCGGCGGGCAGGTAGCGATCCTGCTCGTCCAGCTCGCGGCCCTGCTCCTGCTGGGCCTGAGCCTGGGCCGGTTGGCGGCGCGGTTCGGGTTGCCCCCGATCGTCGGTGAGCTGATGGCCGGCGTGCTGCTCGGGCCGTCGCTGCTCGGCCACGCCGCTCCGGCGATCCATGACTGGCTGTTCCCCGCCGACGCGGCGCAGATGCACCTGCTGGACGCCGTCGCCCAGGTCGGCGTGCTGCTGCTGGTGGGGGTGGCCGGCATCGAGCTGGACACCCGGACCATCCGCCGACGCGGCACGTCGGCCCTCCGGATCAGCGTCGGCGGTCTGCTCATCCCGATCGGGTTCGGGATCCTGATCGGTTACCTGGCCCCGGCCGTCCTGGTGCCGGACACCACCGAACGCCCGGTGTTCGCGCTGTTCCTCGCCGTCGCCATGTGCGTGACGGCGATCCCCGTGATCGCCAAGACGCTGGCGGACATGAAGCTCATCCACCGCGACGTCGGCCAGCTGATCATGACCTCCGGCATGGTCGACGACGCCGTGGGCTGGTTCCTGCTGTCGATCGTGTCGGCCATGGCGACCGTCGGCGTGCGCGTCGGCCAGGTCGCGCTGTCGCTGCTGCTGCTGGTGGCGTTCGTGGTCGCCGCCATCTTCGTCGGCCGGCCGCTGGTGCGCGGCGCCATACGGCTGGCCGGCCGGTCCGCCGAGACGGGACCCACAATCGTCACAGCCGTGGTGATCGTTCTCGTCGGCGCGGCGATCACCCAGTCGATGCACATGGAGGCGGTGTTCGGCGCGTTCACCGCCGGCATCCTCATCGGGCAGGCGGTCCGGGAGCGACGGGCGGTGCTGGCCCCGTTGCGGACCATCGTGCTCACCGTGCTGGCACCGATCTTCCTGGCCTCCGCCGGCCTGCGGATGGACCTCGGCGTGCTGCTCGACGGCGACGTCGCGCTGGCCGCCGTCGTGGTGCTCGCGGCGGCGATCCTCGGCAAGTTCGCCGGCGCCTACCTCGGTGCGCGATCCAGTCGGCTCGGCCACTGGGAGTCCATGGCCGTCGGCGCCGGCATGAACGCCCGCGGCGTGGTCGAGATCGTCGTCGCGATGGTGGGGTTGCGGCTCGGCGTCCTGGACATCGCCACCTTCACGATCATCGCGCTCGTCGCGATCGTCACGTCGATGATGGCGCCGCCACTGCTGCGCATGGCCATGTCCCGGGTGGCGCACAGCGCCGACGAACTCCTTCGGAAAGCCGACCACGAGGAACAGTGGTCGACCGGGCCCGTCGTACGGCCGGCGGAGACCGGCGCCCCGCCAGCGGCGTAGCCGATCATCCGACGCCGGCGGGGCCGATGCTGTCGGCCCCGTCGGCGTCGTGCACCGCGAGGATGGCCTCGGCCGCGTTCGCGGGCCCGTCGGTGGCCGCGTACCAGCGCTGGACCCGCTGGGCCGCCTCGCGGTAGGACGGGTCGGCCAGCATCTCCGTGACGAGCGCGGCCAGCCGCGCGCCCACGTGCCTCGGCGCCAGCAGGCGCGCCGCGCCGATCCGCTCCAGCAGCGCGAGGTTCAGATCCTGCTCCGGTTGGAGCGGAAAGCCGAGCACCGGAGTGCCACCGGCCATCGCGGTCTGCACGCTGCCCTGCCCGCCGGCGGTGACCGCCAGGTCCACCGCCGGCATGATCAGATGGCTGGGCAGCACGCCGCCCACCATGACCCTGTCGTCGGCCATGTCGTGCAGGTCGTGATGGGTGCCGGCGACCAGCACGCGCACCGGCAACGCGGCGATGGTCGTCACGACCCGCCGCACGAATCCGACCTCCGTCGAGTTGACCGCCACGTAGACGACCGGGCCGGGCTCGGCGAGGAAACGGGCGACCCGGTCCGGCAGAGGCAGGTCCAGCCGGGCGTAGAGCGGCCCGACGCAGCGCAGCCGCGTCCCCGCGCGGTAGCCGGACCGGCCGTTCGGCCGCCAGTCGGCCACCTCCGTGGCGGGCACGCCCAGCACCTCCGGCACCTCCGGTATGAGGGCCAGGTCGCCGAGGACCAGCGAGGCGAGGCTGGGCACGGGCGGAACGCCCAACTCGGCGGCCAGTCGGTTGAACCCACCGCAGTAGAAGCCGACCCGGGGTGGCAGGGCGTTCGACAGCCGGCGCAGCAGGCGCGCCGGCAGCAGGCCGAAGTGGGCTTGGCTCGGGGCCGGCAGCAGTCCGCGCTCGAACACCGGCGGCACCCAGCTGCCGGCGTGCTCGGTGACCAGCGCGGCGCCAGCCAGCCTGGTGGACAGCAGGGTGGTCAGGGTGAAACCGGTGACCACCGTACGAATGTCGTGCCGGCGGAAGTACTCGGTCTCGGCGGCGACGTACTCGCGCATCTCCCGATCGGTGTACATGCTCTGCCCGACGTACCCCATGCCGATCTCGTCGCGGATGAACCTGGCGCACCTCTCCGGCGTCATCCGTGGGCCGACGATGTCGTACGGCACGCCGACGTCGCGGAGAACGTGCTCGTAGGTGCCGCCGTGCGTGGCGATTCTGGCGGCCACTCCGCGCTGGCGTAGCGCGCGGTAGATCTCCAACATGCGTGAGGTGGCGGACAGGAAGCCGCAGTGCGGCATGAGGCAGATCATGCGGTCGTCGCTTCCGAGAGCGGCCCGGCCTCCGGCGGGGCGCCGGCGCCGCGGGCGACCGCCCGTACCTCGTCCAGCACCCTGGCGACCGGCACGTCCGCGCGCTGGGCGACGGCCAGGGCGTCGTCGTACTCCGGCTGCACGCTGACCAGACGGTCACCCAGGTAACCGCGCTTGACCCGCACGGCCGCGTCGCCGTACGGCATGGCTATCTGGTCGCGGCGCAGCCGGCGACGCTGCACGGTGGACACCCGAACGCCGAGCGTGCCGGTGTAGGTGAACACCAGCCGGCAGACCAGGTCGAGCTGCGCCGGCGCGGTCAGCACGCTGAGCAGTTGCCCCGGTCGACCCTTTCGCATCAGGACGGGAGTGCACCAGGCGTCCGCCGCGCCGACCGCCCGCAACTGCTCCAGCAGGTCTGGCCAGACCCGCGGGTCCACATCGTCGATGGTGGTGTCGACCCGGTGCAGCGGCTCGCCCAGCCATGGTGTGCCGTCGGCGTCGCGGTCGGCGGACGTGCCCACGAGCACCCGCAGGATGTTGGGATGGCCGGGCGGGTCCTTGGTGCCGGCGCCGACGCCGACCGAATGGGGCACCAACGCCGGTGGGGGCCCCCAGCTGGTGGCGATGGTGGCGAGCAGGGCCGCGCCCGACGGCGTGCACAGCTCCATCGCGGCCGGATGGGCGGCGATCGGGGCGCCGGCGCCGCTGAGGATCTCCAGGACGGCGGGCACGGGCACCGGCATCGGGCCGTGCCCGGTGCGGACCGTGCCGGAGCCCACCGCGACCGGACCGACCACCCGGGCGGGCGCGTCGAGCAGGCCCAGATCAGCCAGCGCGAGGGCGCAACCGACCAGGTCGACCACCGCGTCGAGGGCACCGACCTCGTGGAAGTGAATGTCCGCCAGCGGCACGCCGTGGACTCGCGCCTCGGCCCGCGCCAGCGTGTTGAAGGCGGAAACCGCGAACGCGTGCACCGCCGGCGGGAGGGCGGCGCGGGTGATGATCGCGGTCACCGCCGCCAGGTCGCGGTGGGTGCCGGAGTCGGGTGCCGTGACGATCAGCCGAGCAGCGCGCAGGCCGTGCCGGCGTACGGCTTCCAGCTCCAGTGCGACCGGCTCGACCGCGAGTCGCGCCACGCCCTGCCGCACGGCGGCCAGGCTCGCGCCCGCGTCGAGCAGCGCGGCCAGCAGCATGTCGCCGGCGGCGCCGTTGCTGGGGTCGACCCACAGGGCGGCCGGTCCGGTCGCCGCGCCCGCCTCCGCCGCCTCGGCCGGCTCGGCCGTCGTGAGCAGCTCAGTCATTTCGCGGCCGCGCAGCTCGACATGCGGCGGGCGATCCGGGCGGCGGCGACGCCGGCGCCGAAGCCGTTGTCCACATTGACCGTCAACACGCCCGGCGCACACGAGTTCAGTGTGGCCAGCCACGCGGTCAGACCGTCCAGGTGCCAGCCGTAGCCGACGCTGGTGGGCACCGCGATCAGCGGGCTGCCGATCAGTCCGCCGAGGACGGACGGCAGTGCGGCCTCCATCCCGGCGATCGCCACGACGACGTCGGCGCGGGCGATGCGGTCACGCTCGGCCAGTAGTCGGTGCAGGCCGGCCACACCCACGTCCACCACGAGGTCCGGTCTGGCGCCGAAGACGGCCACAGTGGCCGCGCACTCGCGGGCTACCGGTAGGTCGCTCGTGCCGCCGCAGGCGATGGCGACCGTGCCCACGGGCGTCCGGGCGGGGCCGACCACCGCGACCCGGCACACGGGGTCCACCACATCGGCGCCGAACTCGTCGGCGCAGCGGGCCATGGCCTCGTCGCTGAGCCGGGTGGCGAGGATCGGCGTGTCGGGGTGGGCGACGCGCAACGCGCGCATCGCGCCGGTCACCTGCTCGGGGGTTTTGCCCGCGCCGTAAACCACCTCGGGGTCGCCGGTGCGCGACAGACGGTCCACGTCCATCCGTGCGAATCCTAGGTCGATGAATTCCGGTGCGGACACCTCACGCTCCTTCCAGTACTGTCGAACTGTGAGACCTGATGATTGGGCCTGCGGGGCGGCGGATCAGCTCGTCGCGGAATTCACACGATACGGCAAAACGCTCGTGGCATTCTCCGGTGGCGTGGACTCCAGCGTCGCCCTCGCGGCGGCGGTGCGGGCTCTGGACCCGGCCGATGTCGCGGCGGTGACGGCGGTCTCGGCCGCGGTTCCCGCCGCTGAGGTGGCCGCGGCCCGCGACTTCTGCGCCGGGCTCGGCGTGGCGCACCACGTGCTCGGCACCCGCGAGATGGAGGTCGAGGGCTACCGCGAGAACGGCCCGCGCCGGTGCTACTTCTGCAAGAGCACGCTCATCGACGCGGTGCGTGAGCTGGCCGACCGGCTCGGCTTCCAGACCGTGGTGACCGGCACGAACGCCTCGGACGTGGTGGCCGGCTTCCGACCCGGGATCGCGGCCGCCGCCGAGCGTGCCGCCCGTACACCGTTGGCCGACCTGGCGATGGACAAGCCGACGGTGCGCGCGGTGGCCCGGCTCTGGGGGCTGGACACGGCCGCCAAGCCGGCCGCCGCGTGCCTGGCCAGCCGCATCGCGTACGGCGTGGCCATCTCGCCGGCCCGGCTGGCCCGGGTGGAGTTGGCCGAGTCGGCCGCGCGCCGCCTGCTGGACCCGCACGGGGTGGTCGACCTGCGGGTCCGTGACCTGGGCGACGGCGTGCGCCTGGAGGTCGACGCGCCCGCCGTGGAGCGGGCCCGAGGCGACCAGCGACTCGTGGCGGCCATCCGCGCGGCCGGGTTCCCCGACGAGCCGATCACCGTCGAGGCGTTCCGCTCCGGATCGATGAACGAGCTGCTCCACGACCCGGACCACTGGCGCTGAGCGACGGCGCGGTTTTTTCGCGCATCGGTGGGCTGACGCGAGGCTCGATTGACGCTATCCTCGGCTGGTGAATTACAACCCGGGCGACCAACCCGTCACGCCGAACTGGTCTCTCGACGGTGCGCACGTGCTCCTCACCGGGGTGACCGGGTTCCTGGGGCAGGCATCGCTGGAGCGGCTGCTCGCCGACCACCCCAACACCCGGGTGACGGTGCTGGTGCGCGGTCGGGGCGCGACATCGGGCGCCGACCGTGTCGCCGGGTTGACGCGCAAGCCGGTGTTCCGCACGCTGCGCCGCCGCATTGGCGGGCCGGCGCTCGCGGAGCTGCTGGCCGAGCGCGTCACGGTCATCGAGGGCGACCTCACCGACGCCGTGCCGGCGCTGCCCGAGGACCTGACCACTGTCATCCACTGTGCGTCCACGGTGTCCTTCGACCCGCCGATCGACGACGCGTTCCAGGTCAACGTCGGCGGTCTGGTCAACCTCTACGACGCGATCGTCGCGCTGCCACGGCGTCCGCACGTGCTGCACGTCTCCACGGCCTACGTCGCCGGCGCCCGCAAGGGTGTCGTGGCGGAGGCGCCACTTGACCATGACGTCGACTGGGACGCCGAGCTCACCGCCGCGCTGGCCGCCCGCGCCGAGGTGGAGCGCGCCTCCCGCCGTCCGGAGGCACTGCGCACGCTGTTGGCCGAGGCCCGCGCCGAGCACGGCAAGGCCGGCCCGCAGGCGACGGCGCGGGCCGCGGAGGAGGCGCGGCGCCGACGGGTGACCGAGCGGCTTGTCGACTACGGCAGACTGCGGGCGCACAGCGTCGGCTGGCCGGATGTCTACACGTTCACCAAGGCGCTGGGGGAGCGGGTCGCCGAGCAGTACGCCCGCGACGAAGGGCTGCGCGTCTCCGTCGTGCGCCCGGCGATCGTGCAGAGCGCCCTGCGTCACCCGTTCCCCGGCTGGTTCGACTCCTTCAAGATGGTGGATCCGATCATCCTGTCGTACGGGCGCGGCACGCTGCCGGACTTCCCGGGCCTGCCCGACGCGGTGGTGGACATCGTCCCCATCGACCTGGTCACCAACGCTCTCCTCGCGGTCGCGGCCGTCGAGCCGGAACCCGGCACGCCGGTCTACTACCACGTCGGCACCGGCGCGCGGAATCCGCTCACCCAACGCCAGCTGGACGAGAACATCCGCAACTACTTCCGCCGTCATCCGCTGCCCGAGGCGGGTCGGGGCCACATCGCGGTGCCGACCTGGCGGTTTCCCGGTGCCAGCCAGATCGAGCGGAGACTGCGCGCCGGTGAGCGCGCCGTCTCGTTCGCCGAACGGGCGCTGCTGCGGCTACCGGCCTCGCCGCGCACGCGGGACTGGATGACGAAGGTGCACAAGGAGACCAAGCGGATCGAGTCGCTGCGCCGGCTGTCCACCCTCTACGGCGTCTACACCGAGGTAGAGGCCATCTATACCGACGGCAACGTGCTGGCGCTGCACCGCCGATTGCCCGATGAGGTGGTCAGCCGGGGCAGCTTCGACGCCGCCGAGGTGGACTGGCCGCACTACCTACAGGAGGTGCACTGCCCGAGCATCACCGCGCTGTTGAGGCAGTCGGTGACCCGGCGTCCCCGCTCCAACAGGCGCGGGCAGCTGCCGGAGGGCCGCGACACCGTGGCGGTCTTCGACCTGGAGGGCACGGTGGTGGCGTCCAACCTCATCGAGGCTTTCCTGTGGGCCCGCCTGGCCGACCGGCCGAAGGGCACCTGGGCCAGGGAACTCGCCGCGCTCGCCGGCGCCGCGCCGCGCTATCTGCGCGCCGAGCAGCGCAGCCGCGGCGAGTTCATCCGAACCTTCATGCGACGGTACGCCGGCGCCTCGGAGGATGCCCTGCGTGAACTGATCAGGGACCGGCTGGGTGACGCGCTGCTGCGGCGGTCGCTGCCGGAGGCGATCCGGCAGGTTCGCGCGCATCGTGCGGCCGGCCACCGCACGATCCTGATCACCGGCACCGCGGACATCCTCATCGAATCGCTGCGGCCGCTGTTCGACGACGTGGTCGCGAGCCGGCTGCACGTGCGCGACGGCGTGCTGACCGGCTTCCTGGCCGCTCCACCACTTGTGGGCGAGGCCCGACTGGCCTGGCTCCGCCAGCACGCCGAGGACATCGGCGCCGACCTGAGCAGCTCGTACGCGTACGGCGACAGCTTCTCCGACCGATCACTTCTTGAGGGGGTGGGCAATCCGGTGGCCGTCAACCCCGATCCCAAGCTGTTCCGGCACGCCAAGCGCCACAACTGGCGCATCGAGGAGTGGGGTGGTCACACGGTCGGTCCGGTCGAGACGATGGTGGAGCTGACCACGTCGGCTGCCGGCCCCGGCGCGCGGGGAGCGGCCCGATGATGCCGGCCCTGGAATACCGCCAGTCCACCCCCCGCTTCCTCGCCGCCCGTGGCGCCAGCTCCACCCGGCTCGGCGGTCGGATGTCCGGCGTGCTGGCCAGCAACGTGGCGCCGCTTCGTCTGGTGCACCGCGCCGAGCCCAGCCTGCCCGCCGGCGAGTGGGTTCGGCTGCGGCCGTTGCTGTCCGGCATCTGCGGCTCGGACGTCAGCCTGTTGACGGGCCGCTCGTCGCCATACTTCGGCGCTGTCGTGTCGATGCCGTTCGTGCCCGGGCACGAGGTGGTCGCGGAGACCCTGGACGACCTGCCCGGCCTGGCCAAGGGCAGCCGCGTGGTGGTCGACCCGGTGCTGTCCTGCGCGGTGCGTGGCGGCACGCCCTGCCGCTGGTGCGTCGCGGGGCAGCACAGCCGGTGCGACCGGGTGACCGCCGGTCGCGTCTCCGCCGGCCTGCAGACCGGCTACTGCACCGACACCGGCGGCGGCTGGGGTCGACAGATGGTCGCCCACGCCGCCCAGTTGCACCAGGTGCCGGACACGTTGGACGACCGCCGGGCGGTGCTCGTCGAGCCGCTGGCCTGCGCGGTGCATTCGGTCCGCCGGGCGAACGTGCCGGCGGGCGCGGCCGTGTTGATCGTCGGCGCCGGCACGGTGGGACTGCTGACCCTGCTGGCGTTGCGCGCCCTGACCAAGGCCGGCCCCATCTACGTGGTCGCCAAGCACGCGCACCAGCACGCCCGGGCCCGCGAGCTCGGGGCGACCGAGGTGTTCCAGCCGTCCCGCGCTGCCCGTGCGGTGCGCCGCGCCTGCGGTGGCACGCTGGAGCAGCCCATGATCGGCGGTGACTTCCTGCTCGGCGGTGCGGATGTGGCGTTCGAGTGCACAGGCGCCGGGTCCGGTCTGGACATGGCGCTGCGGCTGGTCCGCGCCGGCGGCACGGTGCTGCTGTCCGGGATGCCCTCCGGCGGCGTGGACCTGACACCGGTGTGGTTCCGGGAGTTGAACCTCGTCGGGTCGTACGCCTCCAGCGGCAGCGCGACGAGCCCGGCCGCCGGGCCCGAGACCGATGAGCAGGGGACCGCCGAGCCCGCTGGTGGCGCGTTCGCCGAGGCCATGGCGCTGGCCGCCGAGGCTCCTCTGGACGGCTACGTCGACGCGATCTACCCGCTGTCGCGCTGGCGGGAGGCGCTCGGTCACGCCGCCAAGGCTGGGCAGTTGGGCGCCGTCAAGGTCGCCTTCGACCCCAGCCGGAACTGATCCAGCAATCCGACGCACAAGCACGAGCCGGAACGACGAGAGGACATTTCATGAGCAGACCTGGCTTCGTGCTCGAGGTCGATGAGCGTACGCCGCCGCTGCTCGTACACCAGGGGGAGGGTTTCCTCCTCGAGCGGTTCCCGCTCGGCACGCGGGTGGTGTACCCGCCGGACTCACTGCCGCCCGTCGCCAACGTCGACGCCGCCATCCAACGCGCGCTGATGCAGCCGGTGGATTCTCCGCCGCTGCCCGACCTGCTGCGCTCCGGGATGCGACTGACGATCGTCTTCGACGACATCTCGCTCCCGTTGCCGCAGATGCGCCCGCCGGACATCCGGCAGCGGGTGATCGAGCACGTGCTGGAGCTCGCCGCCGAGGCAGGCGTGGACGACGTCGAGCTGATCGCGGCGAACTCGTTGCACCGCCGGATGACGCCGGCCGAGCTGAAGCGGATCGTCGGGGAGCGGGTGTTCCGGGCGTTCTTCCCCAAGCACCTGCGTAACCACGATGCCGAGGACCCGGATGGGCTGGTCCACCTGGGCACCACAGCGCACGGCGAGGACGTGGAGATCAACCGGCGGGCCGCCGAGAGCGACCTGATTGTGTACGCCAACATCAACCTCACCGCGATGAGCGGCGGCAGCAAGTCGGTCACCGTGGGGCTCGGCTCCTACCGGAGCCTGCGCCACCACCACAACGTCCACACGCTGCGCCACTCGCGCTCCTTCAACGACCCGCCGAATTCGGCCATGCACCACTCGTACGACCGGATGGCCGAGGTGCTGGGCGAGGCTGTCAAGGTCTTCACGATCGAGACCACGCTGAACCTGGACTCCTTCCCCAACCACGTCGGCTTCCTCAACCGCCGGGAGTGGGAGTGGGGGATCGGCGACCAGCTCTCCTATCTGGCGGCCAAGCGGGCCAACGACCTGGCGCCGCCCAAGCTGCGTCGGCGTCTCTGGCAGAGCAACGACGCGCCGTACGGGGTGACAGGTGTCAACGCCGGCCGGCCGGACTCGGTGCACCCGCTCACCCTCGCCAACGTGCACCGCCAGCAGCTCACCGAGGTGCAGGGCCAGAGTGACATCGGCGTGTGGGGTCTGCCCTTCATCTGCCCGTACAACGTCAACTCGATCATGAACCCGATCCTGGTGATGTCGCTGGGCCTGGGCTATTTCTTCAACCTCTACCGCAATCAGCCGATCGTGCGGCGCGGCGGGGTGGGCATCTTCTACCACCCGATGCCGAAGGAGTTCCACCCCGTGCACCACCCCAGCTACATCGACTTCTTCGAGGAGGTCCTGCCGCAGACCACCGACCCGGCGGCGATCGAGGCGAAGTACGAGCAGCAGTTCGCCACCGACCCGTGGTACACCCACCTGTACCGGACCAGCTACGCCTACCACGGCGTGCACCCGTTCTACATGTGGTACTGGGGGGCCCACGCGATGGAGCACCTCGGTGACGTGATCTTCGTCGGCGCCGACCGTAAGACGGCGGCGGTGATGGGCTTCCGGGCGGCCTCCTCGCTCGCCGACGCGCTGGAGATGGCGCGTGACACCGTCGGGTCGAGCCCGAGCATCACCTACCTGCACGCCCCGCCGGTGACGCTGGCGGACGTCCGATGACGGGGGAGGCGACGTGCGCCTGATCGACGAGGTGAGGCTGCTGCGCGGCCGTCGCGACTGGCGTGGCCGGGCTACCACGCCTCGCTCCGCCGAGCCGTACGAGATCCGCCGGGAGCGCTCCGAGTTCCCGACTGACTGGGCCCGGACGCGGGCGGCGAGGGCGGTCCGCTTCGGCCTGCAGCGGGGGGTGCTCAAGTCGGTGGCCTGGACCCAGACCCACCCGGTCGTGCGCGGCACGGAGTACCTCGACGGGTTGCAGGGTCCGGCCGTCTTCGTCTCCAACCACGCGAGTCACCTGGATACGCCGCTGATCCTCGGCTCGGTGCCCCGTCGGTTCGCGCGGCGGCTGGCCGTCGGTGCGGCCGCCGACTACTTCTTCGACGCACGCTGGCGCGCCGTCGTGACGTCGCTGGTGTTCAACGCCTTCCCGATCGAGCGGCAGGGCGATCAGCGGCTGCGCAGCCGCGCCACCAAGCTGCTCGCCGACGGGTGGAGCCTGCTGCTCTTCCCGGAGGGCAGCAGGTCCGCCGACGGCTGGATGACCGGGATGCGGCTGGGCGCGGCCCATCTGTGCTGCACGCACGGGGTGCCGGCGGTGCCGGTCGCGCTGCGCGGCACGTTCGGTGCCATGCCGCGCGGACGGAACTGGCCGATGCCTGGGCGCCGCACCGTCGTGGTTCGCTACGGCCGGCCACTGTGGCCGCGCGAAGGCGAGGGGGCACGGGCGTTCCACGAGCGGATGTCGGCTGCTGTCGGCCGGCTGTGGGTGGAGGAGGAGGTCGGCTGGTACCGCTCTCTGCGTACCCCGCCGGCGGTTGCGGTAGCCTCCACCGCCGGGCCGCAGGCCGCCGATTGGCGGCGGATGTGGGAGTCGACGCGTCCGCTGCCGGCGGCCGACGGCCGGCCGGCCCGGCGGATCTGGCCGACCAGTCGGTCGTGACCGGCAGGCGCTACGCCCGCTCGCGCGGGAGATCGACGCCTTGCTGGGCTGTGCTGGCGACACCGCCGGTCGGGATCCGGTAGGCGCCGAAGAAGACCGCCAGCCCCACCACGACGGTGAACGCCAGCAAGGCGTTCTCCGCGACGCTGTCGACGATCGGCAACGCCTCCGCGTGGGCCAGGTGGAACAGCAGATGTGGCGTGTTCGCGACGACCGCTGCGGCCGCTGCGGCGAGGCACAACTCCCGCACCGGCCGCACGGCCGCCCACCCGAGGACCACCGCCAACGCCAGGTATGCGTAGCCCAGATCGGACAGCAGGTGCCCGTTGTACGGGCCGCCGGCGGCCACCCACCCCGCGCCGAACGGGAACCAGTCGAAGAACCACAGTGGTGCCACGGACGCTGGCACGCCGAGGGCGAGCATCTGGGCGGCCAGTACCGCCGAGCCGATTCGAACCCACCGCATTGGACGTTTCCTGTGCGCATCTGCTTCGTGTGTCGGCATCTTGCCTCTGTTCTGAGGTTCGTTGACACCCTTCAACCCGGGCATCTATGGTTCGACCACTCCTCGCTTAATGAATTACTAGCACAGAGTCGCTCACGGGAAGGCTGAGACGTTGCGATCGTACGGGTCCTACATCGCAGGTCAGGACGTTCCGGCGGACAAGTGGGTGCATTGCCTGCGCGCCTCGGCCGTGCTCGACGACATGCTGCCGCAGCTCTCCCTGAAGCGTGACCTGGACCGCGGCCGGCGCCACGACGGCGACGAGCACGCGAGCGTGCTGGCCCGATGCGCGGTGGCCGACGACACAGTTGTGGAGCGGGCCATCCAGGCCGCTGCGGCGGCTGCCCCGGCCTGGGGCGCGACGCCGCTCGAGGTGCGGCTCCGGGTGGTGCACCGGCTCCACGAGGAACTGCGCCGGCGCCACGACGAGGTGGTGGAGGTCCTCGTTCAGGAGGGCCACCCACGCGCGCTCGCCGAGTGGGAGCTGGCCGGCTGCCTGCACGGCACCAGTCCCGAGACCGTTGGTCTCTGCGCCGAGCAGATGCACCGGGAGTACGAGGACCCGCACCGACGCCTGCTGGTGGTGCGCAAGCCGGACGGCGTGGTCGCGCTGAGTCCGCCGCAGAACGCGGCGGCGGTCAATTCACTGCTCGGGGTACCCGCGCTCGCGGCTGGCAACGCGCTCGTCGTCAAGGCGCCACGCGGAAGCCCGTACGGCGTGATGTTCGTGCTCCGAGAGATCGTGGCACCGATCCTCGACGAGGTCGGCGCCCCACCCGGCACCCTGAACATCGTCTGTGGCCCGCCCAAGAGGATCCTCGACCAGTTCTTGGCCAGCCCGCTCGTCAACGACATCTTCTACTTCGGCAGCAGCGAGCTCGGCATCCCGCTCGGTGAGGAGGCGGTGCGCCGGGGCAAGAAGCCGATTCTGGAGTTGGCCGGCAACGACGGCTGCGTGGTGTGGCACGACGCCGACCTCGACCGCGCCGCCGAGGCGCTCACCGAGAGCTTCTTCGGATCCGGGCAGATCTGCATGGTGCCCAACTACGTGGTGGCCCATCCGGACATCGCCGACCGCCTCCTGGCCCGCCTGATCAGCCACGCCCGCAAGATCCGCCCCGGCTATCCCGAGGACCCCGACGTCCTGCTGTCGCCGGTCCTCAAGAGCGACCAGTTCGCTCGGTACGTCGAGCAGGCCACCGAGTGCGGCGCCGAGGTGCTCGCCGGCGGTAACCGGATGGAGCTGGACGGCTCGATATCGTCCACCGGGCTGTTCGTCGAGCCGACCATTCTGCGGGTCGACGGCCTGGCCCGCGCCCGGACGGTGTGGGCGGTGGCCCGGGAGACCTTCTTTCCGCTACTGCCGGTCGTGGTGCCCGAGACGGATCGCGGCGACGGCCTGCTCGACGACGTGATCGATTTCCTCAACGCCAACGAGTACAGCCTGCGCAACTCCGTCTGGGCCGGCGACGAGTCGACGGTGGACCAGTTCGTCGCCCGGGTGCACAACGGCGGCCTCCTCAAGATCAACGATTCGCACATCGGCTTCGTGCCGTACCTGTCCACCCACGGTGGTGCCGGATTGACCGGCGGACCTCTGGGCGAGAGCAACTATCCGATGCTGCGCACGTCGCATCTGCAGGGCATCAGCATCGGCCGTGACGTCCAACCCCGGCGGGCGGCGCTCGCCTCCCCGCTACGTGCCGAGCGGGAGGGTCTGGCCGCATGAGCTTTCTCGATACCGAGCGGGACACCTGCGAGGTGCTGCTCCCGGGCCTGCTCAAGAAGCTCGGCGAGTTTCCGCTGATGGAGCTGGAACGCCGGGGCGGCCCGGGCATCGGGCTCTTCCGCGAGGCCGGTGGCCCCGGCCTGGTGGTTCCCAAGACGTACCACGGGCTCGGCGCCTCCGCGCTTCAGGCGGTGCGGGTCACCCGCGCCATGGCCGCGCAGGCGCCGTCGCTTGCGGTGGCCACCACGATGCACCAGTTCTCGGTGGCCGGCCTGGTGGCCCTGGCCCGGGCGAACGTGGGGTTCGAATGGATGCTGCTGGAGGCGGTCGCGACCGACCGCCGGCTGGTGGCGTCCGGCTTCGCCGAAGGCCATGCCGGCCGCGGCATCCTGACTCCCACCATGACCGCCCGACGGGACGGCGCCAACTGGCGGGTCACCGGCGCGAAGCGCCCGTGCAGCCTTTCCGCCTCGATGGACCTGTTGACCGCGAGCGTTGCCGTGCCCACCGAGGACGGCGGCACCAGACTCGGCGTGGTGCTCATCCCGGCGGGGTCGCCGGGCATCACGATCGAGCCATTCTGGGCGTCGTCGGTGCTCACCGGCGCCGAGTCCGACGCGGTGCTGCTCGACGACGTGGAGGTGCATCCGGACCTGTTCGTCTACCCGGAGATCGCGCTCGACGGCCAGCTCGACGACCTGCAGACGGTCGGGTTCGTGTGGTTTCAACTCCTGGTGACCGCGTGTTACCTGGGGGTGGCATCGGCGTTGGTGGAGCGCGCGATCACGCGCGGCCGGGGGCCGGCCACCGACCGGGCGGACGTGGCGACCGCCGTGCAGGGCGCCGCGATCATGCTGGACGGCGCGGCACGGAGCCTCGACGACGGCGACGGCGGCAACGACGCGCTCGGCCGAGCCCTGGTGGTGCGGTTCGCCGCCGCCAACGCGATCGCCACCGCGGTACGAGGTGCTGTGGATCTGCTCGGGGGGATGGCCTTCATCTCCTCGCCCGACGTGGCCTATCTCGCCGCTGCGTCGCACGCGGTCGCCTTCCACCCACCGTCACGCGCGAGCGTCGCCAACGAGCTGACGAACTGGCTCGCCGGCCAGCCGCTCGTGCTGAGCTAGGGGGAGCGGTGACCACCAGCAGGCTAGAGGCGGATTCGCAGGTACGGGACAAGGTACGGGACAACTACCGCCGGTACCTGTCCCGGGGCCGCGCGAAGCTCGGCGACATGTTCGGTGGGCACGTCGAGGTCGGTTCCGAGGGCGCCTGGGTCCACACCTCGGACGGTGGCCGCTTCCTCAACGCCGGTGGCTACGGCGTGTTCCTCCACGGTGCCCGGCACCCGGCCGTGGTCGCCGCGGTCATCGCGCAGATTCAGAGCCACCCGATAGCGACCCGCCTGCTGCTGGAGCCGTCGGTGGGCGACGCCGCGGCGGCGCTCGTAGCGGTGGCGCCACCCGGCCTGACCCGGGTGCACTTCGCGGGCTCCGGCGCGGAGGCCGTGGAGGCGGCCATCAAGATGGCCCGCGCCCATGGCCGGCGCAGACTCGTCTCGGCCGTCGGCGGCTACCACGGTAAGACCATGGGCGCCCTGTCCGTCACCGGGCAGAATCTCTACCAGCAACCCTTCCGCCCGCTGTTGCCGGACGTCACGCACGTGCCGTACGGCGACGCCGAGGCGTTGGGTGCGGCGCTGGCCGGCGGGCCGCCGGCCTGCGTGATCCTGGAGCCGGTGCAGGGCGAGGGCGGAGTGGTGATTCCCCCGCCCGGTTACCTGCGCGAAGCGTCCCGGCTGTGCCGGCAGCACGGCGCATTCCTGGTGCTCGACGAGATCCTCACCGGCGTCGGCCGACTCGGTCACTGGTGGGGCGCCGACCGGGAGGACGTCAGACCGGATGTGCTGCTGGCCGGGAAGAGCCTGTCCGGCGGCATCGTGCCGGTCTCCGCCGTGATCGCCACGGCCGACGCGTTCCAGGCCTTCGACAAGGACCCGTTCCTGCACACGTCGACATTCTCCGGCGCGCCGATCGCGATGGCGGCCACCCGAGCGGCGATCGCCGCCGTCACGAACGAAGGATTGGTCGACCGGGCGGCGAAGCTCGGCGCCGAGCTGTTGAGCCGCCTGCAGGCGGTGGCCGCCCCCTACCCGCACCTGGTCCGCGAGGTACGCGGGGTCGGGCTGCTGATCGGCGTGGAGTTCGCCGGCCCGGGGCTGGCCGGCGAGGCGATCCTCGAACTCCTCAGTGCTCGGGTGATCGTGAACCATTCGATGATCGCCAGCACCGTGCTGCGCCTGACCCCACCCGCGGTGTTGTCCGGCGACGAGGTCGCCCTCCTGGTCGAGGCGTTCGACAGCGCGCTGCGCACGCTCGGCCAGCGCTATCCGACAGCACACCGGCTGGGGGTCCACTGACATGCGACGGGTCGAGATTCAGGCTTTTCTGCCCAGCGGCGACGGCGGTACGGTCTTCGACCAACTTGTCGACTTCGAACGCTATCCGCATCTGGTCGACGTGGTTAAGACGGTCACCGTGCAGAAGCCGACCGACGCGCGGCGGATCGTCAGCTCGTGGGAGGTCCTGTTCCGCAACGGAATCCTCGCCTGGACCGAGGCCGACGAACTGGACCGCGATCGTCTCTCCATCGAGTTCGCGCAGATCGACGGCGACTTCGACGAGTTCTCCGGCGCCTGGACGCTGCGCCAGGCCCCGGACGGCGTGGCGATCACGTTCGTGGCGAATTTCGACTTCGGCGTGCCCAGCCTCGCCAGCATCATCGACCCGGTCGCCGAGCGGGTGCTCACCGAGACGATCCACCACGTCCTTCGTGGGTTGTTCCCGGCGGTCGACATCCCGGACGGCGTCCTGGTGACCGTGCCGACCGGCGTCAGCGGGAAGGATTGAGCATGGATCAGCAGAACACGTTCGACACGCCGACGATCGCACGACTGCATCGTGCGGAGTACCTCGCCGGGCTTGCGCTGGCCAGCGGACTGTTGCTCGCACACTGGGACGAGGTCCGTTGGCTCCCGGCCATCGGGCTGTTCCTCTACATCGACCTGATCGGCTACATCCCCGGGGCCATCGCCTACCGGCGCAGCCCCGACGGGCAGATTCCGAAGGCGTACTACGTTCTCTACAACAGCATGCACAGCCTGCTCAGCGCCGGGCTGGTGGTGGCGCTGTGGGCCTGGTTGGTCGGCCCCGAGTGGGCGCTGTTGGCCGTGCCGATCCACCTGTTCGGTGACCGCTCGCTCTTCGGCAACCAGCTCAAGCCGTTCGGTGTGCCGTTCGAGCCCAAGCGTCTGCCGGCCTTCGATGCGCTGCTGCGTGAGGTCGCCGGCCGCCCGTGGGCGGGGCCGGCCGGGCGAGCCGACGACTCGCCATCCGGCGGCCCGACTGTCACTGCCACGTCCACGCCGAGACCCACCTCGGTGGTCTGATGAGCTGGCCGGGCTCCGCGGCGAGCGGTTGGCAGCGCGACGACCCACGAGCCGCCCGACAACCCGCGCTGTCCGGCGACGACGAGGCGACCGTCGCGATCGTCGGTGGCGGGCTGGCTGGGCTGGCGCTGGCGTACCAGCTGACGAACCACCTGCCCGGGAGCGACATCCTGGTCCTGGAGGCCACCGAGGTCGGTTCCGGAGCCAGCGGGCACAGCACGGGCATCGTCGGCCCCGGGGTCGGCGGCCCGATCACCACACTGGTCAAGCGGTACGGGGCCGACCGCGCCCGGACCATGTTCGGCGCCACGCTCGACGGGATCGCCGCGCTGCGGCGGCTGGCCCGGGCACTGCCCGACGGCTGCGAGCTGACCGATGGCTTCCAACTGGTGGCCGCGTCGGCACCGGCGCACAGCGGCTCGCTTCGGCGGCAGGCGCAGATCCTGCGCGAGCTTGGCTTCGACGCCTCTTATCTGGGCCACGACGGCACCGCCGAACGGCTGGGCACCGCCCGCTACCACGGCGCGTTGTGCTATCCCGACATCGCGCTGATCAACCCCTGGCTGCTGGTCCAGTCACTCAGGGCGGCTCTGCTCGCGGCCGGGGTGCGCATCGCCGAGAACACGCCGGTCACCGGCCTCACCGGCGGTGACCCGGTCACATTGACCGCCGGTGGGCACCGGGTACGCGCCCGGCGGGTGGCCCTGACCACTGACGGCTTCACCACCGGGCTGGGGCTGTTCACCCGGAACGTCGCGGTGATCCGTACCCATGTGCTGCGCACCGCATCGGTGCCGCCGCACCTGCTCGCGGAGAGCGGTTGGGACGGTCGCGGCGCCGCCATCGACAGCCGTTCGTTCTTCAACTACCTACGGCTGACCGCGCGCGGCCAGTTGCTGTTCGGCGGTGGTCCCGCCCTGCTGGAGCCTCGCGTCGACGAGCGCGGCGTAGCCGCGGTGCGGGCCCGGCTGGTACGCGAACTCGCCGCGACCTTCCCGGCGCTGGCGGACGTGCCGGTGACCGACTTCTGGTCCGGGGTCACGGCATCCACCTTCGACCGACTGCCCATCGTCGGCCCGGTGCCGGGCCAGGCGGGCGTGTGGTTCGCGGGCGCGTGGTGTGGGCACGGCCTGGCCCTCTCCGCGTTGACTGCCGAGCTGCTCGCTCCCCGGCTGGCCGGGGTTGTCGGTGGCGTGGGCCCGGCGCCGATGCCGGACCTGCCCTGGATGCGCAGCACCGCGAGCCTCATGCCGACGGGCCGGATCGGCAACCTGTTGTTGGCCGGGTACCTGCGCGGGCTGGACGCGGTGGACAGGCTCGCCCCTGCCCGCCGGTCGGCACGGTCGACCCCACCCGCCCTCGCGGCTCCCGCCGAGCCGACACCGGTCGCGCCGGCGGCCCAATTGCCGGCGGCCGCGGCGACGGAGCTGCCGACGGCCCCGGCGACCGGTGCGGCGGTGGCCGGGAGCCGCCCGGTGGAACAGCAGGTCGACATCGTGATCGTCGGGGCCAGGGTGGCCGGCTCGGCGCTGGCGGCTCGGCTCGCCGCGGCCGGCCTGTCGGTGGCGCTCTTCGACCGCGGTGACCTGCCGACACCGACCCTGTCCACGCACATCCTGCACGGCACCGAGGACCTGCGGATCGAGGGCGTGTACGACACCGTCGTCGCGCTCGGCGTACCGCCGCTGCACGACGTGCGGGTTCGACTGGACGACGTGGAGCTGCACTTCCGCCATCCCGACAACCCAGGGTTGTGTCCGCGGCGGGAGGTTCTCGATCAGGTCCTGCTGGACCGGGCGTCCGCCGCCGGCGCCAAGACGTCCACCGGCACCGCCGTGGTCGGTCTGCGGCGCGGTTCCGACGGCACGGTGAGCGGCGTGACCGTGCAGCACGCCGACGGATCGGTCCGGGATGTGTCGGCACAGCTGGTGATCGGCGCGGACGGCCGCAACTCGTCGGTGGCCCGCTGGGTGGGCGCCCGGCAGTACCTCACCACGCGCAGCGAACGGGCTCTGCTCTGGCGGTACTTCACAGGCGTCCGGATCCCGCCGGCACTGCTGTGGCACCGCATCGGGGTGCACATCGTCTCGATCCTGCCGACCGGGCCCGAGGACTTCGTGCTCATCGCGCAACCTCCGGAGCATCTGCAGGGCGAGCTGGCCGGCCGTGACGTGGCCGGGTTCCTGCGTCACGTCGAGTCGGTCAGCCCGGCGGTGGCCGAGCTGGCCGCTGCCGCCCGGCCGGTCGGGAGCCTCAACCGCGTCGTGCGCTACCCCTGCTTCTTCCGGCAGCCGTTCGGGCCGGGCTGGGTTCTGGTGGGCGACGCGGGGCACGCCAAGGACGCGACCCTGGGCCACGGGATCAACGACGCGCTGCGTAGCGCCCGCGGACTCGCGGCAGTGCTCACGGCGCACTGGGGACAGCCGGCGGCGCTGTCGTCGGGACTGGCCCGGTGGGCCCGCGACCGGGACAAGACCGAGCTGGCGAACTACTGGTACGGCCAGGACATCGGCCGGGGCGGTGCGGTCACCACGATGGAGCGCGCGATCCTCGCCGGAATCCAGCGCGACTCCCGGGCGGTGGGCCGGCTCGACGACGTGATGGGCGACCGGCTCGACGCCGACCGGCTGCTCACCCTGCCCCGGCTGGTGGGTGCCGTCGCCCACCGGGTGACCAGCGGAGAACCCGCCTCGGTCGTCGGACGCGAGGCCGTCGACCTTGTCCAGCTCGCGTGGGCGCGCCGGCGCGCGGCGACTCGCCACGCTCCGTCCGCTCCCTGATGAGGTGGAGGTCGCTGCTGTGGAACCAATGAGCGCCCTGGCCGTCCTGCGTCGGCACGCGCAGCATTCCAGCGCCGCGCTGGCGTTGAACAAGGACACGCGGCACTTCACAGTGCCCGGCCTCGACGGGTTCATCGCGTACCGGCCGGCCGGCCGGCGTCACGCCGTGCAGCTGGGCAGTGTCTACGCGGACCCGGACGACTGTAAGCGGCTGCTCGGCGCTTTCCATGGCTGGGCCCAGCAGGAGGGCCGGCGGCTCTGCGCGATACAGCTGACCCCGGACGACATCGACCTGTACGCCGAGTTCGGTTACCGGCTCAGTCAACTTGGCGCCGCGTACTCGATCGACCTGGATGGTTTCCGCCTGAGCGGGCGGAAGTTCGAGAAGGTCCGCAACAAGTTGGCCCGCTCCCGACGCGCCGGAGTCACAGTCGTGGAGGCCGGCCGGGACGTGCCGTACGACGCGCGGCTCGCCGCGAAACTCGACGCGATGGATGCCCGTTGGCTGGCCGACAAGGGCCGGCACGTCAAGCAGATCGAGTTCCTGGTTGGTGAGCGCAGCCGCCACGACGATCGGGTGCGGCGGCTGTTCCTTGCGTTGTCCGACGGTGAGCCGGTGGCGTATGTGTCATATTCTCCGGCGTTCGGCCGGGAAGGCGGATGGCTGTACGACATCACCCGCCGTGAGCCCGACGCGCCGCCGGGTGCGGTTGACCTGGCATTCGTCGTCGCGTTGCAGCGCTTCCAGGAGGAGAGCGTGCGGTGGTTGCACCTGGGCCTCACACCCTTCCGGGAGTTGTCGGCCCTGCATCAGCCGGTCTCCGGCAGCCACCGGGGCACCGAGCGCCTGATCAGGTTCATCGCCGAGCACGGGGACTGGATCTACCCGGCCCGCAGCCAGGCCGAGTTCAAGGAGAAGTGGCAGCCGAGGGTGACGCCCGAGTACGTCGGTTTCTATCCGAACGTGTCACTGCGGACGGTGTGGCGGTTGCTGCGGCTGACCCGGGCGGTGTGACAGCTCAGGGCCGGTCGCGGGCCGGCGGGGTGTGGTGAATGTGGCAGGGAAACACCCCAATTGCAGCGTTATGCCGGGTAATGTCCTGATAGTCCAGCTTTGGTGGATCAATCCAGGCGCTGAGGCGGACCAGGCAGTGCCGAAGACCTGCATCCCACCCGGCGGAGAACACACATGTCCAAGATCATCATTTTGACCGACTACCGCGACACCTTCTACTCCACCGCTCGGACGCAGCACGGCCTGTGCACGATGGACGTTGCCCGCGTAGTCCGGTCGTTCGACGATGCTGGACTTCGTCCGCAGGTCATGCGATACGCGGATCTGGACCTGAGTGCCGACCTGCACGGCGTCCCCGTGCTCTATACCTCGTCAGAGGACCGCGGTCTGCAGTACAAGAGCTGGATCGAAGATCTCGTCCTGGCGATGGAGGCTGCCGGCGCCCGCACCATCCCCAGCTTCCGGTTCCTGCGCGCCCACCACAACAAAGTCATGATGGAAGCCCTGCGGACGCAGTTGTTTCCCAAGGAAGCGGCGCGGCTGCACACCTACAGCTTTGGCACGTACGAGGAACTGGAGGCCGCCGACCTGGTCGGCTCGTGGCCGAAGGTGATAAAGCCGGCCTCCGGTGCCGGGTCAACCGGAGTTGCCAGCGCTATGAATCGCGGCGAACTGTTGAGAGCCGCTCGCGGGCTCAGCTGGTCGGGGAGCCTGGACGAGGCAGCTCGTGAGTATGGCCGCCGCCTGCTGCGACGTCGCCGTCACCATCCACGATCTCTGCACCGCCAGAAGTTCGTCGTTCAGGACCTGATACCCGGAATGGCCGGTGACTTCAAGGTGCTACGAATGGGCAGCCGCTACTACACCCTGTACCGCCGCAACCGCCCCGGCGACTTCAGGGCCAGCGGCAGCGGAGACTTCAACTTCCACGACACAGCCGGCGTCGACCAGGAGGCGCTGCTCGACTACGCCGAATACGTGTCCGACAGACTCGCCACCCCTCTCGCATCACTTGACATCGGATTCGACGGCACCGACTTTCACCTGTTCGAGTTTCAGTGCCTCCATTTCGGTACCGTCACGGCCGAGAAGTCGACGCACTACTACGCCCGGAGTCATGGGACGTGGCAGCGAGTGCCGGAGGATTGCGACATCGAAGCTGTCTTCTGTCAAGCCATCGTCGACTACCTGCGTGCCTGACGCGCCCCCGGAGATAGAACCGGTCGCTCCGCACACCGAAACTGCATGAAGCGGTACCGCGACGTGATCTGCTCTGTACTGGGACCAGTCCGAGGAGGTCAGGGGCGATGGCGGACCAGAATGAGTATGACGTGGTGGTTCTGGGCGCGGGCCCGGTCGGTCAGACAGTGGCCGACCGGAGCCGAGCCGCAGGCCTCACGGTCGCGTTGGTGGAGCGGGAACTGGTGGGCGGTGAATGCTCCTACTGGGCGTGCATACCGAGCAAGGCGATGCTTCGGCCGGTAGCCGCTCTCGGTGATGCCCAGCGGGTGGACGGCGCCCGGCAGGCGGTGACCGGGCAGTTGGATCCAGCCGGCGTCTTCGGTCGACGCGACCACTACACGACCGACTGGAACGACAGCACCCAGGCAGCGTGGGTCGCCGGCATCGGCGCCGACCTCATTCGCGGTCACGGGCGGCTGGAAGGGCCCCGCCGGGTCGCGGTGGAGACACCTGACAACCAGATCGTGGTGCTGGACGCCCGGCAGGCGGTCGTCCTCTGCACCGGCAGCCGAGCGTTGCTGCCGGACATTCCCGGTATCGCCGAGGCTCGGCCCTGGACCAACCGGTCGGCCACCGACAGCCACACGGTGCCGCGTCGCCTGGCCGTGGTCGGCGGCGGAGCGGTCGGCGTGGAGATGGCCACCGCCTGGAGAAGCCTGGGCGCCGACGTCACGTTGATCAGCCGAACCCCGTCGCTGCTGCCGATGATGGAGCCATTCGTCGGCCCGATGGTCGAAAAAGGGCTCAAGGACGCCGGAATCGATGTTCGTAACGGGGTGTCGGTGAGCGAGATGCGTCGACCGGACGACGACGACCCGGTGACCGTACGCATGGACGACGGCTCGACGGTCACCGCCGACGAGGTTCTGGTCGCAATCGGTCGGCAGCCGCTCACCGACGACATCGGACTGGAGACTGTCGGTCTGCTTCCTGGCTCGTGGTTGGACGTGGACGACTCGTGCACGGTCCGCGAGATCGACGGCGACTGGCTGTACGCGATCGGCGATGTCAACCGCCGCGCGCTGCTCACCCATGAGGGCAAGTACCAGGCCCGCGTCGTCGGCAACGTGATCTCCGCCCGGGCCGCGGAGCGCCCGTTGGACACCAACGCGTGGGGGCCGCATCAGGCCACCGCCGACAGGTATGCCGTACCCCAGGTCATTTTCACCGGGCCGGAGGTGGGATCGGTGGGATTGACGGCGGAGCAGGCCGAACGCTCCGGCCGCCGCATCCGTGTGGTGGACGTCGACATGGCTCGGGTGCCAGGGGCCCTGCTCTGGGCCGACGGGTACGAGGGCCAGGCCCGTATGGTCGTCGATCTGGACGGCGAATACCTGCTCGGCGTGACGTTCGTCGGCCCCGGTATCGCCGAACTGTTGCACTCGGCCACGGTGGCGGTCGCCGCCCGGGTCCCGATCGAACGGCTGTGGCACGCGGTTCCCTCGTTCCCGACGATCAGCGAGGTGTGGCTGCGACTGCTCGAGGCTTATCGGGGCTGAGGCCTGGGTCGGTGCCAAGCCGGTCAACGCGAAGGGTCAACGGTTTGTCCCGGCCGGGCGGGGTACACCGCCGCGAGTGGCGCGGGGGCTGGGCTCACCCGGTTTGGCCACCGAAGGTGCTTCGGAGGGGCCGATGTCGGGTGCGTCAGCGCGGTCGAGCGGGCCGCCGATGTCCGATGACGTGGTGGAGCTGCGGGTGCACGGGGCCGCCAGTGCAAGCGCCGCTCAGGTCCTGGACGTGGCAGAGGTCGAGCAGGTAGCCGGCGACCGCAGCGGGGGATTCTACCGACCCCGCCGCCAATGTCCGTGCGGCAGCGGCGAACGGGTGACGCTGGAGGCGTACCGCTGGGGTGACCTGCCCTCCGGAACCGTGGTCCGCACACTGTCGCTGGTGTTCCTGCTGCCGTTCATGCTGGCCAACCTGGCGATCTGGATGCGACCGGCGAACCGTGGCTCCGATGCCACAGTCAGATCCCTGTGCCGGCTGCTGGCGCTCACTCTCACCGCGCTGTACGTGCTGGCCTTCGCCGGCGTCACGCTGGACCTGGTCGCGTGGAAGTGCATGGGTTCGTCACACTGCCTGGCCGGGCGCATCTGGTTGTCCTGGTTGGGTGGGCAACCGGTGGGCCTGCGCCTGGCGGTGCTCGCTGTGGTTCCGGCCGCCGCCATCGGCCTGCTCTGGCGGGCCAGTGCGCGACCAGGGAAGGTGTTCGACGCGTTCCGCGCTCCGGCGGACGAGGTCTCCGGGCATCGACTCAGCGAGATTGGTCAGTGGGACGCTGGGCCACTTGTGGGTCGGCTGCGCTCCATTCACGTCGCGGCGGCGTTCGCGACACTGGACGTCGTTCTGCTCGCCGCCCGAGCCGCGACCGGCGCCTCGGCCAGCACGATCGCGCTGGCCGTGATCACCGGGACGGTGCTGGCCACCTGCGTGATCCTGCTCTGCCTGCCCCCGGTGATCGACCGGGCCGCCCTGGATCAGCGACTGGACCGAATCACCCGCACGGTGCGGACGGTCGCCGTCGTCCTGACCATCGTGGTGACGGCCCACGTCCTGGCCAGCCCAGCGCCGTGGCACGAGGGGAGCGGCCTACCCGGTTATGGCGCAATCCTCACCTCGCTGTTCGTCGCCCAGACGACCCTGCTGATCGCCCTCGGAGCTGTGCTGCTCCGGGCCCGGGACCGGCGGCGGGGTGCCGTCCCACTGCTCGGGCTGGGCGCGTTGGTGATCGCGGCCAGCGCGGTCAGTCTGGCGGTGGCGGTGTCCGCCGAGTTGGTCTACCGGGTGGCGGATCTTTTGGACCGCGACGCACCGACCGGAGAGGGCCTGGCCTCCGGTCTGCCGCCGGCGCTGACCTGGGCGATCTTCGGCTTCTTCCGGGCAGTGCTGTTCACGCTTGTGGTGGCGGTTCCGGTCATCCTGATCTCCCGACGCCGCCGTCGCCGTGCTGCGGCGGCGATTGTCGCCTGCGACTACCCGGATCGCCCGCCCGGAGCAGCGACCCGACTGCGGCAGGTGCGCAATGCGATAGCCAGGGCTCGCTTCACGGAAAGACTCATCCCATTGGCCGTGGTTTACGCCTGCCTGGCCGGGATCGGCACGGCCACCACCACCGTCGGTCTGCTGGATCTGCTCCCGAGCGAATCCGTGCAGCGGTACGCACGGCTGCCCGGTGACCTGATCACCTTCTCCATCGCGTTCGGGAGCTGGGGGATCGCCGCGATCATCCTCGGCCTGGCCGTCGGCGGAATCTTCGCCTACCGGACAGTCGAATTCAGGCGCCACGTTGGTGTGCTGTGGGACCTGGGGACGTTCTGGCCCCGGGCCGCCCACCCGTTCGCGCCACCCTGCTACGCCGAACGAGCCGTGCCGGAGCTGACCCGACGAATCACGTACCTGGTCGGACGCGGCAACCCCGTGCTGCTCACCGCCCACAGCCACGGTTCGGTCCTGGCCGCCGCGACAATGCTCCAGTTGCCGCCCCAGGTCAGCAGCCGAGTCGCTCTCCTGACCCATGGGTCACCACTTCGTCGACTCTACGCGCGACTGTTCCCCGCCTTCGTCGACGACGAGGTGCTGCACGAGATCGGCGCGAGAGTCGGGTGGCGGTGGGTGAACCTGTGGCGCGACACCGATTCGATGGGCGGCTGGATATTCTCCGCCCACCGCACCGGCGGGCCGGTCACCGTCGGCCGGCCGGCGGCAACTGTGGACCGCCGGCTACGAGATCCCGCCGATGTGGTGGCGCCACCTGGCGACAGCGTGCCGCCACCGATCCAGGGACACCGGCCCTGCGGATCGGACCGGCGGTACGCCGAAACGGCCCGCGAGTTGATCGAGCGCCTTCGCCAGCCGATGGACTCGGGACCGCCTCCGGGCGACCCGTCGACCGGGCGATGACACGGTTCACAGGGTAGTGAATCCCTTCCGCCAGGAGGGATAGGTCGGGATCCAGCCGAGCTGTGTGCGGGCGTGGTGGTTGCTCGCTCCCCGCGCCCAGCCATGCCGCTCGCCCCCGGTCACCGCTGGCGCCGGCACACCGGCCGCCGCGCAGAACGCGGGCACCCACTGCGACGCGGCGGCGGGCTCGTCGTCGCAGACGTTGACGACGCCGGCAGGCCACTCCAGAGCGGCGAGCGCGGCGGCGACGGCGTCGTCGATGTGCAGCAGGCTACTCACGTCCGCGTCGGCGGGGACTTTGCCGGCGGCGGCGAACTGGGCCATCATGCCGTCGCGGGCGTACCAGGTGTCCGGGCCGTAGAGGGTGCCGTACCTCAGCACGACCCACTCGGGCGCCTCCTGGACGGCGGATTCGAGCGCGGCGGCACCACCCACGCTCGTCTGGCGCGGCTCTGCGGCGCCGAGGTCGAGCGGGGTCTGTTCGGTGGCGGGTTCGTCGCCCGGCTCGTACGCCCAGGCGATGCTCTGTGCCACGATCCGGCGTACCCCGGCGGCGAGCGCCGCGTCGACCAGGTTGCGGGTCCCGGTCCGACGCAGCCGCGAATTGGCGGCGAAGTCGCCGGTGCTCAGGTTGGTGAGCTGGTGCATCACCACGTCGGGCCGGGCGTCGCGCACGGCGGCCGCCACGGCGTCGCGGTCGAGCACGTCGACGGCGACCGGGCCGTTGCGGGCCAACCCGATGACCTCATGCCCCTGGGCGGTCAGGAGTGGCTCGAGCCGGCGGCCAATGACGCCTGTCGAACCGGCGAGAACGATACGCATGACTGTGCTTCTCCGTCAGTTCGGCCGGGGTGAGCGGCGGTCCCTACGCTGTTCGAGTTCCTCGGGGCTCACCAGCACCAGCATTTCCCGGTCGGGTGCACACACCATGACGACCAGGAATGTGGTCACCCGATCGGGCAGGTTGTTGGCGGCCTGGTAGTGGATGACGTCGCCGCCGGGCTCCCAGAACGCCTCACCGGCCTTGATCACCCGTTCGGGCTCGCCCTCCAGCTCGAAGATCATCTCGCCCTCGAGGAGGTAGCCGAAGACCGGGCCGGAGTGCCGGTGCGGTGGCGTGCCCGGATCGCCCGGGGGTAGTTCGATCGTCGCTGTCATCACGTGCGAGCCCTCCGGCAGTTCCGGCGGCGTGGCCGTGCCCAGCAGCACGATCTCGTTGTTTCCGATCTTCATGGTCTGCATGAATCGAACGTATCCCCGACCGGACCAACGGGATGGACCAGTTAGCGTCCGGCCTGATGGACCAGTTGGCAGAGCCCGGACAGTGCCTCCGTCCAGGCATGAGCCGGTGGCGCCGCGTACCCGAGGACCAGGGCCGCCGCCTGCCGCTCGTCGACCGGATCGTGCCAGTAGCCGTTACCGTGCAGGCCGATCAGCCGAAGCCCCTGGCGGCGTCCGGCCTGGATCAGCCGGCGCTCCTCCGCCACGGACGCCAACGGCAGCAGCGCGTGCATGCCGGCCGCGATGCCCTCCAGTGGGGTCGCCGTCACCTCGGCCAGGCGGTCGGCCAGCTCGGTCCGCCGACGCCGGTAGGTCAGGCGCATGCGGCGGATGTGCCTGTCGTAGTCGCCGTGCGTGAGCAGGTCGGCCATGGCGAGCTGGTCGATCGCGGAGACTGCCGCGCCGGCCTCCATGATCGTCGTGGTCAGGTCACGACGCAGTGCCTCGGGTACGACGAACCACCCCAGGCGTACGCCCGGCGCCAGCGACTTGCTCGTGCTGCCGGCGTACACGATCCGCTCTGGCGCCAGCGCCTGCATCGCGCCCACCGGCCGCTGGTCGTAGCGGAACTCGCCGTCGTAGTCGTCCTCGATCAGGAACGCGTCCTGCTCCCGCGCCCAGGCGATGAACCGGTAGCGGTGGCCCGGGGCGAGAACCACTCCGCTCGGATGCTGGTGCGCCGGGGTGAGCAGCGCGGCCTGACCCGCCGCGTCGTCCGGGTTGGCCCCGCCCGCGCCGACCCTGAGCGGGGTGACCGCCAGGCCCGCGGCACGCAGCACCACGCGGTGCTGGGCCAAGCCGGGGTTCTCGGTGGCGATGGCACGTACGCCGCGCCGGTGCAGCGTCCGCGCCAGCAGGGAGAGCCCCTGGGTGAAGCCCGCCGTGATCACCACCGCGTTCGGGTCGCAGCGCACTCCACGAGTGCGCGCGAGATAACCGGCCACCGCCGTCCGCAACCCGGGCAGCCCTGTCGGCTCGGGGTAATCCAACGTGCCACGCGAAGCCGTTGCCAGCGCCCGACGGACACTGTCGGCCCACGCGGTTCGAGGGAACGAACCGAGATCGGGAATCCCCGGCCGCAACTCGATCACCGGCCCGGCCGGGAGCGACGGCCGCGGTTGCCCGCGCGAGCCGGGCGGATCGTGGAGCACGTCCGCGACCCGGGTGCCCGAGCCGGGTGCCGCCACCAGCCACCCTTCGGCCACCAGCTGCGCGTACGCCTGCACCACCGTGCCCCGGGCCAGGCCCAGGTCGGCGGCCAGGCTCCGGCTGCCAGGTAGGCGAGACCCGGCCCGCAGCCGGCCGGTCCGAATGCTCTCCCGTAACGCGCTCTCCAGCGAGCGACCCGGGAAACCCGCACTCCGGTCGAGCTCCAGATGCAGGTCGAGCGACTTCGTCACTCGGCAACGATCCCATCCGTGCGAGCAGCGCCGGCAGGTTCGGCTGTCTCGCAGGGCAATATGAGCAGTTAGCGCCCTATTGAGAAGTCTCGGAGAGGTAGAACCGACAGTGACATCACACATCCCCGCCACACCGCAGGCGGCCTCGACGGACGGACGGGGCACCGCACTGACCGCGCTGATCCGGATCGCCCTGGCCGTCCTCTTCCTCGACGAACTCGTTGTCGGGTTCTGGAACCAGGTCTTCCCCGTGAGCTTCTACAACAACTTTCCGACAGTCACCCTGACCCCGCCGCTCAGCGAGCACTACGCGCGAGACTTCGGCGGAGCTACCCTCGGCCTGGCCGTCGTCCTCGGCATAGCGCTCGTCGCCCCCCGAGCCGTATTCGTCATCCCCGCGGCGGCGGGATTCTCCACCTTCGCCATACCGCACTTCTTCTTCCACCTGACCCACCTCCACCACGCCACCCCTGGCGAGGCGGTGTTCCTCACGACCGCCAATGCCGTCGTCGCACTGCTCGGCCTCCTCGTCATCGCGCTGACGCTCATCCGAGACTCCAGACGCCGCCGCCAGGGCGGCGCCGCCAACGGATGACCGGCGGGCAGCAGAGCCGTGCAGTCGTGGTGGCCAGCCAGACCACCGCCGCGACCACGAGGCACCCTCGCGCGGGCTGCGTGCGGCCGATCCGGGCCGTTCGGCGGTCGCGGGGCTCGCCTAGACTCCGCCGGGTGATCGTGCGGAGGGCCGGTGAGGCAGACGTGGCGACGCTCGCGGAGCTACGCGGCGTTGACGGGCACAAGCTCAGCGCGTACGCCGACTGGGTGGCCGCCCACGCGGAGACGCACCTGCCGTTCGTCGCGGAGGTGGACGGGCACGTGGTCGGCGCGGCCTGGCTCCACGTCGCGCAACGAGTGCCCAGTAGCGAGTCGCTGGACCGGTGGTACGGCGACATCCAGTCGGTCAAGGTCCGAGAGGAGTACCGCAACCGCGGTATCGGCGGTGCGCTGATGGCCGCGATCCTGGCCGAGGCCCGCGTGCGGGGGCTGCTGCACGTGACCGTCCACTCCGGCCGCCGCGCGGTCGACTTCTATCTACGCAACGGCTTCAGACACCACCGCCAGATCCTGCTCTGGGAGCCGACCGCCTCCTGACAGTTGGCGGCGACGGCTCGGGCTCCGTCTGGCGGCCGACCGCGGCGCTACCGCTTGGAGCGGCCTATTCCGATGCTGGTCGACGGCGGATGACCAACAGGGCGATGTCGTCGTTGGGGTGCTGCTCCGCGGTGGTGGCCATGATGTGGTCACACAACGCCTCGGCTGGCCCGGACCGCACGGCGTTGGCGAGGCGTTCGATCCCGGTGTCGATCAGTTCGCTGCGGCGTTCGACAAGCCCGTCGGTGTAGAAGACGAGCGCCGCACCCGGCGGTAGGTCCAGGACGGTGGTGCGGCGAGTGGCCAATGGTCGGCCCACACCGAGTGGCCGGTCCACCGTCAGGTTGACCAGCTGGGTGGGATGGCCGGGGACAGCCAGCAGCGGTGGCAGATGGCCGGCGGAGGAAAGGTACACAGTCGTGCGGTCAGGTGCGATGAGGGCGTAGACGGCGGTGGTGAGGGTGCCCGCTTCGAAGTGGTGGATCTTGCGGTCGAGGGAGGTCAGCGCCTGGGCGGGATCGTCGGAATCGAGGGCGTAGGCGCGTAGCGCGCTGCGGATGCGTCCCATGACGACGGCGGACGGCAGCCCGTGGCCGGAGACGTCGCCGATGACGGCGCCGAGCCAGCCCGACGGCAACGTGAACACGTCGTACCAGTCGCCGCCGATGCCCAGGTCGTGGCCGGGTATGTACCGGGCGGCCAGGTCAAGGCCGGGGATGTCGGGTAGCCGGCCCGGTAGCAGGCTGTGTTGCAGGGCCAGCGCTGCCTGGCGGTCGAGGACCTGCGCTCGGGCCTGGCCTGCGAGGCTGGCACGATCGGCGACGAGCTGCAGCAGCTGCACGTCGTCGGGACCGAACCGCCGCAGGGCCAGGGAGCCGACGTGTAGTACGCCGACGAGGTTGCCGTTGGCGAGCATGGGCACGCCCAACAGGGCACGTATACCCGTGGCGATCAGGACGGGATTGACGACGTCGTCGGGCGTGACGTTGTGGATCGTGACCGGCGCGCGTGTCGCCGCCACCCGCCCGGCGAACCCGCGACCGATCCGGATGCGGAAACCGCGGCGTACCTCCTCCTCCAGGCCCTTGGCCGCGGTCGCGACGAGCTCGCCGGTGTGTTCGTCCAGCAGCAGGATGGTGGCGGTATCGACCTTGAGCAGGTCCCGGACCCGTTCCAGTAGCTCGTCGAGCAACTCGGCGACGTTCAGCCCCGACAGGGCGGCATCGGTGATCGCCCCGATGCGACGCAGCCGCTCCTCGTTCGTCACCACCTCGGAATCGGCCACGCAGGAAGCCTAGACGCCGGCACGCCGCAGACAGCACGCCGGGAACGTGCGGTTACCCGAAAATCCCGACCTGCCCTGGCTAATCTGGAGCCGACGCGCCCCAGGTCGCGAAGCTCTACGTCGACCGGCTCGCGATCTGGCGGTTGTGGGCCGACGACGTACGCGGCGAGCCGGTCCCGGTCGGGCACTTCATCCCGGGGGAGGCCGCCGACGGAACCACCCGCGGCCGGCCTGAGCCATGAACGTACCTCAGCTCAGGTCGTACACCAGAGAGGGAGAGCAATGCCAATCACGCGTATCGCGATCCGCGCGGGTAAGCCCGAGACATACAAGAAGGCGCTCCTCGACCAGATCTACGAGGCCATGCGGGAAACCGTCCAGATCAAGGACGGCGACCGTTTCATGACCATCACGGAGCACGACGAGAGCGCTTTCGCCCACGGCGACTTCCTCGGTATCCAGCGGTCGGACGACCTGGTGCAGATCCAGGTCTTCTGGACATCGGGCAAGTCCGCCGAGGCCAAGCTGGCGATGTATCGGGCGATCGTCGAGCGACTCGGCCGCGAACCGGGTGTGCGTCCCGAGGACGTGCTGATCTCAGTGGTCGAGACCGGCGCGGAGAACTGGTCCTTTGGTAATGGGGAAGCCCAACTCGCCAAGTAGGCGAGCGGACCCGGCGTGACGCCGAGCCCGCCCGTCTCAGATGTTTCGGATCTCGCTCCGCAGCCGGTAGACCTGCACGTCCTCGAACAGGTTGGGCACGGAGCCGGCGGTGATCATTGTGCGAGGGCGGCGAGCCGGAATTGCTGGTTGGTTTGTCCGTGGCAGTCGTAGAGCTGGATCTGGGCTCCGTTGGCGGTGCTCCAGGCGTCCAGGCATCGTCCGGACTGGACGTTGCTGATGGTGCCGTTGGCGTTGACGTTCCATTGTTGGTTGGTTTGGGTGTGGCAGGTGTAGATCTGTACTGCGGCGCCGTTGGCGGTGCCTGCTGCGTCGAGGCACATGGTGCCGTACACCTGTAGTTGTTTGTTCGAGGTGTAGGTCCATGCCTGGTTCGTTTGTTTGTTGCAGCCGTAGAGCTGTACCCGGGTGCCGTTGTTACGTGAGGCGTTGGGTACGTCGACGCACCGGCTCGACTGGGTGCCGACGATCTCGCTGGCGGAGCCGGGCGGGACGGTCGGCGTTGGGGTGGGGGTCGGCGGATCGGTGGGGGGTGGCGTCGAGGTGGGCGGCGTCGTGCGGTCCAGGCCGAAGAACTGGATGGCGACGCGCGCCATGCCGCTGGACGGCAGGCTGTGCCCTGCGCCCTGGATGGCGTACGCCTCGACCTGGGTGCCGAAGCGGCGGCGGTTCCAGTTGGGCTGCGGGGTGTCGGTGGACGTCGGAGTCTGGCTCAGCCCGTGCACGTTGGTCCACTGCTCGACCGACTCCTGCAGTAGCGAGTAGGGCACGAGGGTGTCGTTGGTGCCGTGCCAGAGCTGGATCGGCGGGCGCGGGCCGGTGTAGCCGGGGTACGCCGCTCGGACCATGTCGCCCCATTGCTGTGGGGTCCGGTTCATGCTGCCGTTGGTGCACGATCCGCCGGGTGGGTAGGCGGCCGCGTTCGCGAAGCAGTTGAAGGGCACGCCCATGAACGACGCGCCCGCTTTGAACAGGTCGGGGTAGACCGCGAGCATGTGCTGGGTCATCATTCCGCCAGAGGAACTGCCGGTGGCGTAGACCCGGTTGATGTCACCGGCGTGCTGCTGCCGGGCGTAGTTCACCATCGATTCGATGGAGACCGGGTCGCTGCCACCACCACGGCGCTTGGACGCGTCCGACCAGGTGTCGAAGCACTTGCCGAAGCCAGCCTCCTGCATGGCGCTCGGGTAGATGACGATGAAGCCGTACTGGTTCGCCAGCGAGGCGAACTCGCTGCCCGAGTAGAAGCCCGGGCCGGAGCCGCCGCAGCCGTGCATGGCGACCACGATGGCCGGGTTGGCCGGACGGACGTCGGGCACATAGATGTGCATCCGCATCCCGCCCGGGTTGCTGCCGAAGTTGGTCACCTCGGTCAACGAGGCCGCAGAGGCCGGTCTCGTCAGACCGGGTATCACCAGTGCCAGGCCAGCCGCCGCGAGGAACACGGCGAAGCCGACCAGCAGCCGTCGATGAGGTTTCACGCGCTTCACTCCCTTGACGCTTGATTGGACACGGTGAGTCGCGCCAGCCGGGTCAGGGGAGGCGGCACATCACCGTGGTTGGACGCGACGCGCCGGACCGGCCTCACCGTCAACCTGTCCTTGGTGAAGTCGGCCGAGGCAGGTTCATGCCGGTCGGCTCGCCAGGTGACCTCCGCCCGGGGAGGTCGATCAGCTGCCCGCTGGCTTTGCTAGCTCCCGCAACGCCAGACGCATTACAAAAATTGTCTCCCTGGTCGGCAAAACTGTCAATCGACGTATCGACATGGACGCGGCGGGGTGGGCGGAAATCAGCTCCGGATGACGGGGTGCGGACGAACCTGGCCGGGCACCTGCCACAATCGGATCTACTAAGCGGTCTTCCCCGATCTGCGCCGGAGCGTCGTGTGGTCAGCCCGTTCAACATCGACGAGATCTTCCCGGACAGCGCAGACGGCTCCACCCAACTGCCCCGTAGACAGTCAGGCAGCTCGCCCCAAGGCTTGGCCGTGACGCTGCTGGCCGACTACACAATTCAAGGCCGCACCTGGCTACCCTCCGCCGCTCTCGTGGCGCTGCTCGCCGAATCGGGCGTCAACACGGCCGGGGCGCGGACCGCCATCAGCCGCCTGGCTCGCCGCGGAGTGCTTGAGATCAGCCGGCAGGGACGGCACAGCTTCTACCGCTTGACCCAGCCCGCCGCCGACAACCTCGCACGGGGTGCACGTCGGATCGCAGCCTTCGTCGGGCAGGCCGAGTCGTGGGACGGCTGGTGGACACTGGTCGCCTTCTCCCTACCGCAGGAGGCAAGCGCCGAGCGACGCGCCCTCCGCGGACAGCTTCGATGGCTCGGGTACGCGCCCCTGTACGACGGACTGTGGCTATCACCGCACAATCTCGGCCGCACGCCCAGAGCTAAGCTCTCCGCGATCGCGCTCGGCGCCACGACGGTGTTCCGCGCACGGCACGTGGAGATCGAGGCGGTCACCAATCGGGTACCGATCGACGCCTGGGACACCGCCGCGGTCGTTCGCCAGTACGACTCCTTCATCCGACGCTGGGATGCCCTGTTGCCGGGTGTTCAGTCGGGAGACGTCACGGCGGTGGCGGCGGTACGGGCGCGTACCGAGGTGATGGATGCCTACCGGCGCTTCCCCATTGTGGATCCGCTGCTGCCGATCGAGCTGATGCCTGCGGGATGGCCCAGGAGGGACGCGCGAGCGGTGTTCGTCGCGGTGTACGACGGGCTCGCCGAACCCGCGGAGGAGCACGTGCGTGCTGTCGCTCACCGGTACGCCACCGGGCCGCAACCCGACATCCGGGCACACCGCGTCGACCAGCTTGGCGACCTCTGGGCCGATTGCGGCAACCCCCACCGTGCTGCGGCGTTGGAGGAGATGAATCAATAGGTGATGCTGGCGGGCTCGGCGTGGTGCCGAGCCCGCCCCGTTTGCAGTCTGGCCTGTTCAAGTGTGGTGGGTCTGGCCCTGCGGGTGGTGGATCTGCACACCTTCGAACAGGTTTTGAGTGGGTGTCGGTCGTGGTTATCGTGCGAGGGCGGCGAGCCGGAATTGCTGGTTGGTTTGTCCGTGGCAGTCGTAGAGCTGGATCTGGGCTCCGTTGGCGGTGCTCCAGGCGTCCAGGCATCGTCCGGACTGGACGTTGCTGATGGTGCCGTTGGCGTTGACGTTCCATTGTTGGTTGGTTTGGGTGTGGCAGGTGTAGATCTGTACTGCGGCGCCGTTGGCGGTGCCTGCTGCGTCGAGGCACATGGTGTCGTACACCTGTAGTTGTTTGTTCGAGGTGTAGGTCCATGCCTGGTTCGTTTGTTTGTTGCAGCCGTAGAGCTGTACCCGGGTGCCGTTGTTACGTGAGGCGTTGGGTACGTCGACGCACCGGCTCGACTGGGTGCCGACGATCTCGCTGGCGGAGCCGGGCGGGACGGTCGGCGGATCGGTGGGGGTCGGCGGGTCGGTGGGGGTCGGCGGGTCGGTCGGGGTCGAGGGCAGCAACGGGCAGGTGCTGCGGTAGGTGACGACGCCACTGGAGTCCAGCAGCGGGCAGAGGAACTGGCTGTACCGGGCGTCGTTGTCGATGAACATCTTGACGAACGGCAGCATGGTCCGGACCATCACCGGGTTCGACCGTCCGACCATGAAGCCATGATCCGCGCCGGCGACCTCCAGGTAGACGCTCTCCGTCGTGGTCGGGAGGCTGTTGTAGAGGCCGGTGGCGTAGGACGGGGTGACCACCGTGTCCGCCTGTCCGGCGAAGATCATGGTGGGCACCCGGTCATTGGCCAGGTTCGACGACGGCGAGTACGGCGCGATGCCGACCACAGCCTTCAACGACGAGCGCCGGGTGGCTGCGCTCAGCGCGCCACCGCCGCCCATGGAGTGACCGGCGACCGCCAACCGGTTGGGGTCGACCCGGTCGCGAACCGGGCTCTGCTGTGTGAGGTAGTCCAGTGCGGCGAGCAACTGGGTGCCTCGGGCCGTGTCGAAGTCGTTGCGGCTGTTGGTCTCGATACCGATCACGACGAAGCCGTGGGAGGCCAGCCACGGTCCCATCCAGGCCAGCTCGGCGGAGAACAACGCGGTGTAGCCCGGCGAGATCGCGATGGCCCCGAAGGTGCCCTGGCTGGTGTCGGTCGGGTAGTAGATCCTGCCGCCGTTGAAGCCGTACCCGGTCGGGACGCTTACCGACGTGTTGGCGAAGGGCCCGTTCACGGCGGTGACGCTGGTCCGGGTGGGGTCCGGGCCGCGCTGGTACGGGTTGTCGGCGGCCGACGCCGAACCGGTCGCCACGGTGATGGTCAACAACCCGACTGCGGCGGCGATCCCGGCCGCGGCGAGCTTGAACAGCCGTCCCCGAAAGCGGGGGGACACCCGGTCAGCCTGGGTGTTCCCCGAGGGCGGGGGGTGGTATCCGTGTCCTCGCACTGGTGGTACCTCCTGGTGGTGGGTGGGTGCGGGGCGGGCGGGCTCGGTGTCGTGCCGAGCCTGCCCGCCCCGGCGATGTCCGGTCGTCAGCGTTGCAGGGTCAGCAGACCCGGCCGGTACGGCAGCAGGCCGTAGTCGCCGCCGGAGCTGGGGGAGCGCCCCTGGTAGAGCAGTTGCAGGTTGCAGGCGTCAACGGTCATGGTCTGATCGGCATTGCTGCGCAGCAGCTCGCCGTGGCTGATGTCGTTGGTCCAGGTGACACCACTGTTGGCCTTGCCGGCGAAGGGGTTGCTCTCGGACGTCGCTTGCGGAGTCCACGTACCACCCAGGCTGGTGGCCGTGAACGAGCGGAAGTAGCGTCCCTGCGAGCCGATCGCCTCGACGATCATGAGGTACTTGTTCAGACCCTGGAGCTTGTAGACCTGAACGGCCTCGAATAGGTTGTTCGTCGAGTCGGTCATGATCGTCGTGTAGTTCGACCCGAAGCTGCCCGGGAAGTTCCCGATGGGCATGCTGGCCCGGTAGATCCTGCCGTTGTCGCCGGCGAAGAACAGGTACATGTTCTGGTCGTCACCGATGAGTGCCTGGTCGATCGGGCCGGTGCTGGAGTTGGAGATGCTTCCGGTGAACAGCGTCTGCGCCGACGACCACCCGTTCGGGTTGGTCGGGTCACTGGAGGTCCGGTACGAGAAGGCCGTGCCGCCCCACTGGTAGGCCAGCACCCAGATGTTGCGCGGCGCGAAGTAGAACAGCGACGGTGCGACTGTCGCGTTGTTCATCGCGTTCTGGCTGGCCGAGCCCATCTGCGAGTAGTTGCTGAAGAGGCCGAAGTTCATCGAGCCCCACGTGGTGCCCGTGTCGTGGGTGGTGGCGTAGACCAACTGCTGGCCGTTGTACGGCGCGACGGTGAAGTCCTTCAGCGACACCCACCCGGACCTCGGCTGCGCCAGCGCGCCCGTCGACGACCAGCGGTACGACGAGGGAAGATCACACGTGCCGCCGGTCGGCGGCGGCGTCGTCGGCGTCGGTGTCGGGGTCTGGGTGGGGCCGCCGACGGAGGCGATTCGGAACTGCTGGTTGGTTTGTCCGTGGCAGTCGTAGAGCTGGACCTGGGCTCCGTTGGCGGTGCTCCAGGCGTCCAGGCATCGTCCAGACTGGACGTTGCTGATGGTGCCGCTGGAGTTGACGTTCCATTGTTGGTTGGTCTGGCTGTGGCAGCTGTAGATCTGCACCGCCGCACCGTTGCCGGTCCCGGCGGCGTCGAGGCACATGTTCCCGTACACCTGTAGCTGTTTGTTCGAGGTGTAGGTCCACGCCTGGTTGGTCTGCTTGTTGCAGTCGTAGAGCTGCACCCGCGTGCCGTTGCTGGTCGAGGCGTTGGGTACGTCGACGCACCGGCCGGACTGCGTGCCGACGATCTCACCGGCGGAGCCGGGCGGGTCGGTGGGCGGGGTGGTGGGCGGGTCGGTGGGTGGGTCGGTGGGCGGGTTGGTGGGGCCCGCGCTGTTCAGCGCCTCCAGGGTGGAGGTGTAGGCGGCCTTCTTGGTGCCGTTGCAGTCGAAGAGCAGCGGAGTGCCGCTGGAGCGCCACGAGTCGCAGTCGCGCACCCCCCACACGGTGAGGCCGTTGCAGCGAGCCACGGCCAGGCAGTCGTTGACCACACTGCGGTAGGTGTTTGCCTGCGTCGTTCCGGAGCCCTCGATGTCCAACTCGGTGATCTGCACGTCCACCCCGAGGGCGGCGAAGCTGGACAGCGTGGTGCGGTAGTTGCTGTTGTACGGCGAGTTGGCGTTGAAGTGCGACTGGAACCCGACGCAGTCGATCGGTACCCCACGGGACTTGAAGTCGCGCACCATGTTGTACACGGCCTGGGTCTTGGCCCAGGTCCAGTTGTCGGTGTTGTAGTCGTTGTAGCAGAGCTTCGCGTTCGGGTCCGCCGCGTCGGCGGCGCGGAACGCCGCCTCGATCCAGTCGTTGCCGGTGCGCTGCAGGTTCGAGTTGCGACGGGCGCCGCTGTTGCCGTCGTCGAACGCCTCGTTCACCACGTCCCACGAGTAGATTTTGCCCCGGTAGTAGGTGGCCACTCGGGTGACGTGGTTCAGCATCGCGTTGCGCAGCGCGGTGCCCTCCATGCTCTGCATCCAGCCCGGCTGCTGCGAGTACCACGCCAGGGTGTGGCCCCGGACCTTCCAACCCCGGGAGATGGCGTGGTTCACGATCCGGTCCGCGTTGCTGAAGGTGAAGTTGTTCTGCTGCGGCTCGGTCGCGTCGATCTTCATTTCGTTCTCGGGAGTGATGCTGTTGAACTCGCGGTTCAGGATCGTCGTGTAGGCGCTGTCGTTGAGCTTGTTGGCGGCGACGGCGGCACCGAAGTACCGGCCGGACTGGGCCGCGGCGGCGCCGAGGGTCGTCTCGGCGGCCTGGGCGAGGTTGGGCAGCAACGACACGGCCAAGGCCAGAATTATCGCGGCTGTTCCGGAAAATGTGAGCGCTCGCAGTCGGGTGCGCCCGATGGGACGGGTCCGGGAGACCATGCTGATCCTCCAGTGGTGGGGTAGGAAATTCCTGTCGCTGTTCGGTGGGGCGGCCCCGCTCGGGTGGCGGCGGCCACGATGCTGAGTCCGTCCGAGAGCGGGCCGGAACTCAGGTCAGGCGTCCGTCCGGGAGCGAATCCTTGGGCTGTTTGACCAGCGGGTGGAGGGTTGCGATGAGTGGGGCCGGCCGCCCGCCGTGAAGCCGCTGCGGGCGCTGGTCTCGCTAGGTGGTGGACGTGATCACCTGGTGGGTGGGTGGGCCTGACGGTCGCGTGAGGCGCCTCCGGTCTTGAAGGATCTTGTTAACGTTCACAGCGATCGATGGCTCTCAGGCTGGCAGAAGATTCCAGAGTTTTCAACCGGTAGTTTCGGGCTTGTTACGGATCAAGGGCGGTAGGGCTCGAGTCAGGGTCGGCGCCAGGGATCGGGGCGTTGAGGCTGCCGCGCCTCGCTCTCCTGGGGGAGTGGAGGGCACCCAGGGAGGGAGGCGTCATGGTGCTGGCGTGGCGAGGATGCTGGTATGCCAGCTTGCACAGGTCGTCGCTGGGCGTACGGCGCCTTCGCTTGGTTGATCTTCTTTGTGGTGTCCCACGTGATCCTGGTGTTCTTTCCCGGAGACGATCCGACCGGTGATGGACCCTGGGACATGAGGGCCTACGTCATCTTCAACGTTGTGCTCATCTCGATGTCGGCCATCGGAGCAGCCGTCGTTCTCGCCACAGTCCGCCCGCGGGCTCGACACCTTCCCCGGTGGTTACTCCTGACGCCACTGTTGTCTGGCAGCATGCTGCTCGTCGTCCGGGGTGTTCCAGGAATGGTGGAGAACCTCCTGATGGTCACAGGTGTCCGTCGCGGCGGCTTCGTGGGAGCAGCGGACATCTCCACGGGCGAGTTCTGGGCCGGCATCGGAATCAACACCTACTTCTTCGCCGGAGCGGTGTTGCTGGTTGGGACGACCGTTTCCTACGGCTGCCGATCAGCGGGAAGCGCACCGAGGACATCAACGGACCCGCCGCGCTGAGGCGGACCGCTACAGTGCCGCCTCGTCGTCGCGGTCGCACAGCAGCACCACCTTGAACTCTGGCTGGCCGAACGGGCTCTCCCAGTGATGAACGGCCTGCGCCAGGATCTGGAACGGCGTGTGTCGATCCCCGGCACTGCTCGGCAACAACCGGGTCGCGTTCGGTGACACCGCCGCCAGTCGGGCAGCTTTGTCCACAACGGCTAGACGATCACGCGGTGGCCGCACCTCGTCCACCCGGCCCCACCAGCAACATCTCAAACGGCGGCGGCCGTACTAGGGTAGGGGTAACTCCCAACCCGACTGGGGAGGTAGCAGGATCGAGCAAGATCCAGAAACCGTGGAAGCTCATTTCCATGACCACGCAGAAGATCTCCCGGTTCCATCGGGCCGCCCTGGCCCTTGTCCTTCCCGTCGCCGTGATAGCGGCAGTCGCCGGGTGTGATGACTCGGCGGCGCCGAAGGCCGCGCCTGCGGCCAGTTCGGTAGCCGCGCTTCCCTCGACCTCGACAAGCGCGGCCGGCCCGGCAAGTGCGGCCCCCGCAGCGGGCCTGCATATGATCGCCAACAACGGGCATCAGCTTGCCTTCCACGTCACGCCCGGAAGTTCTCCCACCATCGTGCTGGACGCCGGCGGTGGCGAGGACTCCTCGTACTGGGATGCCCTGGTGCCGCAGCTGTCGCAGGCCACCGGATCGCAGATCATCACGTACGACCGGGCCGGTCTGGGCGCCAGCGAGGAGGTGAAGGGCCCATGGGACCCCAAGGCCGCCGCCTCCGACCTGCAGGCCGGTCTGCGTGAACTCGGCGTCACGAAGAACGTGGTCCTCGCGGGCCACTCGCAGGCAGGAGAGGTGGCCCACTACTTCGTCCTCGCGAACCCCGGCGTTGTCTCCGGGGCGGTGCTCATCGATGCCAACGTGCCGCAATTCTTCACCGACACCCAGACCCAACGCCTCGTCGCGCTAACCGCGCCGCAGATCGAAGAGCTCAAGAAGGCGCCGTCGACGAAGGCGAACCGCCAGCTCATCGCCACGGCCGACAACTTCGGTCCCACGCACGAGGCGTACCACAAGGTCTCCTGGCCCGACGGCGTTCGCGTCATCTATATCGTGTCGGACAAGACGCCCTTCGATGGGTCTCCGCAGGACGCTCAGGCCTGGCGCGACGCGGCAGCGGCGTTCACCAAGGCGGGGCCCGACCGCACACTCGTCATCGCCGAGGGAAGCTCGCACGACGTTCCCCAGGACAAGCCCGCCCTGGTGCTCAAGGAAATCGAACAGATGACCGCCACCGTCAAGTAGAGGCCATCGGGCCGACGGCTGACAGGACCGGCGAGCCTGGTTGACCGGCGCTGCCCCGGCGTGCTCGGTCAACCAGTCTGCGGATCGATGCGAGCCTCCGTGGACCACGGACGGACACCATGGTCGCTGGATCCCACGCGACGTGGGGGGACACCGACCGTGGGGAAATGCGGATCACCGGCCAACATGAATCACCAGCCCGGCGCTCGGCACGATGCGCAATGATGGAGTGAGATGACCGATGACAGCGGAGCCGCCCTGTCCGGCGGCTCCTCGCCCTCGCGGGAGGGCTCCGGGCCGGGTCGCGTCGCTCGCAGCGGTCCGATTCCGCGCTCCGCGCTGGCCCAGCGGATGAGCCTGCTGGGCTGGTCGCTGGTGCTGCTGCCGGGCACGGTCCTAGGTGCCGTGCTGGCCACACTCTGGATCACCTCGATATCGATCGCCGCGCTTGGCGTCGGAATCCCACTGACCCTACTCGCGACCGTACTGGTGCGCTGGTTTGCCGACCTGCATCGCCAGTGGGCCGCCGACCGGCTCGGCGAACCGGTGCCTGCCCGGCCCTATCAGCCGACGCCGGACGCCGGGTGGCCGGTGCGGCTCTGGACGATCCTGCGCGACCCGACGACGTGGCGGGACTGGATCTGGTTGGTGGTCAACTCGATCACCATTTGGTTGAGTTGCGGACTGTCGCTGCTGTTCTTCCTCTTCGGAGTCGTATACCTGACCTATCCGCTCATCTATCAGCTGACGCCTTCTCAGGTGTTCCGCACTCCGATGGGGGAGGGCTTCCGGCTGCACAGCGTCGCGCAGTCGTTCTGGCTGGTACCGCTCGGTCCGGTTTTCCTTCTGCTCTGGTACGTCACTGCGGTGCGCCTCGCGAACCTCAACGCTCGGGTGATCCGCGCTCTGCTCGGCCCCACCGAACAGGCGCGCCTGCGGGCCCGCGTCCAACAGTTGGCGACCTCGCGAGCTGAGACCGTCGACACCCAGGCCGGTGAACTGCGCCGAATCGAACGCGACCTGCACGACGGCGCGCAGGCCCGGCTGGTGTCGCTGGGTATGAGCCTGGGCTTGGCCGAACAGTTACTGCCCAACGATCCGCAGGCCGTCCAGCAGTTGCTGGCCGAGGCCCGCGAGTCGACCTCCCGCGCCCTCACCGAGCTGCGCGACCTGGTACGGGGCATCCATCCGCCGGTACTGGCCGACCGTGGCCTGGACGGCGCACTCAAGGCCTTGGCCCTGGTCAATCCGATCCCGACCACGGTGGTGACCCGCCTACCCGGACGGCTGCCGGCCCCGATCGAATCCGCGGCCTACTTCGCCGTCGCCGAGGCCTTGTCGAACGCCATCAAGCACGCCCAGGCCCAGCAGATCCGGATCACCGTGGAGTTCGCACCCCACCGGGGCGGCGCTGCCGGGGAACTGACGATGCTGGTGTCCGACGACGGCCGTGGAGGTGCGTCGATCGATTCCGGCACGGGCCTGCGTGGCATCGTCCGTCGCCTGGCGGCCTTCGACGGCACGCTGACCGTTGACAGCCCGCCGGGCGGACCTACCGAGGTGAGGATGTCGCTGCCGTGCGTGTCGTGATAGCCGAGGACCTCGCCCTGCTCCGCGAGGGCCTGATCAGGATCCTGCGGGCCAATTCATTCGAGGTAGTGGAAGCCGTTGACAACGGCCCCGCGCTGATCCGGTCGCTGACGACGCACCGCCCCGACGTCGCCATCGTCGACGTGCGGTTGCCGCCGACCTTCACCGACGAGGGGTTGCGTTCCGCGATCGAGGCCCGCCGCCAGATTCCAGGGCTGCCCATCATGGTGCTGTCGCAGTATGTCGAGCAGATCTACGCCAGGGAGCTGATGTCAGATCGCGCGGGCGCGGTGGGCTACCTGTTGAAGGACCGGGTTACGGACGTCGACCAGTTCGTCGCCAGTGTCCGGCAGGTCGCTACCGGCAGCACCGTTATGGACCCCGACGTGGTGAGTGCGCTACTCACCCACCGCTCCACCGACCCCAAGCTCCTGGAGCTGAGCCCACGCGAGCATGAGGTCCTCACCCTGATGGCCGAGGGCCGCTCGAACGCTGCGATCGCCGCCCGGATGTTCGTCACCGAGAAAACCGTCAGCAACCACAGCAACAGCATCTTCACCAAGCTCGGTCTCAAACCCTCCGAGGACGACAACCGCCGCATCCTGGCGGTACTCGCCTACCTGGAAGGCTGAGTCCTTGGCCTCCTCCCCACCATGAGTGCGACCGAGAACTGCCGAGCAACCAGGGCCGGTGGGGCGACGACGAAGAACTGGGCACCCCGAATCTGATCACGGATGAGGAACGCCACGGGCGGCGTCATGTACGGGCCGACCGCAGCGAACGCCTCCATCCGCACGATGAGGCGGGGACATTCGACGACCTAACCTCCTAGGACGCTCTACGGGTTGTGCCTCAACCGACCGTGGCACCCGCGCGACCGCCACCGCTGACGCTCCTGGCAGGTAAAACGTGACGCTGGGCAGGCGGCCGGACACGTACTGGAAGGCCGCGTCCCGCCGACACGGGTGGCTGAAAATTCGCGTCGAATTGCGGTAACCAAATCGGTTGGCCAACCCGTCAGGTCAGTGATGGATCGCCACTGCGGGCGGTCGGCCGAGGGGAGTACGGGACATGGGCGACGTCCGTGGGCGTTTCAGGGACGATCTGGCCCGACACCCCGCCCCGCCGTTGGGTGACCTGGTGCAGCAGGCGGTGGTGCAGGGGCGCCGATTGCGCCGCCAGCGCCGCCTGGCGCAGTTCGGCGCCGGCGGATCGGCGTTGGCGATGCTGCTCGTGGTCGGCCTGATCGCCGGGCCGCTCGGCTTCGGTGCGGATGATGCCGGTCAGCCCGGCGGGATGACCGTCGGTGTGCCGGGTGGGCCGGTCGACACCGCCACGCCATCCCCGACTGACTCCCCAGGTGGCGAGCCGAGCGGGTTCGAGGAGGGCGCCGGCGCGGAGCAGGGAGGAGCGCCGCCCCATCGGTTCGTGCCGCCGACTCCCTCGACCACTGTGATCGACACCGTGCGGATAGGGGCGGGGCCGGACGGTGAGTTGCTGACCACCACACCGCAGGGAGCCCTGGAACTGCTGACCCGGCTTCTACCCAAGGGGGGAACCAGCGGTTATGCGAGCCTGGCGAGCAGCGGGGCGGGCCCCGGCATGCCGTACGTCCAGGTCTACCTGGATCGAGGCGACGGACCGGGGATGCTGCGGCTCGTCATCTACCAGGACAACCTCCGCGGCGGCCCGGCCCCGGGGACGGTGGAACTGACCGAAGTGCCCGACAACTGCGTCCAGAACAAGATGGTCACCGTGCACCACGGTGGCGGCCTCAGGGTCGATCTGATGATCTCCACCTGTCTGACCTGGGAGGGCAAGGGGACCTCGCCGGCACTGCCCGTCCTCTCCGTCAAAGAGGCGATCGAGATTGCCGCCAACCCGATCTGGGGGACGAAACTGCCGGCCGAGTTCGTCATCAACGGTGCCAAGAGGTTCTCGACGCTGACCCGGTCGAATGGCTGACGAAGACTTCGTGGAGTTCGCGCAGGCGGCCGCCGGCCGCCTGCGCGACGCCGCGTTCCTGATGTGCCGCGACTGGCATCTCGCCCAGGACCTCACCCAGACGACGCTCGCCAAGGTGTACGCCAACTGGCGGCGGGTCCGCCGGGCCGACGACCCCCACGCGTACGCCCGCAAGATACTGCTGCGCTGCATGATCGACCAGCAGCGGCGCCGCTCCAGCCGCGAGTTGGCAATGTCGGCGCCGCCGGATCGGGGCGAGGAACATCCGGCCGAGCTGCGCATGACGTTGCTGGACGCGGTCGCCACCCTGCCGTTGCGGGAGAGAGCGATCATCGTCCTGCGCTACTGGGACGACCTGAGCGTGGAGGCGACCGCCGAGGTTGTGGGTGTCTCCACCGCGGTCGTCAAGAGCCAGAGCATGCGTTCCCTCAGTCGTCTGCGCGAGTTGCTCGGCGAGTCCCGTTCCGAGTTGTTCGCCGAGGAACGCCATTGACCGGTCCCGTCCACGGCCGGGGTGCGGCGGATCTCGGCGGTGTCGGGCCGTCGGCCGGCGATCGCCGCGCCCGTAGTGCGGTGACGAGGAACGTGCCACCACGCATCGTCGCCTTGAACGCGACCCGCGGTGGCGCATATCTGCGTTGGGGAGGTTTTCCGTGTCCGCATCGAGCAGCAAGACGTGCCGAGGCCGGGTTCGCGGCAGAGGCCGAGGCGCGGTCGTTGTCGTGCCGGCTGTCCTGTGGGCGTTGGTGATGATGGCCGCGGGGTGTCATCGGTCAGAGGCCGGCGTCGGCCCCGATGAGCGACGCACCGCGAACGCGGAACGGGGCGATCCGAGCGTGCTGCTGGTTGCGGGCGATCTGGGTTCGGACTGGCGTGAGGACGACGCTCGAACCGGTATGCCGGCCTGGCCGTGGGAGCAGGGCAACTGTCCCAACTATCGGAGCGGCGACTACCCGGCCAAGTCGCATCGGCGCGCTGCCGTGGAGCGCTACTACCGGCCGTTCGACGGCTCGTCGCCGGCCCACCACGTCGTGGAGACGTACGAACCCGGGTGGGCCGAGCGGAATGTCGATGACGTCCGTCGGGTCCTACTGCGGTGCGCGAGCTACCTGGTCCTCGGATCGCAGGTCTCGTTCGACGTCGTCGATCCCCATTATCTGAACGGCGCCGGCATGCTCATCCGAGGTCGCATCGAGCATGCCGACATTCCGAACACCGTCACGTACTTCGTGATGCTGAGACGAGGCGAGACGGTCTCGACTGTCAGCCTGCCCGACTCGGGCAGCCAGGCTGCGGTGGACCTGATCGCGGCGAAGGCGGTGGCCCGTCTTGGCTGAGCGGGAAGGTCGGCAGCTGTCGCGCCGCTGGGTCGTCTCGGCGGCCACCGTATCTCTCGCCGGCGTCGCGACGGCCGCCTTCGGTGCCACGCGCGGTGGCCACGGCGACGGAGCCGGCCCATCGCGGAGTTCTTCCCCGGTCAGTCCGATTCCCACGACGCCGGCCATCGACCGCGTCGCCCAGGCGAGAACGCGCATCACTGCGTACGTGGAGCGGTACGGCGGCCATCTGGCGGTCGCGGCAGTGGATCGACAGGGAACGGCTGCGGTGACTGTCGGGGCCAAACGGTTCGAGACCGCCAGCATCGTCAAGGTCAACATCCTCGCGGCCCTTCTGCTGCGCCAGAATCCGCCGGGCAAGGCCCTGAGTTCTGACATCCGACGGATGGCCGAAGCCATGATCGTGTCCAGCGACAATGATGCGGCGGTGTCCCTGTGGCAGAGGATCGGGGGCTCGCGTGGCCTCGCCGCCGCGAACCGCGCACTCGGTCTGCGGGAGACCAAGCCGAACAAGCACTGGGGACTCACCACGACCACGGCTGCCGATCAGCTCCGTCTGCTGACCGCGATGACATCGCCGACGGGACCACTGACCCCACCGGATCGAACGTTCGTCATGGGCCTCATGAACAAGGTGGTCCCCGAGCAACGATGGGGGGTCACCGCCGCACGGGAGCCGGGCAATCGTTCGATCTACGTCAAGAACGGCTGGGACACCGTCGACGTCGACGACGGCCGTTGGCTGGTCAACAGCATCGGACGGATCGTCGAGGCGCGTCATGACTGGCTGATCGCCGTGCTCTCCGACCATCACGTGAGCCAGAAAGAAGGCATCCGCGTCGTCGAGAAGACCGCCACGTACGTGCTCAAGGAGATGCGCGTCGCCACTGCCGGCGACGGTCCTGCACAGGGGTAGGGCCGGCGTCCGGGTGGGACGCGTCGGAACGCTACGGACCGTGCGAGAGCACCTACGCCGGTGGCGGCGCTGTCGACTCCCGGATCCGCAGTGATGGGCTGATGACGATGCGGTGGGTGGGCAGGTCAGGGTCGGCGAGCCGGTCGGCGACGAGACGCACGGCGGCCCGTCCGATCGAACGTCGCGGCGGTCGCACCGCGGTCAGCGGTGGGCTGAAGAGCCCGGCGACCTCGTCGTCGTACGCCACGATGGAGAGGTCGCCGGGAACGGACAGGTGCCGCTCCTCGCAGTGCTGCACCAGCGCGATCGCCTCCGCGTCGGCGTGCACCAGCAGCGCCGTCGTCCCGGTCGCCTGGCACTGGTCGAGGACGTCGTTGAGCACCGTGTCTCGCTCAGGTGACCGTGCGTCGGGTGCCACGGCCACCACTGTCGCGTCCGGGTCGAGGCCGCACTCGGTCGTGGCGTCGAGCCATCCTCGCCGTACGTGCTGGCTGGTGGGGCTGTTGGCGTCGAGCACCAAGCCGACCTTGCGGTGTCCGAGTGAGGTGAGGTGGCGTACCGCCATGGCGGCGCCGAGCGCGTGGTCGGTGACTACCGACTCCATGACAGCGTGGTGGCTGCCGACCGTCGCGGTGCGTTCCAGCAGGACGACCGGGATGCCGGCCTGGTCGAGCCACTCGATGGTGCGCTCGGCGGTCGGTGTGTCCATGCTCGGCGCGATGATCAGCGCGTCGACGCCCATCCGCTCCACCAGCCGGGCCAGTTGCGGCTGGTCGTCCTCGGTGTCGTAGGAGGAGCCGCGCAGAACCACACGCATGTCAAGCTCGCGGGCGGCGCTCTCGACGCCCCGAGCCACGTCCGGCCAGTAGTAGTCCAGGGAGGGCACGAGCATGCCGAGGGCGCGCCCGGCCAGCGGGGCCCGGTCTGCGGCGGGTGTCTCGTCGGCTGCGGGGCCGTCGTCGGGCAGGATCAGGGCGACGCCGCCGTGGACCCGGCGAACCAGGCCTTCGGCGGCGAGTTCCGCGATGTCGCGCCGGATGGTGACCGGCGCGGCGCCGAGCACGTGGGACAGGTCGGAGACGCGCATCGAGCCGTCGCGTTGCAGGGCGGTCAGCAGTTGCTGGCGGCGGGTGACCTGAAGCGGCCCGCGGGAGGACTCCGCCGCGGCGACGACAGGACTGTCCTTGGTCATGGGGGACCTCCGAGGAACGCTTCGTGCGGCGAAAGCTCTTGCAGTGCGATGCGGTCGGCGCGGGTCATGGCTCCTCGGACGGATAGACCGTCTGTGAGCGAATCTGATCGTATCAGAGCGCTTATGGCGGCGGCATCGTGCGTTGTTCTGATCGGATGTGCTCACATCGGTTTGGGAGGGGCATTGACTTGCTCGGTTGTGAGCGTTTTACTTCGGAAACCCAGTGGATGCCTGCGCGTCACATTCATGGGCAACGCCCCGCTCGCCACCTTCCACGGAGACGGATCGATGCGACAGGACCTCGGATGACGTTCGGGGCGACCGGCCGGATGGCGCCGGGGACGGGCTCGGACGCCGCTGCCGGCGCGACCTGGAACCGGGATGACTGGCTGACCCTCGCCGACCGGATGCTCGCTGCCGTCCGTCCGTTCGCGTCGCCCGGGCACGCCCTCGTCACCCTTCCCGGCCCGGCGGGCGGTTACGGCCGGGCCATCGATGGCCTGGAAGGCTTCGCTCGCACCTTCCTGCTGGCCGGTTTCCGCATCGCGGGTGCCCGGGGCGTAGGCGTGGACGAGCTCGTGGACCGGTACGCGGCCGGTGTCGCCGCCGGGACCGATCCGCGCTCTCCGGACCGCTGGGTGCGCTTGGACGAGCATCCCCAGGCGAAGGTGGAGGCAGCCTCCATCGCGCTGGTCCTGGACCTGACCCGTCCGTGGATCTGGGATCGGCTGCCGTCCGTGGTGCGCGAGCGGGTGGTGGACTATCTGCGCCCGGCGGTCGGCGACGACACGTACCCACGGATCAACTGGGTCTGGTTCCGGCTGGTCGTGCAGACGTTCCTGCGTTCGGTGGGCGGGCCGCACTCGCTCGACGAGATGAACGAGGACCTGACCACCCACGACGGCTTCGCCCGCGGGGGCGGCTGGATGTCCGACGGGCCGGAGCGCGCCTACGACCACTATGTGGGCTGGGCCCTGCACGTGTACCCGACGCTGTGGTCCCGGATGGCCGGCGCCGCCGACCTGGCCGAGCAGCGCCGCGAACGGGACCTGGCCGGTCTCGACCGCTTCCTGAGCGACGCGGTCGCGCTCGTGGGCGCCGACGGATCACCGTTGATCCAGGGACGAAGCCTGATCTACCGCTTCGCCGCGGCGGCGCCGTTCTGGGTCGGCGCGGTCGCCGGCGTGCCCTCGGTCAGCCTCGGCCAGTTGCGCGGTGCGGCCACCCGCATCGTGCGCCACTTCGTCGCCAACGACGCCTTCGACGAGCGCGGTCTACTCACCCTCGGCTGGCACGGGCCGTGGCCGAGACTGGCGCAGTCGTACTCCGGGCCGGCCTCGCCGTACTGGGCCAGCAAGGGCCTGCTCGGCATCGCGCTACCCGCCGACCATCCGGTGTGGATGACGCCCGAGGAGCCGCTGCCGGTGCAGGAGCGGGACACGGTGCGGGCGATTCACGCGCCGGGCTGGCTGGTCTCGGGCACCCGCGCCGACGGCATCGTCCGCGTCGTCAACCACGGCACCGACCACGCCGTCGAGGGTGCCACCGTGTCGGACTCCCCGCTCTACGCCCGTCTGGGTTACTCCACCGCGACCAGCCCCGTCCTGGACGACAGCGGCTGGGCCAACCCGCTCGACCAGTCCGTCACTCTCGTCGACGACGCGGGTCGGGTCACCCACCGCGCCGGCATGCGCCTGCTGACCGTGCGCGTCGACACCGACGGCGTGGGTGTGGCCGGGTCCCGTGCGCTCGCCCACTGGGTCGACCCGGACCCGGGTCAGCGCGATCACGGCGGCGGCCGCGTGGGCCAGTCCCGACCGGCCGGACACCTCACCGTGTACTCGCTGGTCCGCGGCCCCTGGGAGCTCCGTCTGACCCGCGTCGACAGCCTCGTCGCAGGTGTCGAGGCCGCTGCGCTGCGGCTACGGATCGGCGGCTGGGCCGTTGCCGGAGATGCGACGGCCACCGTCGGCGCCACTGTGACGACGGTGGCCGGGGGTGGCCTCACCAGCTGGCTCGAAAGCGTGCACGGCGGCGGAACGGCCGGCGCCACCGCCGTTCCGCACGGCGGGCCCCTGGCCGGAGGGCTGGTCGTGCCCTGGCTGGACTACCCCGTCCGGCCGGGCACATGGACCGCCACGTTCAGCGAACTGTCCACAGTGCCGGTGGCAACGGGCGGGCGGGCAGGCCAGGCCGTCATCGACGAGGACGTCCGCGGCCTCCACCTCGCGGTCGACTGGCCCGACGGGGTCAGCACGTCGACCCGTCTGGAAACGGAGCATGCCAGGCCCACCCAGGTGTCCTGGTAGCAGTGCGGGCCCGTCCGGGCCCCTGAGTTAAGGAGAAAGGGATGAAGCGTGCGATACCGGCCGTCATCAGCGCTGCGACGGCCCTGACGCTTGTTCTCGCCGGCTGCGGGGGTGGAGACGAGCCAGTCGACCCCAACGCCCCTGTGACGATCACCCTGGCCGGCTGGAGCCTGGCGTCCACGCCGGAGTTCAAGACGCTCGCCGACGGCTTCAAGGCGACCCACCCGAACGTGACGGTGGAGCTCAAGGAGTACGCCCCGGGCAACGACTACGACACCCAGATGATCACGGACCTGGCCGCCGGCACCGCCCCTGACGTCTACGTCATGAAGAACCTCAAGAACTTCTACACGTACCAGAGCGGTGGTCAGCTGCTCGACGTCTCCGACGCCGCCTCCGGTCTCGGCTCGGCCCCGGGGCTCGCGTCGTACCAGGTGGACGGCAAGGCGTACGCGGTGCCGTACCGGCAGGATTCGTGGGTGTTGTTCTACAACAAGGACCTGTTCGCCAAGGCGAAGGTGACGCCGCCGGACGGCAGCTGGACCTGGGACGACTACACCGACGCGGCGAAGCGACTGCACACCGGGCTGAAGGGGGCCGGCTCGAACGCGACAGGCGCCTACCAGCACACCTTCCAGTCGACAGTGCAGGGATTCGCGCTCGCCCAGACCCCCAACGCGGACCTGCTCTCCGGGGACTTCGGCTTCCTGAAGCCGTACTACGAGCGGTCACTGGACCTGCAGGCGGCCGGCGCGCAGCCGACCTTCGGCACGGCGAAGACCAACAAGCTCACCTACCAGGCGCAGTTCGGCAAGCAGCAGTCGGCGATGCTGCTGATGGGCACCTGGTACGTGGCCACGCTGCTCAACCAGCGAACGAGCGGTGACGCCGACAAGTTCCAGTGGGGTATCGCCCCGGCGCCGCAGTTCGACAAGTCCACCACCGGCACCTCCGCCACGCCTGTCACCTTCGGTGACCCGACCGGCCTGGGGATCAACCCGAAGATCAGCAAGTCCAAGACCGCCGCGGCCAAGGACTTCCTCAAGTACGCGGCCGGCCCGGAGGCCGGCAAGGCGCTTGCCGGGATCGGCATCACCCCGGCCCAGGTCACCGACGCGGTCACCACGTCGCTGTTCGGGCTGGACGGCGTACCGCAGGACGAGCTGTCGAAGTTCGCCTACTCGAAGCACACCATCAAGCCGGAGAACCCGGTGTCGAAGCACACCGCCGGCCTGCAGAACCTCCTCAACGAGACGCACTCGGCGATCCTCTCCGACAGCAAGGGCGTCGACGAGGAGCTGAGCAAGGCGCAGACCCGCGCCAAGAACGAAGTCCTCAACCAGTGAGCTGATGGCGGGCCCGGCGCGCCTGAGCCGCACGCCGGTCCCGCCGCCATGCTGAACGCTTCCGGAGACTCCCTATGGCAACATTGCCGCGCACGAGACCCAGGAACCGGCGGCTGGTGTCGCGCAACACGGTCGCCGGCTGGTCGTTCATCCTTCCCAACTTCCTCGGCTTCGCCCTGCTCACCCTGCTACCCGTCGTCGTGCTGTTCTACGTGGCGTTCACCAACTGGAACGTCTTCGGGGTGGCCGAGTGGACCGGCACCGCGAACTTCCGGCGGATGTGGGACGACTCGAGCTTCTGGACCGCACTGCGCAACACCGTCTACTACGCCGTCTTCCACATCCCGCTGACCCTCGCGGCGGCACTCGGGCTGGCGCTGCTGCTCAACCGAAAACTGCGCGGCGTACGGTTCTTCCGCACCATCGCCTTCTTCCCCTACATCACCTCGATCGTGGCGATCGCCGTCGTCTGGAACCAGCTGTTCAGCCCGGAGTACGGCCCGATCAACGCTCTCCTCGGTGCCGTCGGGGTGGACAATCCGCCGGGCTGGACCGCGTCGGCGACCTGGTCGATGCCGGCGGTCATCATCGTCGGCACCTGGCGGTACATGGGCTACTACATGCTGCTGTTCCTGGCCGGCCTGCAGACCATCCCGGCCCAGCTCTACGAGGCGGCCGAGACCGACGGCGCCTCACCGTGGCAGCGGTTCGTGCACGTGACCCTGCCCGGGTTGCGAACCACGACCTTCTTCGTCACGGTGCTGCTCACCATCGAAAGCTTCAAGGTCTTCGACCTCATCCTCGTGATGACCGGCGGTGGACCGGGCCAGTCGACACTTGTGCTCTCGCAGTACATCTACCAGAAGGGCTTCGAGGAGAACCAGTTCGGCTACGCCTCGGCGGTCTCCATCGTCCTGTTCGGCATCTGCTTCGGCATCACGGTCATCCAGTTCATGGTCAACAAGCGGAGGAACAGCTGATGACCGCGACCGACCTCTCCCTGCCCACCGCGGCCGTCGCCGCGCCCGGCAACCGCGGAACGTCCGCCCGACGTGTCAGGTCCCGGGCCTGGCGGCTCCTCGGGTACGCCGCTCTCGTGCTCGCGGCGGCCGGGCTGCTGCTGCCGTTCTTCTGGATGGTGGTGGCGTCGTTGAAGACGAACAACGACGTCTTCACCATCCCGATCACCTGGCTCCCCGATCCGGTGGTGTGGCGAAACTACGTCGACATCTGGCAGCGCTCGGACATGACGACGTGGCTGTGGAACACCCTGCTGCTGTCGGTGATCGTCACCTTCCTGCAGGTGCTCACCGGCAGCTTCGCGGCCTACGGCTTCGCCCGCGTCCGCTTCCCCGGCCGCAACCTGCTCTTCCTGGCGTACGTCGGGACGATCGCGGTGCCCTGGCAGTCGTACATGATCCCGCAGTTCATCCTCATGTCGAAGCTGCACCTGTCGAACACGCTGTGGTCGATCGTCGCGATCCAGGCGTTCGGCGCGATCGGCGTGTTCCTGATGAAGCAGTTCTACGAGACGATCCCCGAGGAACTCAGCGAAGCGGCGCGGGTCGACGGGCTCAGCGAGTACGGCATCTACCGACGGATCATTCTGCCGCTGTCCCGGCCGGCGCTCGCCAGTCTGGCCCTGCTGATGTTCACGACCACCTGGAACGACTACCTCGGCCCGCTCGTCTACCTGCGCAGTCCGGAACTGCGCACCGTCCAGTTGGGGCTGAACACCTTCATCTCCCAGTACAACGCCGAGTATGCGCTGATCATGACGGGTTCGGTGCTGTCCGTGCTGCCCGTCGCTGTCATCTTCCTGCTCGGCCAGCGCTACTTCATCGAGGGCGTTGCCTCGACCGGACTGAAGGGTTGAGGCCCATGCGTTCGCGCCACCACACCATCACCGCCGTCTTCGACGGGTTCTACGTCGCGCTCGTCACCAACCTGCTGCTGGTGCTCGGTTGCCTGCCACTGGTGACGCTCGCGTTCACCACCGACGCGGCGCGCTCCTGGCCGCTCTACGCGCTGACCGCACCGCTCTGCGCGCCCGGGCTCTGTGCGGCCTTCGCCGTCATGTCCGCCTACTCGGCCGGCGACACCGGCGGCGTCCTGCGCACCTACGGCCGCGCCTGGCGAGCCACCGCCCGGCCAGCGATGCTCTGGACGGCAGCGGCCATGACCGCCCTGGTGGTGCTCGCCGTCGACGCCCGCGCCGCATGGGGCCACCGGGTCGGAGCACTCGCCCTGCCGGTGCTGGCGACCCTGATCGTCCTCACCGTCGCGACCACGCTGCTCGGGTTGGTGACCCTCGCCGACCAACCCACCGCGCGGTTGCGTGAGCTGGCCCGTACCTGCGTGTATCTGGCGGTGCGCCGGTGGTACCTCACCGCCGTGTCCCTGCTCGTGCTCGTGCTGCTCGTCCAGCTCCTGGCGGCCCGCCCCGCGATCGCGCTCGGCCTCGCCGCCGCGCCGTTGCTCTACGTCGTCTGGGCCAACAGCCGCTTCACAGTGCGCGCCGCCCTCGACCCACCGACGGCCGCACCCCAGCGCACCTGACCACCACGTCCCGGCCACCGAGCCGGGACGCCGATGACACACCTGCCCGGCACCGGACCGGACCCACGAGGGAGAACAGCATCCATGACGGCGACCGACGTCCGTCCCAGCTCCGACGCAGAGGCCACGGCGGCCGCGGTGGCCGCCGCGATACGTACCGTCGACGCGAACATCGCCACCTTCGGCGACCGGTACCCCGCGGACACCACCGACGCCAACCGCTACCCGCTGCGACCACCGACCGCCGGCCAACCCGAGGGCGGCAACGTCGGCTGGACCACGAGCTTCTGGCCCGGTCAGCTCTGGTTGGCGCACGACCTGACCGGTGACGACCGCCACCTGCGGGCAGCACTGTCCCATGTGGGCAGCTTCGCGGATCGGGTGGACAGCGGCATCGACCTGGACACCCACGACCTCGGATTCCTCTACACCCTCTCCTGCGTCACCCCGGCCCGCCGTACCGGCGATCCGCGGGCCCGAGGCGCGGCTCTCGCCGCCGCAGACCACCTGATGACGCGCGTCCTCGAACCCGCCGGCATCATCCAGGCCTGGGGCGACCTGAACGACCCCCGCCAACGGGGCCGCACCATCATCGACAGCCTCATGAACACGCCGCTGCTCTTCTGGGCCAGCCAGACCACCGGCGACGACCGCTACGCCGCCGCGGCCCGCCGGCACACCGAGCAACTGCGCCAGCACATCCTGCGCCCGGACGGCACCACCTTCCACACCTTCTACTGGGATCCGGGCAGCGGTGTGCCACTGCGTGGCGAGACCGAACAGGGCCACGCCGACAACTCCTGCTGGGCCCGCGGACAGGCCTGGGGCATCTACGGTTTCAGCCTCAACCACCGGCACATCGGCGACCCCGCGCTGCTCGCCGCCGCGAAGACCTGCGCCGACCGTTTCCTCGCCCACCTGCCCGAGGACCACGTCGCGTACTGGGACCTGGAGTTCGGCGACGGCAGCGGCCAGGAGCGGGACAGCTCGGCCGCGGCCATCGCCGTCTGCGGCCTGCACGAACTCGCCGACAGCCTCACCGACCCGGCCAGCGCCGATCGGTACCGGACAGCCGCCGCCGAGATCCTGCGCTCGCTCATCGAGCGCTACTCCACCGGCGGCCATTCGGCCTCGAACGCGCTGCTCCTGCACGGCGTCTACGACAAACCCAAGGACGTCGGCGTCGACGAGGGAACCCTGTGGGGCGACTACTTCTACCTGGAAGCCCTCACCCGTGCCACGATCTCTGGCTGGACCAGCCCCTGGTAACAGCCAGGACCGACCCGCACCGCCCCGCATCCTCCGAAAGGTGACCATGGACTACCGCTACCACTGCGCCATTCCCGCCGCCGACGGCCGGAACACGCTGCCCTTCAACCCCTGCCGACTGCTGGACTTCACCCTGCTGCGGCTCTCGGCCGGCGAGTCCTGGACCGGCGTGTCCGGTGACCGGGAGATCCTGGCCGTCATCCTCGGCGGCACCGCCAACTTCACCGTCGCCGATCACCATTTCCCGCAGGTCGGCCAGCGTCCGGACGTCTTCTCCGGCAAGCCGCACTCCGTCTACATCCCGGCCGGCTCCTCGGTGACCGTCGAGGCCGTGACCGCCGTGGAGATAGCGCTACCGAGCGCGCCCAGCGACCTGGCCACCGACCCCTATGTCATCGCGCCGGAGCAGGTCGCGACCGGCAACTGGGGAGCGGCCAACTTCGGCCGCACCTACCACCAGATCCTCACCGAGGTCGCCCAACCGGAGCTGCCCGCCCGCCGGCTCATCGTCGGGGAGACCTACACGCCCTCGGGCAACTGGAGCACCTACCCGCCGCACCGGCACAAGGTCGATGACCTGCCCGCCGAGGCCGCACACGAGGAGATGTACTACTACCGCGTCAACCCGGCGGACGGGTTCGGCATCAGCCGGGTCTACACCGACGAGGGGTACGAGGAGAACGTCACCATCCGCGATCATGTGATGCAGATGATGCCCGAGGGGTACCACACGGTGGTCAGCGCACCCGGCTACACCACCTACTTCCTGTGGTTCCTGGCCGGTACACAACGTACCCAGGGCGCCCGCGAGGACGCCGACCTCGCCTGGGTGGGCCAGACCGTGCCGACCCTGCGCAGCCTGGGCCTCTAGGGCCTGTGTCAAAGCCCCGGACTCCGCCTCGGCTCGACCGAGGACCTCGACACAGGCCCTAGCGCAGCGACCCCGGTCGGGTAACCCGGTGGGAGGTGGCCCGTCGCGGCGGGCGCTTCCTACGGGCCGACCGGCGTCGTCGGCGTCGCGGTCCTCGCCTCAGTTGTCCTCGACGAACAGGTTGGCGTACCGGGCAAGGTAGAGCGGCCAGCCTTCGTCGTGGGCGACGCCGTCGCGGACCGCGGGCCAGCCGGGGCCGTGCCGGTCGAGGTTGCGGTGCTCCAACTCGACCCGAGTGCGCTCCGGGGTTTCGGCGATGAAGGTGACCTCGACCTCGCTGGTGTTGGCCAGGTCGCTCTCGACCTGCCAGGTCGGGCTGATGTCCCAGCTGAACACGACGCGTTTCGGGGGTTCGTAGGCCAGCACCCGGGCCCACCGGCACTCTTCGCCGTCGGCGCTGCGATCGTAGATGTGGCCGCCGACCTTCGGTTCGAAGACGGTCTCGGCGGTCCCGGCGCTGAGCAGGGTGTGCTCGCGCGGTTTGAAGTCGCCGAACCGTTCGGTGAACACGGTGAAGGCTCGCTCGATGGGTGCCTGCACGATGACGTGCCGGCGCACGACGACCTCGGCGGTTTCGGTCATGACTCCTCCTCGGTGGGTCTTTCGGCCGCGTCCTGAAAGCCTGTGAGGGCGCGGTTCCAGTACGTGTCGAGCTGGTCTCGAAGGGCGGCGACACCTGCCGGGTTGAGCCGGTAGACCCTGCGGGTGCCGGCGGCGCGGTCGGTGACGAGGCCGGCGTCTTTGAGCACTCTGAGGTGTTGGGAAACCGCTGGCCTGCTGATCGGCAGGACTTCGGCGAGTTCGCCGACGGCGCGGGGTCGTTCGGCCAGGCACGCGATGATGGCGCGCCTCGTGGGATCGCCGAGCGCGTCCCACCCATCATCAGCTTGGTAAGTCCCCACGAACGGTAAGCTACTACTTACCAAAGGCGGGGTCAACGTGCCCTGACCCGGCGCCCGTCATTGTCGCCGGCAAAGAATTCCGATCTTGTGCCCATCCGTCTGTGGGTCGGCCTCGAATGCCTCATGACAGCAGCAATCGAGTACAAGCATCTGAGGAGTTCGTATGAAGCGGCGCCTGTTTGCCACCGTCGGCGTGATCGCCGTGCTGGCCCTGTCCGCCTGCGGCGGTACCGACAGCGAGGACACCGCCAGCGGCATGCCGAGCACGTCCGCCAGCGCACCGATGGCCTCGGCCTCGCCGTCGATGATGATGTCGGGTCAGTTCGGCCCGGGATGTGCGGCCGTGCCGACCGATCCGTCCAACCCAGGAAGTTTCGACGCGATGACGAAGGTGCCGGTGGCCACCGCCGCGTCCGGCAATCCGCTGCTGTCGACGCTGGTGACGGCGGTGAAGAAGGCCAACCTGGTGGACTCGCTCAACGGCGCGCAGGGCGTGACGGTGTTCGCGCCGACCAACGACGCGTTTGCCAAGCTTCCGAAGGCGGACCTGGACAAGGTCCTGGCCGACGACGCCATGCTGAAGAAGATCCTGACCTACCACGTGGTGACGACCCAGTTGTCCCCGGACACCCTGGCCGGCACCCACAAGACGTTGCAGGGTGACGACGTCACGGTGACCGGCGGTGGTACCTCGTTCACCGTCAACGGCAGCTCCATGGTGGTCTGTGGGAACGTCTCGACGGCCAACGCCACCGTGTACATCGTTGACAGCGTCCTGATGCCCAAGAGCTGATGGTGTCCACCACCAACGAGCCCCGGCCGGCGACTCGCCGGCCGGGGCCGTCCCGGAGCGCGACCGCCGCCCGCGGCCTCCTCGTCGGCGTGCTGACCGCCGGGGTTGCCCTCGGCGTGGCGCATCTCGTCGCGGCGCTTGTCGATCCGGCCGCCGGCCCGGTGCTGGCAGTCGGTAGTGTCGCCGTCGACCTGGCGCCGCAACCGGTCAAGGCCTTCGCCATCCGCACCTTCGGCGCCAGCGACAAGATCGCCCTCCTCGCCGGCGTCTACGCCCTGCTGGCCCTGAGCGCGGTGGTGCTCGGCGCGCTAGCGATACGACGACGCCGCTACGGTCTCGCCGGCCTCGCGGTGTTCGCTGCTGTCGGTGTCGCCGCCGTCCTGTCCCGCCCGACCGCGACGCCGGTGGACGTCCTGCCGGTACTGGCGGGTGTCGGTGTGGGGATCGCCGCGATGCTGCTGTTGGTACGCGCGGCTCGGACGGTCACGGCCACGGAGTCGAGCCGGTCTCGGCTTCTCAACCGCCGCCAGTTCCTGGTCACGGCGGCGGGGACAGCGCTCGCCGCCGGCGCCACGGCAACCATCGGCCAGACTGTCGGTCGCCGCAGCGCGGTAGGCGCCCGTTCCCGCGCCGGCGTCCGCATACCGCCGCCGGCGCAACCCGCGCCGCCGCTACCCGGTGGCGTCACCGCCGGCGTGGACGGGGTCTCGCCGTTTCTCACAGCCAACCGGGACTTCTACCGGGTCGACACCGCCCTCACCGTCCCGCAGGTCGACGTGAAAACCTGGCGGCTGACCCTGGACGGAGCGGTTGACCGGCCCCGCACCTGGACATTCGACGACCTCCTCGCCCGCGGCGTGGTGGAGCGCGACATCACCCTCAACTGCGTCTCCAACGAGGTCGGCGGTCCCTACATCGGCACCGCCCGCTGGACAGGGGTCCCGCTGGCGCCGCTGCTACGCGAGGCGGGCATCCGCGCCGGGCAGAACCAGCTCGTCAGCCGTTCCGTGGAGGGCATGACCATCGGCACCCCGCTGGACGCGATCCTCGACGGCCGCGACGCGCTCCTGGCCGTGGCCATGAACGGCGAACCCCTGCCCCTGGAACACGGCTTCCCCGTTCGCATGCTCGTCCCCGGCCTCTACGGCTACGTCGGCGCCTGCAAGTGGCTCACCTCCCTGCAGGTGAGCACCTTCGACGCGTTCGATCCCTACTGGGTGCAGCGTGGGTGGGCCGCTGACGCACCGGTCAAGACCGCGTCCCGCATCGACACCCCGAAACCCTTCGCCCAACGGCGCGCCGGCCCTGTCATGATCGCCGGTGTCGCCTGGGCGCAACGTCGCGGGATCACCGCCGCCGAGGTGCAGATCGACGATGGGCCGTGGCGGCCGGCCCGCCTCGCCGATGGGCCCTCACCGGACCTGTGGCGGCAGTGGACCTACCGCTGGGACGCCACCCCCGGCAGCCACACCCTGCGCGTACGGGCCACCGACGCCACCGGCGCCACCCAGAACGGCCAACGCGCAGCGCCCTTCCCCGACGGCGCGACCGGCTGGCACAGCACCACAGTCACCATCACCTGACCTGCTGTGGTCCGACGGGTCACCGTCTGGGCCGAAAAAAAATCCGGGCCGGGACCAATCCGCTGGCCGGGAGGCGACGAATCCCTCACGACAACAGCTGAGCATCAACGCCGTACCCAGGCGGAGACGGAGATTCGTTGTGAAATTGTCCCGAGCCCTGCTTGCCGTGCCCGCGGCCGCGCTGATCCTCGCGTTCCCGGGCGTCGCCCACGCCGACGAGAGCGTGCAGGTCCAGTTGCAGGACCTCAACGAGACCGGCGCGACAGGCACCGCGACGTTGACCGCGACGAGCGGCGGTGACCTCAAGGTCATGATCCGGTCGAAGGGCATGACGCCGAACTCGCCGCACGCCCAGCACGTGCACGGCGCGGCCAACGGTATGGACTTCCACTGCCCGGACAAGTCCGCCGACGCGAACGGCAACGGTTACGTCAGCACCGAAGAGGGCCTCAAGATGTACGGGGACATCTTCATCTCGTTGACCACCACCGGAGACACCACAAAGGCCAGCGGCCTGGCGGTGGACCGGATGCCGACGGCCGACGCGAAGGGCAACCTCAGTTACGAGCGCACCATCCCCGCCGCTGACCTGCCCAAGGGCACGATCGAGCACCTGAAGGACCTGCACCTCGTGCAGCACGGCATCGACGCCAACAAGAACGGCAAGTACGACATGGAAGCGCTCGGGGAGTCGACGTTCGCCAAGTCCGTCGGCGTCAACGACATCCCCGCCGAGGCCACCGACCCCGCGACGTGCGGCATGGTCAGCGGCGCGGCCGCCGGCTCCGTACCCGCAGGGGGTGTCGCCACCGGCGACGGCAGCACCTCCGGCGGATCGCCGATGATGATGTACGCCGTGGGTGGCCTCGCGCTGCTCGGCGCAGCCGGTGCGGTCGTCGCGCGCCGCCGGCTCGCCGGCGAGCGCTGAGCCGGAGGCAGTCGTGCTGGACACCGGCGACGCACCAGTGCCGGCCGACCGTCGCCGGGGGCGCCACGCGCTCCCGGCGGCGGCCGGCATCCTCACCGTGACGGCGGCCCTGACGATCGGTCTCGCCGTCGCCGGTCGCGGGGGAGACCCACCCCGACCCGACGCGTCCGCTGCGGCATCGGCCGCGAACGCGTCTGCTGTCCCGGCGACCGGGCCGGGCGAATTGACCTCGGGACCGCTGATGGCCGGCTCGCCGCCGACGCGGGTGTCGATCCCGTCGCTGAAGGCCACCGCCGCGATCGTCGCCCTCGGCCTAGAGGCGGACGGTGCGATGCAGGTTCCGGACAGCGCCACCGACGTGGGCTGGTTCACCAAGGCGCCGACGCCCGGCGCTCTCGGCCCGGCCGTGCTCGCCGGGCACGTCAACTGGAAGGGCCGCCGCGGGACGTTCTTCGACCTGGGCACGCTGCCCGTCGGCGCCGGGATCACCGTCGACCGGCAGGACGGCAGCACCGCGATGTTCACCGTCAGCAAGGTCGAGCAGTATCCCAAGGACCGCTTTCCCACAGCTGAGGTGTACGGGGCGACCGACCACGCGGCGCTACGCCTGATCACCTGCGGCGGCGAGTTCGACGACACCACCCAGCACTACCGCGACAATGTCATCGTCTACGCGCGCCTTGCCCACGCTCATCCCGCCTGAGCACCGAGTACACCGCGGCACACCGAACCGTCGCCAGCACAGGAGAGGACAGGCCGAGAATGAGCGGTGACCCGGAACAGGCACGGCGGTTGCGTTCGGTGCCGCCGGACACGGCGACCCCACCGAACGCCGACGAGTTGCTGCCGCGAGTGGCGCGCGGTGACGAGGCGGCGTTCGCCACGCTGTACGACGCCATGGCGGGCAGGGTCCTCGGGCTGGCCCGGCGGGTCGTACGCGATCCGGCGCAGGCGGAGGAGGTGACGCAGGAGGTGATGGTCGAGGTGTGGCGCACCGCCGGCCGCTTCGACGCCGGCCGCGGCTCCGCCTCGGCGTGGATCCTCACCATGGCGCACCGCCGCGCCGTGGACCGGGTGCGCTCCGAACAGGCCCACACCAACCGGGTCCTGCAGGTCGCCGCGACCGAGCAACACGTTCCCTACGACGAGGTGGTCGAGGATGTCACCGCCCGCCTGGAGCGGGAACAGGTCCGCCGGTGCCTGGACCGGTTGACCCCGGTGCAGCGAGAGTCGGTGACCCTGGCCTACTACGGCGGTCACACCTACCGAGAGGTCGCCGAAAAGTTGCAGACACCGCTGCCGACGGTGAAGACGCGGATGCGCGACGGATTGATCCGGATGCGCGACTGCCTGGGCATCGAAATGGGGGGACGGGCATGAGTGCCGATGTGCACACCCTCGCTGGCGCCTACGTCCTGGACGCGGTTGACGACGTCGAGAGGGCCGCGTTCGAGCGGCACCTGGCCGAGTGCGAGCCGTGTCGCGACGAGGTGGCCGAGTTGCGGGAGACCGTCGCGCGGCTCGCCGACGAGACCGACGTCGAGGCGACCCCGGCGGCGTTGCGGGAGCGGACCCTCGCCCAGGTGGCCCGGACTCCCCAGTTGCGCGTCAGCGCTGCGGGCGCCGGTGGCGGACGGCGGGCAGGCAGGTGGCGACAGCTCACCGTGGCTGCCGCCGCGGCCGTGCTCCTGGCCGGCGGCGCGAGCGCGGTGACCTGGACCGTCAGCAACGATCGGATCAGCGACGAGCAGGCCAGCAGCGCTCAGGCTCGGCAGATCGCCGCCGTTCTGGACGCCCCGGACGCCCGGGTGTTCGAGCGGCCGTTGCAGCCCGGCGGCGCCGCCACAGTGGTGGTCTCCCGTGACCGCGATCGCGGTGTGGTGCTGCTGCGCGACCTGCCCGCGCCCGGTGCCGGGCGGATCTACGAGCTCTGGCTCATCCGTGGCAGCGAGCCCCGCAAGGTGGGACAGCTCGCCGAGGGGGACCGGGCGTCGACCATGGTCATCGGCCCGGTCGCCGACGCGGGCACGTTCGGGGTGTCCAACGAGCCCGTCGGTGGCTCCGTCACCCCCACTCAGATCCTGGGTACCGTCAAGCTGAGCTGAGCACAGCCGGGCCGGCACACCCGCGGCCGGCCCGGTCCGTCACCTCCACCCATCCGGACGGCGGACCGCTCCGAATCACTCACATGGATGACGAGTTGCTCGCCGGCCGGTACCGCAGGCTCCTGCTGATGGGGGACACCGCGACCCCGGGACGCGTCTGGCTGGCCCGCGACGAGGTGCTCGACCGGCACGTCGCGCTCAGGCAGATCGCCCTGCCGGGGTGGGTGAGCGACGCCGAGCGGTCCCGGCTACGGGACAGAACGCTCGGGGAGGTACGCGGCCTGGCCGGCCTGGATCATTCGGGCGTGGTCGGGGTGTGGGACGTGCTGAGCACCAACGGATACCTGTGGCTCGTCATGGAGCACGTACCCTCCCGGTCCCTGTCCGAAGTGGTTGCCACCGACGGTCCGCTGGCACCGGCCGAGGTGGCGCGGGTCGGGCTGCACCTGATTGCCGCACTGAGTGCCGCCCACGCGGTGGGAGTGATGCATCGGGAGGTCCGGCCGCACAACGTACTGCTCGCCGACGATGGGCGGGTCATGCTGGGCGGATTCGGTCTGTCGATCTTCGACGCCCGGGATCCGGCGACCGTCACGACGGCGACCCTGTCGGCGATCCAGTACGTCGCACCGGAGTGTGCACGCGACGGGAGGTCCACCCCCGCCACCGACCTGTGGGCCCTCGGCGCGACGCTCTACCTGGCCGCGGAGGGCCGCCCGCCGTGGGATCGGCCCTCGACCCTGGCCATGCTTGCCGCCCTGGCCACCGAGGCGCCGGACCGGATGACCGTCCGGCCGCTCGAACCCGTGATCACCGGGCTCCTGCTGCGCAACCCCCGCCAACGGCTGACCGCCCAGGAGGCCCGCGACCAGTTGGAGCAGATGGCCGCGGCGACCATACCCATCCAGCCCGTGCCGACGCCCCGTGCGCGCCGCTGGCGGGCTGTGCGCGCCACGTCCCGCCGTCGGCCGCGGACCGTGCCGCCGACGGCCCCGATCGCCGCGGACGCGGCCAACACCATGGTCATTCCGGTTCTGGCGCCAACCGCCCGCGATCGGACGACCGGCTGGGTGTTCGCCGGCGCCGTGACGGGCCTGCTGGCGGTCGTGGTCGTCGTCGGCACGGCAACCGGCGCCGTCATCGGCGGCCTGCGCGGCCAGGACAGCCCTCCGGCGGCCGAACCGGGCGGCGCGGCGGCCGGCGCGGTGGAGTCGACGGCGGCGACGCCGGCCCACCCTTGCCTGGACGATGCCGCCTCCGGTACGGCCGAGCCGCTGCATGAGCCCGGTGTGCGGCCGCCGTACGCCCTACCGAACGGGTGGGCGTGGCACCAGGACCCCGCCGGCTTTCTGGTGGCGGTGCCCGACGGATGGACCCGGCACACCGAGGGCGCACTGGTGTGCTTCCGCGACCCCGCCGAGGTGCGGGCCATCGCCGTCGACCCCGCCGCCACAGCCTCCTCCGTACCGTCGCAGCGGTGGGAGGCCGCGGAGCGCGACGCGCTGAACACCGGGGCGCTGGCCGGCTACCAGAAGGTCAGCATCGGGCCGGTCATCCGCCCGGGCGGCGCCGCGGAGTGGGAGTACACCTGCGACCAGGCCGGCGGTGAGCGGCTGCACGTCCGCCGGCTGTTGGTCAACGAGGACAAGATCCGCGCTTACAGCCTGTCCTGGATCACCCAGGACAGCCAGTGGAACGAGACCGAGACTTTCCAACGACTAGCCCTGGCAAGCTTCCGCCGAGACTGACGCTCTCCCGTTCAGATCGCGTCACCAGGCCCAGGTGCCGGGGCTGGTGTTGGTTACCAGAACGCCGATGCCGTAGTCGCTGATAATCACGGCGGCGTAGCGGTCTTTGTCGTACACGTTGAGCTTGTACTGCTCGCCCTTTTCCGACCATTGCCAGTAGTCGTTCTTGCCGGACTGCGGCGAGAAGGACTGCAACTGCGACATGGTGGCGGGCGCCAAGCCGTCGACGTCCAGGCTCTCGGACCTGCTGCCGCCGGTCCAGGTGACGTTTCCGGTCAGTGTCTCGCTGGAAATGTTGACAACAAAGAAGTCGAACGACCCGCCGCCTGGCATGGAGCCTTTGTCCGCACCCTCAGATTCTTTCAAGGTCTCAATCCCCCGACTCGGACCCGGCGTCGACCGGCCGGGATGAGGTCAGAATAAGGCGGCAAAAGTGTCCTCGGGGCGAAATCGGATGCGCCGCAGGGCCGCTGGCCGTCAGCGGTTGTTTGCCATCTTCGCCGCCCATCACCAAGTGGGATGGCACCCTGGGCACGTGGACTGGGCAGGGAGCCCGGGGAAGCTGGCGTCGGGATTACGGTGAGCGGCCTCTGATGCGTACCGCGTTGATCGTAGTAGCCACGCTGGCGGCGGCGGTGGTCGTGGACCTGATCTCCGGCGTGCTGGTCCGCCGCGTAGCCCGTGGCCGTTACCAGTGGCTACTGGAGCCGATGCGGCGCGCCTGCCGCCGCCCGGCGGCGGCGGTCCTGCTGGTCGGGGCGCTGAACTACGCGCTGCCGTTGAGACCGACCGGATGGCAGGGTCATCTGCGGCACGCGGTCCTGGTGGCCCTGGTCGTGTCCGGGGCATGGTTGGTGATCAAGGCGTTGCACGTCGCCGAGGCTGTCGCGTTCAGCCGACTGCGGGATGACGCGGTCGCCAGTCGGCGGGTCCGGCGGGCTCGCACCCAGATCCGCCCCGTGCGGCGGCTCACCGTCGCCGTGGTCACGATCGTCGCCATCGGCCTGATCCTGATCACCTTCCGGCCGGTACGCCTCTTCGGCGTCTCCGTGTTGACGTCGGCGGGAGTGGTCGGCGCGTTGATCGGCCTGTCCGCCCGTACCGCGCTCGGCAACGCGTTCGCCGGTGTCCAAGTCGCCTTCGCCGACGGTCTGCATGTCGGCGACGTGCTGGTGGTCGACGGCGAATGGGGCCGGGTCGAGGAGGTGAAGCTGACAAACGTGGTGATCCGGCTCTGGGACGAGCGGATGCTCATCCTGCCGACCACGTACTTCACCGAGCGGCCGTTTCAGAACTGGACCCGGAACGAGTCCCGGGTCGTCGGTAAAGTCCAGATTCATGTCGACCACACCGCCGACCTGGACGACCTGCGCCGGGAGGCACGCCGGATAGTCGAGTCCTCGCCGCTGTGGGATCGCGACCAGTGGGTGCTCCAGATGGTCGACTCCACCCCGCAGACGGTGGTCATCGAGGTGCAGGCCTCGGCCGCCGACGGCGCCAGCGCCTGGGACCTGCGCTGCGACCTGCGCGAGGGGCTGGTGGGGTACCTGCGCGACCACCATCCCCAGTGGCTGCCCCGCACCCGCGGTCAGTATCAGCCCTGAACCGGCGGGTCCGTTGGGAGTCCAGCGGGTTCTCGCCAGGATATTCACGACCTGATCCGGTAATCGCTTCGGGTATTCCCTACATGATCCGTTCGAACTGGAACGCTGATCAAGTGGAGCAGCATTCGGGACGGCCGGCGCGGGGACGACTGCTGTCGGTCAGGCGTGCCCTGTGGTCGTTAGCCGTCGGTGTCGTCGCAGGGGCCGCCACCGCGCTGATCGGTGCGCCGGAGTTGACGCCGCTGGTGATCTGGACGTTCGCGGCGGGGGCGATCCTCGTCTGGGTGTGGCGGGCCTGCTGGTCGGCGAGCCCAAGGCGTACCGAGCAGCTTGCCGAGGCGGAGCAGCAATCCAGTTCCACCGATGCGGCGATCCTGATCGCGTCCGCCATCAGCCTCGCCGCCGTGGCCGAGGCGCTCGTCCGCGCCTCGAACCAGCAGGACATGGTGGCTGTCACGCTGGTGATCCTCAGCGTCGTCGCGGTGGTCCTGGCGTGGGCGCTGGTGAATACGGTCTTCGCGTTCAAGTACGCCCGGCTGTACTACCGCGACGATGGCGGCATCGACTTCAAGCGGGAAGAGCCGCCGGCGTACTCCGACTTCGCGTACATAGCCTTCACGGTCGGCATGTCCTACGCCCCGGGCGAGAACGAACCGACAAGCAACCGCGTGCGCCGGGTCGCGCTCGGGCACGCGCTGCTCTCCTACACCTTCGGAACTGGCATTCTGGCCGTCGCCGTCAACCTGGTCACCAACCTGGGCCAATCGTGACCCCGCCGAGGATGCAGTGGCGTGACGTGGCCAGCTGCTATGCCACCACCAACGGCAGACGTCGGTCAGCCCTGCGGCTGCTGCCCCTGCGGCCCTGCTAGCCGCGTCGTGACCTGCCTCAGCGGCCGATTGCTGTGGACTGTCTTCTTCATCCGTTGCCACGCCGCTCGGGCCGGAGACCCGCCCAGCGCGGTGCCGAGACCCTCCACAGCGCCGCCAGCCGCCGTCCCTTTGTTCTGGGCCAGTTGCTGGGTGGTCTGCCCGAGCTGCTGCGTCGCCTGTCCGAGTTGTTGACCGAGCTGCTGGGTGGCCTGCTGCAGCGTCTGCGACAGCGGCCCATTGGGTCCCAGCGCTTCCTGCGCTGTCTGCCCGACCTGGTTCACCGCCGTGTCCACCGTCTTCACCAACGACTCGATGATCTGAGGGTTGCGCTCGATTGTGCGGAGGGCGCTGTCGAGAATGCCCCGGAGCTCGTCGAGTCGCACCTCGAGCATCGCCTCTGCCTCGACGCCCCTGATGTCGATCTTCACCGTGCCCAGATGCGCCTGTACGCCCACGTCGAGCTGGAGCAGGCTGCCCAGCCGGGCTCGCAGGGAAACAGAGGCGTCCAGATTGTCGACCTCGACATTGATCTGTTCGACCTTGATCTGCGGAATCTGGAGGACGACGTCCGGGTCCGACATCGTCTTGCTGCTGTGCCCGCCAGCCGGCTGAGGAAGACCGCGCTCACCACTCTTCGGGACGACAGGGCGTCCGCCGGGCTTGGCACCGGTTGGCCCGCCAGCTGCACCGCCGTTCTGGCCCCGGCGGGCGGATTCCGCGCCTTCCTCGGCGTCGCGCTGCTGATCAACCTGCTCACGCGGTTGCGCGGGCGACTCCCGTGCGCCCGGGTCCCGGCTCTCCGGTTCGGTCATACCGCACTCCTCGGGCCTCGCCTGGCCCATCCTGGTGATCAGCCTGAGCGCCACCGCGGCGACTGTTGGTGTGGCCTAGGTGCCGATCCGGCGGGGCTGGAGCTGTCCGGACCCGGGCCCGGTCAACTGCCAGAACTCCTGCGGCAACTGGTCGACAAAGTCCCCGTACTCCTTCGCGCTGGCAGCCTCACGCAGGGTATCCAGCACGGCCCGCGCTCCGTCGGTGGCCGTCTGGCGATCCACCCCTGCCCGGGACTGCACTCGTTCGAGGAATTCGGTGTACCCGAACCGTTCCGGATCTTCGGTGGGCCTGGATACCAAGCTCCGTAGCTCCTCGGGGAGCTGGGAGGCAAGGTCCCTTGCCTGGCCACCAGTGATCCGTTCTGCCATGGTCTCGAGCGTGGCGCGGGTGATCGGTTCCGCTTGCCCCGGCGGAACCTTGGGTCGCGCTGCCACAGACTGAATGAACTCGCTGTAGTTCACCTCGGGTCCCCTCTCGAACCGGATTGCGGCGGGTACCCGCCCCGACCGGGGTGAAACGGCGGTTCGCCCGCCCTCACGGTGGCGGGGGACGGCGGTGGGTGATCCGTCGGGTCACCCGCAGCTGGTACAGGCCGGCGCTGGTGATCGCGTAGAAGATGGGCAGGAGAACGAAAATGACCAGGCCGATCAAGGGGGCCACCAGGTAGCCGACTATCCCCGCGAGGATGTAAAGGGCGACTCCGGCGATGGCCCGGACCCGCTCCACGGCAAAGAAGTCGTCCTTGGCCTGGTCCTTCAGCAGATCGGGGTTCCGGGCCAGGTAATGGTAAAACGCCAGCCACGTCACGCACAGCAACGCGCCGATCGCTGCGTAGAAGGCGATGGCCACACGCTGGTCCGTGTTGTTGTGTTCCTGCAGCGCGTGCGAGACGACGCTTGTCGGAAACGGCAGCAGCGCCGTGCTGAACAGCACGAACAGGTTCATCCAGTGCAGGCCGCGATCGACCTGCTGAATGCGGTTGAACGCCGCCTTGTGGTTGAGCCAGACGACGGCCACATAGGAGTAGGACGCGAGATACGCGACGTACGAGGGCCACTGGTTGAGTAGGCCAGACAGAATGCGGCCGGGAGGAACGTCCGGCACCCGGAGGTCCAGGACCAGCAACGTGATGATGATGGCGAAGATGGCGTCGCTGAACGCCACGGCGCGGCTGGTGTCCGACCGGGTGCCCAACTCTGCGTCTGGCGGGCTCACCGACTGCGCCTACCCAGGGTCGTGCGTGGCAAACAGCCGAGCACCCCGGTTGCGATTGCTTGACGCCCTGCGGACCGTCGCCTCAGGACAGAAGTGGGAGAGCCGCCGACACGGGCTCAGGACCGGCCTGATGCTCCCGGCCCTGAGCCCCCAGCGGTCAGGCCGTCGCCATCTGGCGGACGTCCTCGCCCTGGGCGAACACCTCGACCATCTTCGCGCAGAAGGCCGGAAGGTCGCTGGGACTGCGGCTGGTGACAAGGCCGTTGTCGACCTGCACCTGTTGGTCCACCCAGTTCCCGCCGGCGTTGCGGATGTCGGTGCGCAGACTGGGGAACGACGTGAGGGTCCGGCCATTGACCATGCCGGTCTCGACGAGAGACCACGGGCCGTGGCAGATCGCCGCCACCGGCTTCTGTTGCTGGAAGAACGCCCGCACGAAGTCCATCGCCTGCGGGTTCATCCGGAGCCGGTCGGGGTTGACCGTCCCGCCCGGCAGCAACAGGGCGTCGTAGTCGGCCGCGTCGACGTCGTTCACGGTCCGGTCGACTCGATAGTGATTGGCAGGGTTGATGTCCTGGTTCATCGACTGGATCTCGCCGGATTGCAACGAGATCAGGTGGACCTCAGCGCCCGCCTGCTCCGCGGCGGCTCGGGACTGCGTGTATTCCACGTCCTCCACTCCGTCGGCGGCGAGGCAAGCGACTCGCTTGCCGGTCAGTGGCTGCTGGCTCTGCGCCATTTCTGTGGCCTCCCCTTCGTGGCGCCGCCAAGTTGGCGGCGCGTCGCTAGATCGCGGTCGCCTTCCCGGTGGGGGAACCGGGAAACTGGGCAGCGCAGCCCGACCGAGGGCGGACAATCCGGGAAACCGCCGGCTGCACACCGACTGCCTGCGGGGAGAGAGCCGCGCTACGCGCGTGTGCAGCCCAGCGCGGCGGGTAACCCAGACCACCTACCGTTAACCGGAGAGGTCGACATGACCCTGCCTGCCGACGCCATCGAGCTACCGTCCGGCCAGACCATGCCCCTACTCGGTCAGGGCACCTGGTATCTCGGCGAGCGCCCCGCGCGGCGACGAGACGAGATGACCGCCCTGCGCACGGGGCTCGACCTGGGCATGACGATGATCGACACTGCCGAGATGTACGGTGACGGCGCCTCCGAGGAACTCGTCGGCGAGGCGATCGTCGGACGACGCGCCGACGTCTTTCTTGTCGACAAGGTGCTGCCGTCCAACGCCAGCCGACGGGGAACCGTAGAGGCTTGCCGCCGCAGCCTGCAACGACTCGGCGTCGACCACATCGACCTCTACCTGCTGCACTGGCGCGGCACGCATCCACTCGCGGAGACGATCGAGGCGTTCGCCGAACTCATCGACGCCGGTGACATCGGACAGTGGGGCGTGAGCAACTTCGATCTTGGGGACATGACTGACCTTCTTGAGGCCGGCGGAAGCGCCTGCGCGACCAATCAGATCCTGTACAACCTCACCCGCCGCGGTCCCGAGTACGACCTCCTACCGTGGCTACGTGAACACCGGATCCCGGTGATGGCGTACTCGCCGATCGAGCAGGGTCGACTGCTCGGCCACCCCCAGGTCGCGGAGGCCGCCGCCCGGCACGAGGCCACGCCCGCTCAGGTCGCGCTGGCCTGGCTGCTACGGCAGCAGATGGTCGCGGCCATCCCCCGATCGTCCAAGCCAGAACACACCCGGGAGAACGCCGAAGCGCGCGACGTGCAGCTGACCGAGGAGGACGTGGCGGCACTCGACACGGCGTTCCCGCCACCGACCGGCCCGCAACCGCTGGAAATGCTGTAGGGCCTGCGACAGTTTCGGCGGGAGCCACCCGACCAGCGGAAGCTCACTCACTGCCAGAATCGCCCCGGCGCCGTCGCCCTTTATGAAAGGGTTTGCACAGAAGGTTGCCAATTATCGACGGCACCCACACGAGCAGATGACGCGACAGGGGCGGACATGAGGTGGCTGATCGGGGGAGCGGTCGTGGTTGCCGGCGGGATGGTCGCGCGGCGCCTGCTCGGCAAGACTGACCAGGGTGACGGCCACTGGCAACGGGGCCAGACGACTCGGCGCCGGCCGCGGTGGCACGTGGCGACGGTGAACCGACCAGCCGACGCCGTCGCTCCCGGCGGACAGCTCCCCGAGCCGCTGGCGGGCCTTGGCGACGCCGTCGAGGTCCAGCTCCGGCCCGCCCCCGGCGATCGGGGGACAGAGATCGCGGTACGGCTGCGCGATGGTTCCCGACTGCCTGTTGCCGCCGCTGCTCGACGAGCCACCGGCCGAGATCCGGAGCAAGCGATCCGGGCTGCCCTGCGAGAGTCGAAGCAGCTCATCGAGACCGCCGAGGTCCTCCACCCCGACTATCCACCCACCACTGAGCCGACTCCGATGAACAAACCACTGCGGATGGCCACCCAAGAGGGCCGGCGGGAGGGACGACTGTGAAGGCGCTGGTCTGGGAGGGAGCCAACGAGCTCGCGGTGCGGCAGGTTCCGGACCCGCAACTCCGCAACGAACAGGACATCATTGTCCGCGTCCGTCGGACGGTGACCTGTGGTTCGGACCTGCACCTGCTCGGCGGGTACATCCCGTTCATGGAACGTGGCGATGTCCTCGGGCACGAGTTCCTTGGCGACGTCGTCGAGGTCGGTCCGCAGGTACGCAACCACAAGGTAGGCGACCGGGTCGTCGTCTGTTCGTTCGTCTCCTGCGGCAAGTGCTGGTACTGCCAGCAAAAACAGTTCTCGCTGTGCGACAACGGAAACACGAACCCGATGATCACCGAGAACGTCTGGGGCGCGGCGCCCGGCGGCTGCTACGGCTACTCTCACGCACTCGGCGGCTTCGCCGGCAGCCACGCCGAATACATCCGCGTTCCCTACGCCGACCAGGGCGCCTTCACCGTCCCGGACGAGGTGAGCGACGAACGCGCCCTGTTCGCCTCCGACGCCGCGCCGACCGGCTGGATGGGCGCCGACCTCGCCGGGGTCAAACCGGGCGATGTCGTGGCGGTCTGGGGCGCTGGTGGGGTAGGGCAGATGGCGGCCCGCGCCGCCGTGCTGCTCGGTGCCGATCGGGTGATCGTGATCGACCGACTCGACAACCGGCTCCAGATGGCCCAGACGCATCTCGGCGTCGAGACGCTGAACTACGAACAGCAGGACGTCAGCGGCGAGTTGCTGGAACGTAGTGGCGGTCGAGGCCCGGACGTGTGCATCGAGGCGGTCGGCATGGAATCGCACAGCAGCGGTCCGCAATTCCTGTACGACCAGGTCAAGCAGCAGCTTCGCATCGAGTCCGACCGTCCGATCGCTGCCCGGGAGGCGATCTACAACTGCCGCAAGGGCGGCAGTGTGTTCATCTTGGGCGTGTTCGCCGGCCTGGTGGACAAGTTCCCGCTCGGAGCAGTGATGAACAAGGGGCTGACTCTGCGCGGCGCACAGCAGCACGGACAGCGCTACATTCCCATGCTGCTGGAGCGGATGGCCCGCGGCGAGTTGGTCACCGAACATCTCGCGACGCACACCATGTCACTGGACGAAGCGCCGCGCGGCTACGAGATGTTCAAGCAGAAAATCGACGGCTGCGTTCGGGCGGTCTTCCAGCCCACCAGCTGACCACGGTCACCGCGCGTTCTTCTCGTCCCGCCAGCCGCCGGGTTCGGGATGGTAGCCGTAGGCGGCAGCCCGGACGGTCTCCTCGTTCTCCAGCCCGGAGCCGATCGCGCCGCCCACGGTGGCCAGCGAGCTGGTGATCCAGGCGAGCGTCAGATAGTCGGTGAAGCTGACCGGTCGCTGCAGGGTCTGTTCAAGCACCGATGTGTCGATCAGCAGTGCTCCGACGAGCACCGTTCCCACGAACAGCACCACGTAGGACACCGCCGTGGCCAGCGTGAGGGTGAGGACCGTACCCAGGTTGAACAGCCGAGCCAGCTCAGCCGGCGTGTCATGGTCTGGTTCCTCCCATAGGTCATGCGCGACGATCAACCAGGCCACCAACGCGGTCAGCCCGAGCAGCATGATCACGGCGAGCCGGAGTCCGCCGAGCGCATCGCCCATCTGCCAGATGGTGTCCGTGGTGAGCGCGAACGCGGCCGTGCCGAACGCACCGACCAGCAGCTTGGACAGACCCAGCAGGGCGCGCCCCGGGCGGTTGGCTCGGACCATGCCGGTCAACAGCCGTACCCGGCCGATCAGCCCCGAGGCGACGTAGCGCCGCTCACCGGGGTCGGCCTCGCCGACCTCTCGCTGGACGGCGGGCATCCGGCTTGCCATCTCGGCTGATGCCCGCTCGATCGGCGGCACCCGCTGGTCGGAAGCGTCGGTCAGCAGTCGGCTCACCAGATCCGGCACGGCCGCACGGGCTGCTCGCAGCTGGTGCAGTCCCAATGCGGGCAGCGACACCATCGCGACTTGGCGCCGGGCGGAGGTCTGCGCGACCAACGGCACCCGCTCGGCGTGCAGGGGCAGGTCGGTCAGGCAGATCGCGATGTCCCACTTGTCGCTCATGCGCCGTCGAGCGACATCGTCGAGCAGCGCCTCAACGCCGCCGTCGCGGCGCGGCGCCACCTCACCCCAGCCTTCCCGAACGGTCCACCGCACATCCGCGCTCACCTGCTCAGCGAGCCGGCCGGCCAGCTCGGTGGTGAGCCGCGCGGCCACCCGGGCGGGGTGGTCCGGTGGGGTCGCCACGAGTCCGACGACGATCTCCGGGAGGTGCTGCCCACTGTGCGACACCGGTGCTCCTCTAGCCGGGCTCGATGCGTCCGTCGTGCTTCCTCGTGACGAATCCGCTCACTGCTGAGCCATGGCCTTGCTGGTGTCCACATCCTCGCAGACCGATCCGACCCTCAAGGCCGGTTTGTGCCGCGGGCCGAGTGCTACCGGAAGAACACTCCGGCCCAGGACGCGAACGCCCTGAGCCGAAGTAGTGCTGCAGCTGTCAGTCCTGCCGATCAGGTGACGTTGATGTCGCTGCACCACATGTAGGTCTGGTCCAGGTGCGACGCCCTCCAGAGCACGAACAGGATGTGGTTTCCGCTGCGGGACGGGAGCGAGACGTTGAACGAGATGTTCTGCGCCGGCGCGTAGCGCCCGGTCGTCGTGATCAGGTCGAGGTTCCCCCACCCGAGCTTCTGGGTGGCTGGGTTGAACCCCTGCTTGGTCACGTAGACCTGGAAGTAGTCAGCGCCGTGGCTGGCCTGGTCGTACAGCTGGACCGTGAGGTTGCGGCTGACGGTGGTGGTCTTCCACGCCCCGGGCTGGTTCACGCTGTCGTTCCTGGACAGGGCGTTGCTGCACAGTTGACCGTCCGGGGTGCGAGCCTGGTACTGGCCGCCGAGGCCGTCCCGCAGCTGGCTCATCCAGTTCCACATGGTGTCGGGGTTGGCCTGGAAGGCCCGCCAACACATGGGGTCCTGCTGCTGCATGGCTGGGTTCATGTGCTGGTTGCCCCAGGCCTTCCAGCACTGGTAGGCGCGACTCATCGGGTTGATGATCGTGCCGTGCGCCTGGGCTGCCCCGGTGAAGGGCAGCATGCCGGCCACGATGGCGAACACCATGACGAACGCTTGCAGGGACCGACGGACGGGTGATCGGGATCGTCCGCCGGATCGATCGGACTTGAGTGAACGCACTGTTCATCCTCCGCTCTTCGAGACTACAGATCAGTTTGGGAACGCTCCCAAACCAACTGTTGCATCTATCAGCTTAAATATCAACGTTTATCGATCTATGCTATCTATGGTCGGATGTGGATCGAGCTGACCGGGGTGTCCGCAGCCGCCCGGTTCGGATCCGGGTATGGGTACGGGTAACGACCACACCACCGGCCGCCGGGCATGGTCAGAGGCCGGCTGCGGCGTCGTACCGGCGGCGCTGGTCGGCCATCTCCGACTGGGTCAGCGCCTCCTTGAGCGCCAGTTCCGCGTACTTGGGCGGGAGCATCTGCCGCACCCGGTCGGTGAACATGACCTCCTCGGTCGCCTCGACCACCTGGATGCCCGGAGGCTCGGTGGACATGTCCATGATCACGGGACCGGCCAGTTTGACCGCCACGTCCCAGGGGCGCTTCTGTTCGGCGACCCCGCAGAGGTGGAAGCCGTAGACCGTCTGCACGTCGGCGAGCACGGTGGCCTCGCTCGGCTCGTAGCCGTAGACCTGGACCCCGCAGATCACTGCCGGCTTCTCCGTGGTGGCCGCCTGCTGCGCACCGTGTCCGGCGTGGTTGTGCTGCCCCGGGTCCGCCTGTTCGAGGGTGGTGCGCATCCGGGCCGTAATCTGCGTTCGCAGGTCCTCCGGCTTCGCCTCCGGGTCGGCCCGATTGACCAGTACGAGCGCGCCGGCCGACACCACCAGGAGGATCACCGCCACCCACACGAAACGGTTTCGGTGCCACCCCGCGAGACTCTCTCGGGAAATCATTATTGCTTCTCACCTCGTCGCCGGTTCTGGTGCTGGCAGGCCGAATCGGACGCCCCGGCGGGTCAGGCGTCGAGCGCGTCAGCCGTTGGGGGACACGTGCCGGGGATCACCGACGGCGGGCGAGGATGACTGCCCGGCAAGGCACCCGTCGTCGTAGAGATGGCCCGGCGATCCGGCAGGCGAGCGTCCGCCAAGGCGGCGCGCTGCCGGCGCTGCGATGCTCCCGTGCTGGCCGTTCCCAGCGCGGTTGCCCCCGCGCTGCGGCGATATCAGCCATTCCAACACGTCTGGGCCGGCTCTGGCAACATCGACGCGTATCAGCGTGGATTTGACCCGGCCACCCGCGCCTTCGTCGCGCACCAGTGCTCATCGCCGCACCGTCGCCGGTCTTCCCCGAGTGGATCCGCAGCGAGCGCAACCGGGATCGGATATGGTCCGTGGCACCCGATTTGCCGCTTCTAAGGGGAAACATGAGTCGCTTGCCAGGTGTGAACCCGGCCGAGGCCCCGGCGCCGGTCCGCGAGGCGCTGCAGGCCGCGCTTCCCCTGAGCTTCTTCCGCGTCATGGCCCACGCCGAGACGGCGTTTCCGGACTGGATGCGCTGGGGCGGCACGCTGCTCAAGGACCTGGCCCTCGACCCACTGCTGCGGGAAATCGCGATCCTGCGAGTCGCCCAGTTGAGCGACATCAAATATGAGTGGGTTCAGCACGAGCCCATCGCCCGCTCCGTCGGCGCCACGGACGAGATGATCCACGCGCTCGGGCGTAACGAGATCGGGGACGACTGTTTCACGTCAGACCAGCGGATCGTCCTGCGTTTCACCACCGATGTCGTCCGCGACGTCCGCCCGCCCGACGACACCACCGCCGCACTGACCGGGCTGCTCCCCCCGCGCGAGGTGGTCGAACTCCTGATGGTGATCGGGCAGTACATGATGATCGCCCGGGTCGCCGCGGTAGCGGACCTGGACGTCGACGAGCCCATGGGCGCCGGCGTCTACGGTGCGCGACCCTGACTAATGTCATGAGTACCTGTGCGCCCCGCATCGAAGGTCGTGACTAAGCGCACTGGAGCCCGCCGCGTCCTGTGGATGAGACTCGATTCGACGCCGGAACAAGAGCCGGCCGAGTTCGAGGGGCGGCGGGACGGTGGACGAACGTTACGACAGCTACTGCGCCGCGGACCGGCTGTTCTACGACTCGCTCGGCAGCGCCGTCGCGCAGCCCGTCTTCCCGGCCGCCGAGCGGCCGATGCCGACCGGCTGGCGTCGCGAGCCGCTCGACGACTGGCTGATCTACGCGCCCGACGGCGGCTCACTGCCCCAGCAGGGCTGGAAGATTCATGTGTCGGCGGGTCTGGAGAACGCCGAGCGGGTGCTGGACGCGGTCTGGAACTACTGCGTCCCCCGCGGCCTGTCCTTCAAGTTTCTGCGCGGGCCGCGTACGCTGCTGCTCCGTAACTCCAAGTACGCCACCCGGGCCGCCAGCGGCAAGTTCATCACTGTCTATCCCCGCGACGACGCGGAGCTGGAGCTGGCCTGCAAGGAACTCGACGAACTGCTCACCGGCGAGCCCGGGCCGTACATCCTCAGTGATCTCCGCTACGGCGGCGGCCCGATCTACGTGCGCTACGGCGGCTTCGCCGCCCGCTACTGCCACTCGCCCGACGGCCAGGTGGTGCCGGCGATCGAGGACGACTCCGGCACGCTGGTGCCGGACCGCCGTGAGCCCGTCTTCCACGTACCGTCCTGGGTCACAGTGCCCGACTTCCTCGGCCCGCACCTGGCCGCCCGAAGCGACACCAGCACCGACCAGGTGCCGTACCGGATCGAGCGGGTCATCCACTTTTCGAACGGCGGCGGGCTGTACGTGGGCAGAGACCTGCGCACCGACACCGCTGTGGTGCTGAAGGAGGCCCGACCGCACGCCGGCCTGGACGCCGACGGCACCGACGCCGTCGCCCGGCTGGCCCGCGAGGCGCAGGCCCTGCGGCAACTCGCCGACCTGCCGCAGGTGCCTCGGGTGCACGACGAGTTCGCACTCGGCGAACACCGGTTCCTCGCGCTCGAGTTCATCGAGGGCCGACCGCTGAACAAGGTGCTGGTCGACAGGTACCCGCTGATCGACGCCGACGCGACGGACGGCGACCGGGCGGCGTACGCCAGGTGGGCCCGTCAGATCTACGAGCAGGTCGAATCCGTCGTGGCGGCGATCCACGAGCGCGGTCTGGTCTACGGGGACCTGCACCTGTTCAACATCATGATCCGGCCGGACGACCGGGTCGCCCTTGTCGACTTCGAGGTGGCCGCCCCGATCGCCGGGCACCGCCGACCCGGGCTGCGCAACCAGGGCTTCGCGGCACCGAGGGACCGGACCGGCCCGGCGGTCGACAGGTACGCCCTGGCGTGCCTGCGATTGGCGCTGTTCCTGCCACTGACCCAGCTGGTCCGACTCGCCCCGGCGAAGGTGACTCACCTCGCCGACATCATCGCCGCGAACTTCCCGGTGCCGAGGTCCTTCCTCGATCCGGCGGTCGAGGAGATCACCGGTGCCCCGCGGGTCACCGTCGACCCAGCAGAGGCTCCTGGCGCGGATGACTGGCGCACCATGCGGGAGCGGCTGACGACGGCGATCGTGGCCAGCGCCACCCCGGAACGCGACGACCGGCTGTTCCCCGGCGACATCGAGCAGTTCCGCAGCGGCGGCCTCAACCTCGCCCACGGGGCGGCGGGAGTGCTGTACGCGCTCGACAAGAGCGATGCCGGGCGGTGGCCCGAGCACGAAGACTGGCTGGTGCGGCGTGCGACAACGCCCCCGTCCGGCACCCGCTGCGGCTTCTACGACGGGCTGCACGGTGTCGCCTACGCGCTCGAGCACCTCGGACGCCGGCAGGATGCGCTGGACGTTCTCGACATCTGCCTGCGCGAACCCCTGGACGGGCTCGACCACAGCCTGGCGAGCGGACTGTCCGGGATCGCGCTCAACCTGGCCGAGATGGCCGCGCGTACCGGGGAGGCATCGTTGCGCGACGCCGCGTGGCGGGCCGCCGAGCAGGTGATCGGCCAGTTGGCCGACGACCCGGGCCCGGACATCAGCGGCGGACGCAATCCGTACGCCGGGTTGCTGCGCGGCCGGACCGGACCGGCGCTGATGCTGTTGCGCCTCTACGAGCTCGGCGGCGACGACGAGCTGTTGGAGCACGCCGCCACGGCGTTGCGTCAGGACCTGCGCCGGTGTGTGGTGCGCCCGGACGGCGCCCTGGAGGTCAATGAGGGCTGGCGCACCATGCCCTACCTGGCGCACGGCAGTGTGGGTATCGGCCTGGTCCTCGACCAGTACCTGCGTCACCGGGCCGACGACCGGTTCGCCGAGGCGAGCGCGGGGGTTCGCCGAGCGGCCCGCTCACCGTTCTACGCCCAGTCCGGGCTCTTCGCCGGCCGGGCCGGCATCATCGCCTACCTCGCCGCCTCGACCGACGACGCCGACCGCCGCGAACTCCGCGCCCAACTGGATCGGCTGGCCTGGCACGCGCTGCCGTACCGGGACGGGACCGCATTCCCCGGCGAGCAGCTGCTGCGGCTCTCCATGGACTTCGGCACCGGCACCGCCGGCGTGCTGTACGCGCTGGCCAGCGCGCAGCACGACCAGCCGCCGGCGCTGCCCTTTCTCGCGCCCCTGCCGGGCGCGACCAGACTCCCTCGCGACAGCGGGGGCGACCCGATCGGCGAACGGATGGAAGGGAGGTGAACGACATGGCACTTCTGGACCTCCAGGGCCTGGAGATGGCTCCGGCCGACCGCACCGGTGGCGGTAGCCGGGCGAGCCTGCTGCTCTGCGGCGACAGCTCGCTCTCCGTCACGACCTGCAACTGATCCACGCACACGTGGGGCCCTGGGTGGGTAGACGTGCCCACCCAGGGCAACCGCGTACCAACGGGAGGACCGATGCCGACGTTCGCCGTGGGGGACAGGCTGCTGCGGCAGACGGTCCTGGCGGGCGGCGGCTGGACCGCCGCACTCGCGGCGGTCGCGCTGCTCGGCGCGGCCGCTGAACTGTTGCTACCCGCGGCCCTCGGCCGCGCCGTCGACGCCGCCCTCGCCGGCGGCTCCGGCTGGTGGGCGGTGTCCGCCTGCGCGCTGGTCGTCGTCCTCATCGGCGTCGACACCCTGACGGATTTGGCCAGCGGCTTCGGTGCGGCGCGCGCCACCGCCGGGCTGCGTCGGCGCCTACTGCGTCACCTGTTCGCCTTGGACGTCCGCGCCACCCGCCGGCACCCGGTGGGTGATCTCGTCGGCCGGATGGTCGGCCAGGCCGCCGACGCCGGCCAGGCCGGCAACGCAGTGGTCCTGGCCATCGTGGCGGTGCTTCCGCCGCTCGGCAGCGTCGTCGCGCTCGCCATCATCGAACCGGTCCTCGGGATGACCCTGCTCGCCGGTCTCGGCCTGCTCGCCGTCCTCATGCGCGCCTTCGTGGCCGACGCCTCGACCGCGACCGCCGGGTACCAACGGGTGCTCGGCACCATCGCCGGCCGGCTGCTGGAGTCGCTGACCGGAGCCCGGACCATCGCCGCCGCCGGCACCACCCAGCGCGAGGAGGACCGGGTGCTGGCGGCCCTGCCGGAGCTGGACCGGCACGGTCGGCGCGCCTGGGAACTGCTGGCCCGGGCGAGTGCGCGCACCTCGGCCGTGGCGCCACTGCTGAACCTGAGCGTCATCGCGGTCGGCGGGTACGCCCTGACCACGGGCTGGCTCACGCCGGGCGAACTGGTCGCCGCGGTCCGGTACGCGGCCATGGGCGCCGGGCTCGGTGCAGTGCTCGCCACCCTGAACCACCTGGTCCGCAGCCGCGCGGGAGCACACCGGGTCGCCGAGTTGCTGACCCAGCCCGCCACGCCGGCCGGCGATCGGCCCCTTCCACCCGGCGGCGGCGCCCTGCGACTGCGCGGGGTGTGCGTACACGCCGACGACGGCCGGCCCATCCTGGACGGCGTCGACCTGGACGTGCCGGCCGGCGCCACAGTGGCCATCGTCGGAGCGTCCGGCGCCGGCAAGTCGACCCTGGCTGCCGTGGCGGGTCGGCTGTACGACCCCGACGGCGGTGAGGTGCGACTCGACGGCGTGCCGCTGCGGGACCTCGACGCGGCGGTGCTGCGCCGAGCCGTCGGCTACGCCTTCGACCAGCCGGTGCTGATCGGCGCGACAGTCCACGACGCGATCGGCTTGGCGCTGCCGGTCGACGCGGCGGCGCCGCCGGCCGATCGGAGCCCGGCCACGCCGGCGGTCCTCCGGGCGAGCCGGATGGCGGCGGTCGCCGACGTGATCGATCGTCTGCCCGGCGGCTACCGCACCCCGCTGGTGGACACACCGCTGTCCGGGGGCGAGACCCAACGCCTCGGCCTGGCCCGCGCGTTCGCCGCCGAGCGGCTGCTCATCCTGGACGACGCGACGTCCAGCCTCGACACCGCTACCGAACACCGGATCACCGAGGCGGTGGTCGGGCGGGCCGGGGAGCGTACCCGCCTGGTGGTCACCCACCGGACCGCGGCGGCCGCGGCGGCCGACCTCGTCGCCTGGCTGGACGGCGGTCGACTGCGCGGCCTGGCGCCGCACCGGCAACTCTGGGCCGACCCGGACTACCGTGCCGTCTTCCAGCCGGCCGGCGGTGGGTCGTGAGCCGACCCGGCGTACGCCTGGTGACCTGGCGGGCGCTGCGGGCCCGCCGGCGAGAGCTCGCCGCGCTCGGGGGCTGGTCGCTTGTCGAGTCGCTGCCCGCGCTGCTCTCCGGTTACCTGGTCGCCCGCGCCGTCGACGAGGGTTTCCTGGCCGGACGTCCTGTCAACGGCCTGGCCTGGTTGGGGGTCCTCGCCGTGGCCGTGCTGCTCGGCGCGGCGGCCACCGGTCGGACGTACCGGAGCCTCGGCGCCGTGGTCGAGCCGTTCCGCGACGAGGTGGCCGCTCAGGTGGTCCGGGGTGCGCTGCGCGACGCCACCCGGGCGGGCGGCCGCCCGGACAGCGCCGCCGTGACCCGGCTGACCCACCAGATGGAGATCGTCCGCGACACCTTCGCCGGTCTGCTGATGGTGACTCGCGGGTTCCTCTTCTCCGCCGGCGCGGCCCTGCTCGGCCTGCTCGCCCTGGCACCGGTGGTGGCGGCGCTGGCCGCCGCGCCGCTGGTCGCCGGCCTGGTCGTGTTTCTCGCCGCGCTGCCGGCGATGGTCACGCACCAGCGCGCGTACGTCCGTGCCGGTGAGCGGCTCGGCCAGTCCGCGGCGGCCGCGCTGGCCGGTCACCGCGACGTGCTGGCCTGCGGGGCCCAGACACGCGTGACGACCGACGTGGCCCGCTGGGTGTCGGCGCAGGCCACCGCCGAACGCATGCTCGCGCGGATGGCGGCGATCCGCAGCCTCAGCCTCGGCATCGGCGGCTGGCTGCCACTGCTGGTGCTGATGGTGACCGCCCCGTGGCTGGTCGAGCGTGGTCTCACCGCCGGCGCGGTGCTGGGCGCGCTGATCTACGTCTCCACTGGGCTGCAACCCGCCCTGCACACCCTGGTGCAGGGCCTCGGCGGCGGCGGGCTCCGCTACGCGGTCACCCTGGAGAACATCCTGCGCACCTATCCGGTGTCCGACGACAAGCGCCCGTCGGCCCCCGCCGCCCGGTCACCCCACTGCCGGCCGCCCACCGGTCCTGCCGGCTGCTCGCCAGCCGTCGAGGTCCGGGGACTGACCTTCGGCTACGGCCCGCGCGCCCGGCCCATCCTGCAGAACTTCTCGCTGACACTGGCCGACCGGGACCATCTCGCCGTGGTCGGCCCGAGCGGTGCGGGCAAGTCCACACTGGCCGCCCTGCTGGCCGGTCTGGTGCCGCCGCAGGCAGGCACGGTCCACCTGGCCGGCGCGACGGTCGCCGCGGTCGAACCGGCCGAACTCGCCCGGATGCGAGTGCTGGTGCCCCAGGAGGCGTACGTCTTCACCGGAAGTCTCGCCGACAACCTCCGCTACCTCCGGCCGGACGCTGACGATCACACGCTGGAGGTCGCCCTCGACGCGCTCGGCGCGCGTCCCCTGGCTACCCGCCTGGGCGGCCTGGGCGCGTCGGTCGCGCCGGCCCTGCTCTCCGCCGGCGAGCGGCAGCTCATCGCGGCGGTCCGGGCCTGGCTGGCACCCGCCCCGCTGGTGGTCCTCGACGAGGCGACCTGTCACCTGGACCCCGCGCTGGAAGCGACGGTCGAAGCCGCCTTCGCCCGGCGGCCCGGCAGCCTCGTGGTGATCGCACACCGGATCAGTTCCGCGCTACGCGCCGATCGGGTGCTGGTCCTCGACGGCGACGAACCCGTGGTGGGGACGCACGAACAGCTGTTGATCCGCTCGGCCACCTACCGGGTGCTCGTCGGCTGCTGGGACGAGTCCGTGCCGCCGCACGTGGCGTCGGCGCGGCAGGGCTGAACCCGGCGTCGGTCAGATCCAGCCCGCCTCGCCTGCCATCCGCACGGCCTCCACCCGGGTACGCGCGCCCACCTTGCGCGCGATGCGACCGAGATGGTTGCGGACGGTGCCACGGGTGAGCCCGAGCGACACCGCCACCTCCGCCACCGGCGCCCCCGCGGCCGTCAGCCGCAACACCTCCGTCTCGCGGCTGGTCAGTGGGCCGTCCGAGCGCAGCGCCGCGACGACGAGATCCGCGTCGAGCACGGGCTCCCGGCGGGCGAGCCGGCGGATCCCGTCGATGACCCGCTGGGGGCCGGCGTCGCTGCGCAGGATGCCGACCGCCCTGGTCGGGCAGAGTAGGCCGCGCAGCCGCCGGGCCCGATGCGGGTGGGCCAGCACCAGGACGGGGCACAGGCCGAGGCGGCCGGGATCGACTCCCTCGACGAAATCGAGGTCGGCCACCATCACGTCGGGGCGCTGGGCGCGAACGGCCGCGGAGACCGCGTCGCCGCGATCCACCTCCGCCACGACACGGATGTCATCCTCGGCGGCGAGGACGAACGACAGCGCGCCCAACACCAGGGCACCGTCCAGGGCGAGCAGGGTACGGATCACGATGAACCTTCCCGCACTCCGATAGCGATCACTCAACGTCAACATTCAAACACGCATCCTGCGGGTCCGCACGGTGACGAGGGGCGGGTCCGGACATCTCCGACCGGACCCGCCCCAACGACTACAGCCAGCCGTTACGCCGCGCGCGCGACACCGCCTCCAACCGGTTGCGAGCCCCGGTCTTGCGCAGAATCACCGACAGGTGATTGCGCACCGTCCCGTGTGCCAGGTAGAGGCGGACGGCGATCTCCTTCAGCGGCAGACCCTCGGCCGCCATCCGCAGCACGTCCATCTCCCGAGGCGTCAACGGCATCTCCGGGGGACTCAGCACCGCGACCGCCGCAGCCGGGTCGATCGCTCGCTCCCCGGCCGCGAGCGCGCGGATCGCCCGCACCAACTCGGCCAGCGAGCTGTCCTTCCCGACCAGACCGCGCGCACCGGCCGCCAGCGCCGCCTCCACCAGCGCCGGACTCCACCGAGGGCTCATCGCCAGCACGGCGGCGTGCGGCGCCTCGACGTCGATGCGGGCGACCACCTCGACCGGGTCGGGCAGCTCCGGTGTCAGCGCCAGCACCACCACCTGCGGTCGGCACCGCCGGACCACAGTCAACAGCTCGCCGACACCCTCGACGTCGGCGACCACCTCCATGTCCTCCTCGCGTGACAGCGCGGCGCAGAGCGCCCCGCGGAGCAAACCCATGTCCTCGGCGATGACAACGTGGATCACCACGTTTTCTCCGATCTCCGGTACGCGTCACGACGGCCACCGATCCCGGAACGTCCACGGGTTGGTCCGGGCGGTCGTGCGCTACAGACGGGTGGGCATCGGCCCGCGGCACCGCCACGGCGGACGGGCGCGGGCACTGATCGACCGACCAGCGGGTGGAGCGGGCCGCGCGGGCCAGCCACCGGGTCGGTCGACCCGCCTCAGCCGGGGCGGGCGATCGCAGACGGAGTTCGGCTCTCGACCAGAAGCGGCACGAGATCGCAGGGCTGCCCGGCACCGAAATGCGCCTGCCGGTCGAGCGGCCGGAGCAGCCCCGACCCGGGCGTCGATCCGTTATCGACGCCAGCGGCATCCTGGTCGGCGGGCGTGACGGGCTGACCAGGGAACACAGCCCCCGCGTCCAGCGGTCCCGGGTGTGCGGCGAGGCGCCCCGTCGGGGCCGTGGCACGCGCGGGGCCGACGACGGACAGCGGCGGTGGCGCGGCCGGGGTCTGCGGCACTGCGGCGCGTACGGGGGCCAGTGCCGGTTCCGCAGGTGATGTCGGAACTGTCGGTGGAGGAGTCGGGTCGGTCACCGGCCCGGCCGCCGGCCCGAGCACTGGGGGCACGGGCAGTGGAGGTGTCGCCGCCGGAACGGTCACCGGGCCGAGAACGGGTGGCAGAACGGCATCGGCGACACGGAGGAGCGCCACGAGGACGGGCCGAATCGGCACTGTGCTCACGATGTCGACGACGTACGGCAGTGGGGCGGTGATCAGGCCCATCACGGTTGAACCGGCCGGCGCGTGCAGCGCGGGCGGATTGGGGGCGGCGGTGGCTGGCTTTCGCGGTGGATCAGTGGCCGGCCGCGACAGGTCGACACGGTGTGCCGAACGATGAGCCGCGCGAGCTACGGAAGCCGGCCGAAGCCCTTCGCGCTCTGCCGCACCGGCTGGAACGGACGCGTCGGCCCGGGGCAGCGGTGGGTTGACGGGCGACGACGCAGCGGTCAACCGTCGAGGCTCCGTCGAGGGTGCCCTCTCGCGGGGGGCGACGACGCCACCGATGGGCTCCGCCAGCGGGGCACGGAGCTTGTCGCGGCGGCGGTCGCCGGCACCCGCGGCTCTTTGGCGGTCGTGGCTGGGGCGGTCGGCAACCGTGAGCCGTGCGACCGGCTCGATCAGGCCGCCGATCTCGCGATGAAGCGCCGCATCGGACCCGCCGCGCACGCCGTCGGCGGCGGCCGGCCCCTGAAACAGGGCGGCCACGACGAAACCGGCCCCGACGGCGGCCGCGATCAGCACCAGCCGCCGGGCGAGCCCGCGCAGCCGGCCGGCCACAAATGGCGCGGATCGGCCCGGCGCGGACGTCGGCACGGTTTCGATGGCGGGACTTCGCACGCGGGTACGACCCCTTCCCTCTGGATAGCTGACCCATAGTAGCGATGCGCTCACGTAGTCGCATCCTGTGCTGTGTGCGCTCGGCAGCAGCGTGCGGTCAGGTGTTCTGCCCAGAGAGGCTGAAACATCGGCTTTCGGGTGACTCTTGGGGCGGTTCCGGATCGGTCCGGGCTGGCGCCGTGACAACAATCTGACTGATTGCTCAGGGCGGCCTGTACCCCGAGTTGCCGATAGTGTCACTCGCGGCATCGAGCTGAACTCACGCTGTCACCACAGCGATCGCCTTGGGGGGTCGATGGCATCGAGTAGACGTTGGGCAGTCCTGATCGGAGTCGACCAGTGCGGCCGCGACGTTCAACTGCCACCGCTTCGGTACGCCGAGAGTGACGCTCTCGCCCTGCGGGACGTGTTGTTGGACCAGGACATCGGCACCTTCGACGACGGTGCGGTGCAGATGTTCGTCGGTCCCGACGCCACCTGGCGCGAGATCAAACTGTTCCTGCGTGACGTGGCTCTGCGCTCCGCGCCGTCGGATGTTCTGTTCGTCTACTTCGCCGGCCATACGCTTGTCCCACAATGGAGCGACCAGCTCGACGCCTATCTGGTCACGGCTGACCTTGATCCGGGGATGCTCGCTCGCGAACCCGACAACGGGTTGCGGATGTCCTTCCTCAAGCGGGACATCTTCGACGCCTTCGCGGGTGCCTCGTTCCTGGTGCTCGACTGCTGCCACGCGGGTGTCTACGCCGATGCCGACCGGCGCAACATCAAGGTTCTGCAGTCCTACGCGGAGGCGGTGGACCGACCCCGGCACAACGCGTTGCTCGCCTGTCCCAGCGAATCGGTGACCCGGGAGAGCGCCGAGTATGAGCACGGAACACTGACCCACCATGTCTTGCGGGCGCTGCGGGGCGGGGCGGGCGACGAGGCGGGGCGGGTGTCGTTCGCGCAGATGGCGACGTTCGTCGCCGAGCAGGGCATGGATCTGCCGCCGGTACACACGGCGCACGTCTACGGGGCCACCACCGTGCTGACCCAACCGCCCATGTCCCGCCACGACCGCCAAGCGCTCAGCAGCCCGGCGAACCCGGGCATCTCGCGTCCCTGCCTCAACCCACTCGAGGACCAGACAAGTTCGATCCGGCAGCTGCTGGATCGGATCTTCCGGGCGGACGTCCGTTCACCCCACCAGTCTCAGCAGAGCGAACCCGACGGGCGCGTCGAACTCATTCGGCAGGCGCTCGATGCGGAATCGGCCGCAGTCGTCGAGTTCACGGGGAGCAGCTTCGGTGTGGTGAACCGAACGGCACGCTTCGACAAGGACAGCCTGTCGCCGATGCTGGAGACCGCGGCCGTCGACAGGGTGAAGCATCCGCGGGCTACACCAGGCTTTGTCGTCTCGCACGGGGTCGGTCGTCGGATGCTCTGCGTACCTCTCTCGTTCGCCAGCGACCGCACTCTCACCCTTGCCGTGGTCGACCCGGCACTTGCCCAGCTGGACATGGGTGAACCACTGGCCGTCATGCTCCGCGCGGTCTGGGAGTCCGATCCGGTGGCCGATCCGCTGCAGTCGGAGATGACCGTCCTGACCGCTCTGCGTACCTCCTTCGGTCGACTACCGCTCAAGCTGTACGACGACGCCTTCGGCCTCTACCAACAGCTGGTCGGGTCGATGATCATGGTGTTTCAGCCGGTAGTTGAACTGGACCAACGCGCGACAGGTGTCAGCGTGCAGAGTTTCGAGGCCCTGGCCCGCCGCAACGACCGCGAGCTGCGCGCTCCCTGGTCGGCGCTGCGCATGGCTCACGACTGGGGCGACCGTTTCGTCGTCGAACGTGATGCGATCCTCCTGGCCAAGGCGATCCACTCCTACGCCGAGGCCGACGCCGCGTCGGGATGGCAGGGAACCAAGCCGTTGTCGGTCAACGTGGCGGTCCGCTCACTGCTCAGCGACGCGTACCTCAACCAGGTGAGCAAAGCGCTCACTGAGGCGGGGTTGCATCCCCGAACCTTGACATTGGAGATCTCCGAGCAGGATCCGATCACACCGGAGCCGGGCGAGCGGTGGCCGCAGGAGCCCCTGGTCTACTTCCACAACCGGCTGACCACGCTCGCGCGAGAGCTTCGGATCAGCTTCGCGGTCGACGACTTCGGAGTTGGCTACGCATCGCTGGCGCGGATGGCCGAGCTCCCACTCACCCAGATCAAGGTCGACCGCGCGATCCTGCACCACCCCATGGCGTTGGAGGAACTCGCGCTCGTGGCGCGTGTCGCTCGCTATGCCAGCGACCAGGGACAGACCGGGCAGCCGAGGACGGTCATTGTCGAGGGCTTCGATGATGACGCTCCAGTCAGTCTGTACGAGATCTTCCGTTTGGGGATCCATCACGTGCAGGGCTACTTCAGCGGTGCGGTCGCCTCGACCACGCTCCACGAGCTGGATCCAGCCGTGCAGGAACGGATCGCATCACTCGTGAGAGGGGAGACGTGACGAGCGTCAAGCTCCTGCTACCGGCCGAGGTGATCGAGGAACTCGATCTGCCCTACGAGGGGGTTCGCGACAGCGGTGCGATCACCGTGGCGATCGAGGGGATCGCCGTGTTGGCGAATCTGGCCACCCTGGCCACGCTGCAGCCACAGGCGGAGGCACTGGTCGCCGCAATCCGTAACTGGCGCCTGCGCAACCATCAGAAGCCGGCGGTGTTGACGGTCGAGGGGGCGACCATCAGCCTGCGGATCGAGCTGCCGCCCAACGTCAGCCGAGCGGCCCTGCTTCGGCAACTTGAACCACTGCTCGATGAGGAGAGATCCCATGGCGCGAGGTGACGTCATTCTGTAGCGCGCGGACCACCCGCGGCCCTATTGTGCTAGGTAACTAGTGGAATGGGGTGGCGAGGTGATCGAGTTTCACCTGGACTCACGGTCCGGGGTTGCGCCGTACATGCAGCTCATCCGACAGGTACGGCACGCACTCCGGCTCGGGGTCCTGAACGAAGGCGACAAGCTGCCCACCGTCAAGGAGGTGGTGGCCCGGGTCGCCATCAACCCGAACACGGTGTCCAAGGCATACCGCGAACTGGAGTACGAGGGTCTGGTCACGGCACGGCCGGGACTGGGCACGTTCGTCACCCGCACGCTGGGCGGCGACTCGCTGAGCAAGCACGAGCCGCTGCGGCAGGACCTGGCGCGCTGGCTGACCGAGGCTCGGGAGGCGGGCCTGGACGACGAGAGCATCGAGGCGCTCTTCCTCAGCAGCTTTCGGGCTTTTTCGGAGGCCCGAGCATGACTAGCGCCCTGATCGCGGACGGTCTGACCAAACGGTACGGGCGGCGTTCCGCACTGAAGGACTGCACTCTGGACATCCCGGCCGGCCACGTCGTGGGCCTGGTCGGGCCGAACGGCGCCGGCAAGTCCACGTTGCTGCAACTGGCCTGTGGGCTGCTCGATCCGACCGCGGGGCGGATCGAGGTGCTCGGCGCGCGGCCGGTCAGCGGGTCGCCGCAGGTCGGGTTCGTCGCGCAGGACACCCCGGTCTACGCCGGCCTGACCGTCGCGGACCACCTGCGGATGGGCGCGCACCTCAACCCGTCCTGGGACGGTGCGCTCGCCGAGCGGCGGATCGCCCAGGTCGGCCTGGACCCGGCACAGAAGGCGGGCAAGCTCTCCGGCGGCCAGCGCGCCCAGCTGGCCCTGACCGTCGCCGCGGCGAAGCGGCCCAATCTGCTGCTGCTCGACGAGCCGGTGGCGGCACTCGACCCGCTCGCCCGGCGCAATTTCCTGCAGGGGCTGATGGAGTTGACGGCCGAGCAGGGCATGAGTGTCGTGATGTCCTCGCACCTGGTGGCCGACCTGGAGCGGGTCTGCGACCACCTGATCGTGCTGGTCGCCTCGCGGGTGCGGGTGGCCGGTGACGTGGACGATCTGCTGGCCACCCACCACCGCCTGGTCGGGCAGCGGCGCGACACCGCCGACCTGGGCGCCGGGCGGGCCTTGGTCGAGCAGAGCCACACCGACGTGCAGTCGACCCTGGTGGTGCGCAGCACCGCGCCGATCGTCGACCCGTCCTGGCAGGTCGACCGGCTGGACCTGGAGGACATTGTGCTGGCGTACATGAGCGGAGCCACCGGCGACGGGCCGGAACGGGTTCTGGAGGGACAGCGATGATCTGGATGACCTGGCGGCAGTTCCGCACCCCGACCCTGGCCACCGGTGGCCTGCTGCTGGTGGTCCTGGGTGGTCTGGCGCTGACCTGGGCGGAGGTGACCGAGCTGGCCACGCAGACCGGATACACCGGCTGCCAGGGCGATGCCTGCCTCGCCGCCGGCGAAGCGTTCCTCCAAGCGCTGCAACCAAAATGGGCGAACGAGTTCCACATCGCCGCCATCGCGGCCCTGTACCTGCTGCCCGCCCTGGTGGGCATCTTCTGGGGCGCGCCGCTGGTGGCCCGGGAGCTCGAGTCCGGCACGTACCGCATGGTCTTCAGCCAGTCCGTCAGCCGTGTCCGCTGGCTGCTGGTCAAGCTGGCGGTCGGCGCTGGGGCCGCAGCGCTCGGCGCCGGCCTGCTCAGCCTGATGCTCACCAGATGGGCGCAATCGATCGACGGGGCCTCGGCGGACCGGATGAACCCGCTGGTGTTCGCGGCCCGGGGGATCGTCCCGATTGGCTACGCGACGCTGGCCTTCGTGGTGGGTGTCTTCACCGGGCTGGTGCTGCGGCGGACCCTCGCCGCGATGGCGGTGACCCTGCTGGTGGTGGTCGGCCTCCAGATCGCCGCGCCGTTCGTGGTGCGCCCCTGGCTGGCTCAGCCGGTCACCACCGTCACCCCTCTGACGTTCGACGGCGACTTCGGGATCTCGATGAACCCCGACACCGGGCACATGACGGTCCACGTCGAGCCCGAGCGCAGGGGTGACTGGGTCGTGTCGAGCACCACGATCACCTCGACCGGAGCGGAGTTCAGTGGTCCGGCCGATATGACCCAGTGCGGTCCGCGGGCGTCCGGTGGGCGCGAGGCGTGCCAGAGATGGCTGGGGCAGCAGAACCTCAGCCTGAAGGTGAGCTACGTGTCCGGCTCGAAGTTCTGGGGCCTGCAGTGGCGGGAGTTCGGCGTGCTGTTCGCAGTGGCCGTCGTGCTGTCCCTGCTCTCCCTCTGGTGGGTCCGCCGCCGACTGGTCTGATGGCACAGCCGGTGGGGGCGGGCAGAGCGCCTGCCCCCACCGGCAGGACGACGGGCCGCGGCAGGCGTCAGATTGCGGCGAGTGCCTTGCTGATGTTCCACTCGGCCAGGTCGAGCATCCATCGTCGATTCGGGAAGTCGGTGTCCGCGATGCGCAGCGGACCCTCGATCAGCGACAGCACCTGCGCGTACCGGTAGAGCTCCAACCGGTTCGGGTCCAGATCGACCGGACGCAGCGCCGGATACGCCTCGCCGAAGCGCATCTGCAACCAGGCGTGCTCCCATTCGACGTCGAAGTACGTCAAGCCCTCGATGTCGATCATTACCGGCTCGCCGGACGGCGCGACGAGCACGTGATCCGGTCCAAGCTCACCGTGCACCAGTGCGTACTCCTGGCGTGGCGCCACCCGGTCACGGAGATGATGAAGGTGGGCGGCGATCCGGTGATGCGCATAAGCCAGGCGCGGGGCGCGGGCCGCTGCTGCGTCAAGGTGGCCGAGCGCCCGGTCCATGATGATGTCCTCGGTGCGTCGAGTCTGGGACGCCTCACCCTGGGCTACCGCCGCGAGCTTGCCATAGTTCGGGCCGAAGGTGGTGTGCATGCGGCGCAGGGCGTCGCCGAGCGCCGACAGTGGCGCGGCGGACGCGGCGGGATCGCGTTCCATCAGCGCCTCCAGCCGTAGCGCGCCGGCGTCTTCCAGCAGCGCGATGTCGGCGTCGAGGTAGCGACCGTCGCGGTCGAGCATGAGCAGACGCGGTACGCGCACACCGGCGGCGGTGAGCGCCGCGTGGTTGGCCGCGAACAGTTCCGCGCCCGACGCGTCAGTGAACGGGTCGTCCGGGACCGTCGGCGACGGCGGCCAGTAATTTTCGCCTGCCGCCCATACATACAGAATCACGGGCTTCTGGCCGTCGAGCCCAAGCCGGTAGACGCCCTTTTTGCTGCCGCCGGTGAGCCGGTGCAGGCCGATGAGTCGGCTGTTGGAGCCGAACTGCTCCGCCACCAGGTCGTGCAACTCATCCGACTGCAGGAACGTCCGCGTCACGGGTGCCTCTCCTCAGCTCGACCGGCCATAGCCGCTCCGGTCCGATGCCGGCCAGGGGAGAGCGTCAGAAGCTGCTGACCAGCTTCACGAACGCGTCGTCGATCTTGGCGGGATCGGTGGCGTCGAAGGCCTTGCCCGACGATGCCTTGGCGATCCGGTCCAGGGTGGCGAAGTCTGAGTCCCGGTCGAAGGCGATGCAGAACACCTTCACCGGACGCTTCGGGTCCAGGGCGACCTCGGCGAGCAGCCGGGCGAGGTCGTTGTCCTTGCTGTACTCGTTCTTGCCGTCGGTCAGCACGACGATCGCATTGATCCGCTGCGGGTCGTACCGGTCGAGCAGTTCTCGGTGTGCGGCCCGGACCGTCGCGTAGAGCGCGGTGTCGCCAACGACCTGCAGGCCGGCGATCTTGTTCTTGATCCGCGTCTGGTCGAACCCGCCGAGCGGGACCTCCTCCCGGTAGGGGCTCTTCGGCTGCTGCTTGGTCTCCGAGGAGAACGACCAGAGACCCACCTGGTCTTCGGCGTTGAGCAACGCGAGACCCTTGCCCGCCGCCGCCGCGGCGACCTGGAAACGGGTACTGGTGCCGACCTTCGCCTGCATCGACCCCGAGGTGTCCAGGGTGATCAGGATGTTGGCCTTCTTGCGGAGCGTGCGCCAACCGTCCAACATCGCGCTGACCACCTCCGGGGCCGGCGGCTCGAAGTAGCTGAGCCCGCCGCTGGGCTCGGCGCCGACGCTGGCAAGCAGCTCCGCCGAGGCCCGACGCTCGTGGTCCCGGAAGCCGAGGCGGGCGAAGCTCTCCTGCTGGGCGCCCTCGGTCAGGAATTTCTGGAAGTCGGCCGCCGCCGCGCGCTGCCGCTTGTCGGCGGTGGGCAGCACCACGAACGGATGGTCCAGGTTGAACGTGCCCTCCTTGGGATGGACGGCGACCAGCGGGACGTTCGGTCGGCGGCCCCGCTCCTGCCCGTCCAGCCGAGGGCTCAACGCACCCGTGTTGTAGAGGTCCACCAGCTCCTCCTGCAGAACGATGGCACTCATGTCGTCCGTGCTGCCCGCGCTGCCGGCCAGGTCCGCCTCGGCGAGGCTGCGCAGCAGGTCCACCGAGTCGTCGCTGTAGTGCGACACGTTGGCCTCGATCCGGCGGACGAACTGGGTGACCGCGGGGTCGGCCAGATCGGAGCGGGTCAGGTCGCTGGCCCGTTTCACCGCCGCGTAGTAGGTGGCGATGGTCGCCGCCAACCCGGAGGTGGACAGGTTCGGGTTGTCCTTGCCGAAGGTGAAACGGCCCCACTCCGGCTTGCCGAAGCCCGCCCATCCGTCCCGCCCGGAGAGGCCCAGGATCTCCTCCCAGCCCAGCGCCCCGTGCTGGCGTACCAGCTCGGCCTTGGGCTGTGGCATCGCGATGACCAGCGGGCTGTTGGCGATCGACGGGTAGTGGTCCGGAGTCTGCAACTCCCGCCCGGCGGCTTCGTCGAGCAGCCGGAGCTGGCCGGTCCACAGGCTCGACGTCGGTAGCCAGACCTGCGGTTGCGGCAGGCCGGTGCGAGTCCAGTCGGTAGCCAGCGCCTCGGTGGCCTTGCCCGAGTTCAAGGCGCTGACGTGCACCTGGGCGCAGCCGCCGCCGTCGATCGACCTGTCGCCGCGGTTGTAGCGCTCGGCCAGGTCGGCCAGTAGCGCCGCCTTCTCGGTGGAGGAGTTGACCTGGAGGGTGATGGCGCAGCCGGCTTCACGCTGCCGGACGAACACGAACGCCCCGGCGATGACCACCAGGCCGGCGGTGACGGCGGCGGCGTACGGCAACCACTGCCGCGTACGCGTAGCGGTTGGGGCCATCGGGGCGTCCTCCTCGGCGGGCGGCTGGTGGCAGTCAACCTATCGATGCGGCGCCAGCCGGCGACCTCGACCCCGGTGCACCTGTCACCCGCGGTCGGACCGTCCCCCGACCGCCGTCGCGACCAGCAGCCGGACCAGGTAGACCACGACGAAGGCGACCGCCCCGACCGCGGTGGCCGGGCCGACCGCGCTCGACGCGACGTATCCGGCGGCGGCGCCAACCGACCCGAGGAAGAGCGCGGTCGAGATGCCCCAGGCGTCTGCGGCCTCACGACGCAGCCGCCGCGTCGCGCCGTCGCCGCCAGCACCAGCCTCGGGCTCCGTCACCGGCAGGTGTGCCGGCTGGGTCGTCACCGGCAGGTGTGCTGGCGGGGTTGGCCGGGCCTGGGTCGGCACCGTCGGCTGGGTCGGTATCCGCGGCTGCGTCGGGCCCGGCTGCGGTGCCGTCGGCGTCACCTGGGGGAGCGGGTGGTTCGGCGTCGGCGCGCCCGCGGTCTCGTTGCCGGCCTCGAGCAGGTTCTCCCGACGTAGCGGCTCGGTGACCCTGCCGTCCTGTCGGAGCAGCCGCACCAGCACGCGCTCGGCAGCCGGTCGGTCCGCGGGATCCTTGGCCAGGCACTCCCGGATCAGCTCGTCGAGGACGGGAGGCAACGCCGGCAGGTCGGGCTGGTCGTGCAGCACCCGGTGCATCACGGCGAAGAGCGAATCATTGCCGAAGGGCGGCCGACCACCGGCGGCGAAGGCGATCGTGGCCGCCCAGGCGAACACGTCGCAGGGCGGACCGATAGCGTCGTTGCGGAACCGCTCGGGGGCCATGTACGCGGTGGTCCCCATGACCCGGCTGGACGCTGTGTCGGTGACGCCCAAAGCGCGGGCGATGCCGAAGTCGATCACCCGAGGACCGTCCTCGCCCAGCACCACGTTGTCCGGTTTCAGATCGCAGTGCACCACGCCGGCGCTGTGGATCGCGGCGAGCGCGGTGACGGTGCCGACCGCGAGCCGGTGCAGGGCGTTACCGGTCACCGGGCCGCGCTCGCGAACGTGTCGGTGCAAAGTCAGGCCCTCGATGAACTCACTGACCACGTAGGGCCGCTCGCCGTCCACCTCGGCGAAGAGCACCTGCGCGGTGCAGAACGGAGCCACCCGGCGGGCGGCGGCGATCTCCTTGACGAACTGCGAGCGCGCCCGTGGATCACTCAGATCGACGTTGACCATCTTGACCGCGACCCGGTCACCGGCGTCGTCCTCACCGAGAAAGACGACCCCCTGCCCACCCGCGCCCAGCCGGCCGACCAGCCGATACGCGCCGGCGGTGACCGGATCGTGCGTCCAGAGCTTCGCCAACCCTGGCACCGGCGTGCCGGCCAGTCCTGACATCCCGACTCCATCAGTGTCGTGCCCGGCCACCGGCGGCGCAGGACACGGCCATCGTGCCATGTCCGCCGCCGGCGACCGAGGACGTTCGACAACGGGTCGGGGGTCGACGAAGACCCGTGCTCGCGTTTCGGGGCCGGTGGATTGTCGCCGGATCTCGGCCTTGCGATACCGTCAAGGGGCCCACACCGGTGTCGAGTAGGCCCCGTCCATCGGCTGCCGATGGTTCATAGGGCGCCCCACGAATCCAGGGAGATACCGATGCCGGAGCCTGAGCCCGTCCAAGCCGCCGACGCGGAGGATGCCGACACCCCGACCACGGCCGAGACCGACGAACCTTCCGTCCCCGCCAACCGGGCTGCCCGGCGTGCGAAGGGCAAGGTCGCCTCGCCTCAGCCGCACGGGAAGGGGCAGCACCTCGGCGGTCGGGGTTCGGTCCAGAGCCCGCGTCAGTACGGTAATCGGCGGAGCGGCTGACCCTCCGGCGGCGTGTACCGTCGCCGCATGACGGTGCTGCAGGAGTTTGTCGCCGCTCTTTCCAGCGGCCGAATCCAGGTTGTCGACCTCACCGCTCCGCTCTCGGACCAGACCCCGATCCTGGGTCTGCCCGAGCAGTTCGGTCAGACCTGGCCGTTCCGGCTCAGCGAGATCAGCCGGTACGACGACCGCGGTCCGGCCTGGTACTGGAACAACTTCTCCACCGGTGAGCACACCGGCACCCACTTCGACGCCCCGGTGCACTGGGTCTCCGGACAGCAGGGCGCCGACGTGTCGCAGGTCCCGGTGAGCCAGTTGATCGCCCCGGCGGTGGTGATCGACCACGCCGCCGACGCGGCCGCCGACCCGGACTTCCTGCTCGAGGTCGAGCACGTCAAGGCGTGGGAGGCCGAACACGGAGCCTTGCCCACCGGTGGCTGGCTGCTCTACCGCACCGGCTGGGACGCGTACGGCGACGACCCGGAGCGGTACGCCAACGCCGGCCGTACCCCGGGCATTTCCGTCGAGTGCGCCCGCTGGCTGGCTGAGGAGTCTCCGATCCAGGGCGTCGGGGTGGAGACGGTCGGAACCGACGCGGGCGCCGCGCATTCGTTCGACCCGCCGTTCCCGTGTCACTCGTTCCTGCTCGGCCAGGACAAGTACGGGCTGACCCAGCTCCGTAACCTGGCGCAGTTGCCGGCGACCGGCGCGGTGGTGATCGCCGGACCACTGCCGATCGTCTCCGGGTCCGGCAGCCCGTGCCGGGTCCTCGCGCTTGTCGAACGATAGGACCGGGCCACCGATGCGGGTAGCCGAGGTGGTCGGGCGGGTTCTGTACGGACACGGCGCACGGCACGTCTTCGGGGTGGTCGGCAGTGGCAACTTCCATGTCACGAACGCGCTCGTGGCGGCCGGCGCCCGGTTCGTGGCGGCGGCCCACGAGGGCGGCGCGGCGAGCATGGCCGACGGGTACGCCCGCACCTCCGGGACGGTGGGCCTGCTCTCGGTGCACCAGGGTCCGGGCGTCACCAACGCGCTGACCGGCCTCACCGAGGCCGCGAAGAGCCGTACCCCGATGGTGGTCCTGGCCCCGGAGGCGACCGCGCCGCTGTCGAACTTCTTCATCGACCTGCCGGCCCTCGCCGCCGCGGTCGGGGCCGACTTCCATCGGGTACGCGCGACGCACGCGGCCGACGACGCGGGCGCGGCGTACCGCACCGCCGCCCGGGGCGCAACGGTGGTGCTGGGCCTCCCGTTGGAGGTGCAGCGCAGCGTGACCGAACCGTGGTCCGGCCCGGTCAGCGCGGTCGCCCCGAGCCCGGGCGCCGCCCCTGAGGTCGAGCCGTTGCTGGCCGCGCTCCAGGCCGCACGTCGACCGGTCTTCATCGCGGGTCGGGGCGCCCGCGCGGCCCGGGAACCGCTGACCCGGCTCGCCGACGCGTGCGGCGCGCTGGTCGCGGTGTCGGCCGCGGCGAAGGGACTGTTCGCCGGAAACCCGTGGAACATCGACGTGGCCGGCGGCTTCGCCACCCCGCTCGCCGCCGAACTGGTCGGCGCGGCGGACCTGGTCGTCGCCTGGGGCAGCACGCTGAACATGTGGACCACCCGGCACGGCGAACTGATCCCACCCTCCGCGGTCGTCGTCCAGGTGGACCACGACCCGGCCGCGTTCGGGGTGAACCGGCCGGTTGACCTGACGGTGGCCGGCGAGGTGACGGCGGTCGCCGAGGCGGTGCTCGGTCGGCTGGGCGTCGGCCCCACAGGGCCCGTGGGCGCCGTAACCGACGGCTGGCGTACGCCGGAGCTGGCACAACGGATTCGCGAGCACGGCCGGTGGCGGACGGTCCCGTACCGGGACGAGGGCGCGTCGGCGCGGCCCGGCGCACCGGCGACGATCGACCCGAGGACGCTCTCGGCGGCCTTGGACGACCTGCTGCCGCCCGACCGGACGGTGGTGGTCGACTCGGGCAACTTCATGGGCTACCCGTCGATGTGGCTCGACGTGCCGGACGTGGCCGGATTCTGTTTCACCCAGGCGTTCCAGTCGATCGGGCTCGGTCTGGCCAGTGCGCTCGGCGCGGCGGTCGCCCGGCCGGACCGGCTCACCGTCGCCGCGGTCGGCGACGGTGGCTTCGTCATGTCCGCGACCGAACTGGTCACCGCCGTCCGGCTGGCGCTACCCCTGCTCGTGGTGATCTACGACGACGCGGCGTACGGCGCCGAGGTGCACCACTTCGGCCCGGACGGGCACCCGTTGGAGACTGTCACCTTCCCCGAGACCGACCTGGCCGCGATAGCCCGCGGTTACGGCTGCGACGGGCTGACCGTCCGGACCGTCGACGATCTCGGACCGGTACGCCGCTGGCTCGCCGGCCCCCGCACCCGGCCGCTGGTGATCGACGCCAAGGTCTGCGCGGAGCGAGGCTCATGGTGGTTGGAGGAGGCGTTCCGCGGTCACTGAGCCGAGGTCGGTGACAGGTCGTCATAGCTCGCGTACGGTGGCGCGGTGGCCACTGTTTGGACCCTGGGATGCGATGCCGCCGATCCCCAGCGGATCGCTGCTTTCTGGGCGTTGGCCCTCGGCTACGTCAAGGAAACCGGCTTTGACGAGCCCGACAACGCGTCCATCGTTGACCCGGACGGCCGGGGCCCTGCCATTGCCTTCCTCAAGGTCCCCGAGGGCAAGTCAGCCAAGAACCGTATGCACGTCGACATTCGAGTGGCAGGTCCGGGCTCTGCGGACATGGCCGAGCGCGCCCTGCTGATCCGGCAGAAAGTGCCCGACCTGGTTGCGGCCGGTGCGACGGTGGTCCGCGAGGAATGGTACGGGGACGTCCTCGGGCACGTCGTCATGCTCGACCCCGAGGGCAACGAGTTCTGCGTCGCTTGATGCCCTGATCGGAGCAGCACCGGCGGGCCCGTTTGCTGGTGGAGCCGGAGGGTAGGTGAAATCCATGACTACGCCCGAGCAGAGCCAGCAGGAGAGAGCCCTCGAGACCGGCGCTGTGTATCAGGACGCCGAGGGGCGCCGTACGACTGATCCAGGCTCCGGGGCTGCGAACGCCGACAGCGAGGCCGACCGCAACGCGGAACACCTGAGGCAGGGCGAGGTCGGCCCGCGCGTCCCAGAGGAGTAGCGGCCCGGGGTGTGTGTGGAAACCACCTCGGGGTAGCGGTAGGGAGCGAGCCGGAACCCCCAAGGAGGACGAGATGACGGATCCCAGGTACGTACCGATCGGACTGGCCGACGCCGGACGGCTGGTCGACGACGACGGCGCGGGCGCCGATCCGGCCGGGGAGATCGTCGGCGCGGACGACGCGAGGGCGGACGCCGCCCGGACCGGTGCCGATGTGGACCTGTCCCGCGCGGCCCGTGACGGCGACGGCACCCCGATCGGCGCGGCGGACGCCCAGGCCGACCGTGACCGTGCCGCCGGCGACGGGTAGCCAGGCCGAGCGCTGCCCCCGCGGTCGGTGCCGGCACCTCTCGGGTCGCCGGCACCGCCCCGCCCGGTTCCTGGTGCCCTACCCGAAGATCCACGGGACACACCGGGCAGTGGCGGCCGGCCGGAGCCCAGCGGGCATTCGCGGCCGCCCGGCCCTGGTCAGCGCTGAGCTTTTCCGGCTGCCCGGTCCACCAGGGCCTGAGCCACGTCGCGGAGCTTGCGATTGGAGTCCTGCGACACCTTCGCCAGGATGTTGAACGCTTCGGTGGCGGTGCACCGGCGCTCGGCCATGATGATGCCCTTCGCCTGTTCGATGACCGCGCGGCTGGCCATGGCATCCTGCATCTGGCGGGCGAGGTTCGCGGTGCTCTCGTAGAGCTGGGCGTTGGCCAGGGCGACGGCGGCGTACGCGGCGAAGGTCTCCAGCACGGCGACTGTGTCGTCGTCGAAGGCGTGCGGGGTGCGGGCATAGACGTTGAGCGCGCCGACGACCGCCTCCTGGATCGGCATGCCGACCGACAAGGAGCTGCCAACTCCCGCCTTGCGGCCGCGTTCGGCCCAGTCGGGCCAGCGATCTTCGGCGGTGAGGTCGGGCACGGAAAGGATGTCGCCGGCGGTGGCGGCGGCCAGACACGGGCCGCTTCCCTGGGCGTACTGCCGCTCGTCCATGTCGAGGGCCAGCTCGTCGGTGAACGCCGCGGTGTGCCCGATCCCGCCGCGAACCAGCGTGACCGACACCTCGACCGGCACCGTTAGCACCCGTTTGGCCAGTTCCGCGACGCGCTGCAGAACGTCGTCGAGACTGGTCTCACCGAGCTTGATCCGGCCGAGTTCGGCGAAGGCGTCGGCGGGGTCCGTCGGCGAGTGGGTCATGCCACAGGGTCCTCACGGCCGGCGCGCCCGTCGAAGAACCAGAGATCGGGATGGCGGGCGTGCGGTTGGCAGCCCGCGTGTCGCGGACCGCTGCACGGACCCCCATCGGGGCGGAGCCGGGACCAACGCCGGTTGCTCGACGCCGATTCGCCACATCCGGTACGCGGATGTGGGCTACAGGACCGCCAGAATACCCGGGCTGTCAGTCGGCGACGACGAGCGCCTGGGGTGCAGCGGCCTTCATCCGGGTACGCAGCCACTTGAGCTGGATCGCCGTTTCGCCTTCGCAGCGTCGCACGACTGAGAGCAGCTCCTCGTCGCGGACACCGTAGGCGGCCTGGCCGACGACGGTCCAGGTGATGTCGCACTCGGCGGCCATCAGGTACAGGTCCTGGAGGTCACGCAGGAGGCCGATGCCGCCGGTGCGGGTCCCGGTGAACAGTTCCGAGTGCAACCGGTCGGGTTCGTCGGGGGCGTCCTCGGAGTAGCGGACCACGAACGGGTGCAGCTGTTCGGCGTACGCGTCGCAGCGCTTCGCCTGCTGCTGGCAGAGGTGCTCGATGTCGGGTTCCTCGGCGTGCGCGTCGGCGACCTGTCGGAACGCGTCGGCCAGGTTGACCTGCGCGCGGTGCAGGAGACCGAGGTAGTGGGCGAGGTGCACGGCTCACTCCCTCCCGCTGGTGGCCTCGGCTGCCGGCCCACCAACTGTGGGCGGCACGTCAGCGTCCGCTGGTGGTGCGCTGCCGCCGACGGTCGGCGCCGGCGAGGGTACGCCCCGCCCGTCGGCGAGTTTCGTCACGGCGACGGCGGCGACCTTGAAGAGGGGCTGCTTGGACACCGGGTCCCAGGCGGTGATCGTCAACTCGTTCGCCGCTCGCGGACTGCGGTCGGTCGGATCCTGGTCGAAGTAGCCGTAGTGGAACGGCAGGAAGACCACGCCGGGGCGGATGCCGCAGAGCCGGGCGCGGGCCTGGATGGCGCCGCGGGCTGAGGAGACGCCGACCAGGTCGCCCTCGACGATGCCGAACCGGGCCGCGTCGGCGGGGTTGAGCTCCACCCACACGTCCGGTGCCGCCTGGTTGAGTTGCGGGGCGCGGCCGGTCTTGGTGCGGGTGTGGAACTGGTAGACGGTACGGCCGGTGGTGAGCAGCAGCGGGTGCTCCTCGTCGGGCACCTCGGCTGAGGGCTGGTAGTCGACGGTGTGCAGGAACGCCCGCCCGTTCGGTTCCTTGGCCCGGTACTCCGCCTCGGTGAACTCCGCGCCGGTGGCCAGGTCCTGGCCGTACGTCTCGCAGTAGTCGGGGTCGGTGGGGAAGTGTCCGTCGGTGTAGAGGCGCTCGGTGCCGTCGGGATGCTCCTCGGTGCAGGGCCACTGGATGCCGGAGCCGCCGCGCAACCTGTCGTAGGTGATGCCGGAGTAGTCGCACGGCCGACCCCGCGAACACTCCTTCCACGCCTCGAACACCTCCTCCGGCCCGCTCCAGTCGATCAGCGGCTGACCGTCGCGGTCGCGGAAGTCCATCCGGCGGGCGTAGTCGAGGAAGATGTCCAGGTCCGGGCGGGCCTCCCCGGGCGGGTCGACGGCCTTGTCGGAGATGTGGACGGTCCGGTCGACGCTGGTGAACGTGCCGGTCTTCTCGCCCCAGGTGGCGGCGGGCAGCACGACGTCGGCGAACTCAGCGGTCTCGGTGAGGAAGAGGTCCTGGACCACCACGAACAGCTCCGGCCGGGTCAGGATCTGCCGGATCCGGTGCAGCTCCGGCAGCGAGACGGCCGGATTGGTGGCGGAGATCCAGAGCAGTTTGATCGAGCCTTGCTCGGCGTACCGGAAAATCTGCATGGCGTGCGTCGGCGGCGCCCAGTGCGGGATGGTGTCCACGTCCACGTTCCACAGCCGGGCCAGCTCCTCGATGTGCCGCTCGTTGTCCCAGTTGCGCAGGCCGGGCAGGTCGCCGTCAGCGCCGGTCTCCCGGGTGTTCTGGGCGGTGGGCTGGCCGTTCATCTGGTAGATCCCGGCGCCCGGCCGGCCGATCATCCCCCGAACGAGGTGCAGGTTGTTGACGGCGCAGGCAGCGGCGGTGGCCTGGTTCGACTGGTAGAAGCCCTGCAGCACCGTCGACAGCAACCGCTGTGAGCCGCCGAGCAGTTCGGCGGCGCGCTCCACGTCGGCGGCCGGCACGTCGCAGATCTCAGCGACCCGCTGCGGCGGGTAGCCGTCGACGATCCGGCACAGCTCGTCGAAACCCACTGTGTGCGCGTCGACGTAGTCGTGGTCGTACCAGCCGCGCCGGACGATCTCCCGGAGCAGGCCGTTCAGCAGGGCCACGTTGGTGCCGTTACGCACTGCGAGGTGCACGTCGGCCTCCCGGGCGACCGGGGTGGCGCGCGGGTCCACCGCCAGCATCGCCGGCGGGTTGGGGCCACGGCGTCGGTCCAGCATCCGCATCCACAGCACCGTCTGCGTCTCGGCGACGTTGTGACCCCACAACGCGATCGCGTCGCAGTGGTCCACGTCGGTGTACGAGCCGGGCTGCCCGTCGGTGCCGAAGCTCGCCTTCAGCGCCGCCGCC